>NZ_FNYW01000028.1 GCF_900109085.1 Alkalibacterium gilvum | reverse complement strand
AAATACCTAGATTCCATAGAAAATTCCTGTAAGTATACCTTGTCCAATGGACACCTTGAAGGCATTAACAATAAAATTAAAACAATCAAACGAAGTGGTTATGGTTATCGTAATTTTAGTCATTTGAGGGCACGCATTCTAATTAGTTTTAAATTGAAAGAAAAGACCGAGAAAGAAATCAGACCCTTAACTTTTGAAGAAGAAAAAGTGATCAACAAACAATTAAGTACTAAAGTCGCATAAAAAAAGGTAGAAAGCATTTAAGCTTTCTACCTCGGAAATCTCTGACCAACACGATTTGACAAAGAACCTAAAAAAAAGACCTCAATCAACTAAAAGTTGATTGAGGTCTTTTTTTTTGGATTTTAATTTTCTACAAGATCATGTCTGAATGCATATATAGCTACTTGTGTGCGGTCTTCTACTTCTAACTTTGATAAAATATTAGACACATGTGTTTTTACTGTTTTCAAAGTAATAAATAGCTCATCTGCGATGGACTGATTTGTGTAACCTTTGGCTATGAGTTGAACAACATCATTCTCCCGACTAGTTAATCTATCGTGTAAGGAGACTGTGCTTTTCTCTATCCTTTTTTCTTCCAGTATAGTTGACACTTCATCTTCTATGAAATTATGACCATTATAGGTCTCTCTAACAGCTTGAGCTATTTCTGTAGCAGTAGATGTTTTTAAAATATAACCAGAAGCTCCTGCCTCCATAGCCGGATAAACTTTCTCATCGTCAATAAAGCTAGTTAATATAATGATTTTGGCTTCAGGCCATCGTTTCATAATTTCAATTGTAGCTTCAGTTCCATCCATAACTTCCATAACTAGATCCATCAGAATAATATCTGGTTTCTCCTTTAATGCTAATTTGATACTTTCCTTACCATCCGTTGCTTCAGCCACGACTTCAAAATCTTTTTGTATAGAAAAAAAGGATGACAAACCTAATCTTACCATCTCGTGATCATCTACAAGCATCAAACGAATCATATTCTCACTCTCCTACTATTAAAGGCACATTTATTTCAATTCGTGTTCCAAAACTTGGGAGCGAAACCACTTTAACGCTTCCCCCCATTCCCTCTATTCTTTCTTTAATGTTTTGTAGACCATAGCTTCCAGATTTTGGTTTCTCTACATCAAAACCGACGCCATCATCATTCACTCTCAGTTGAATAACATTGTTATTTTGAGTTAAATATACTTCCAAAACTTTGGCCTTAGCATGTCTCAATACGTTAGATAATAATTCTTGAAGTATGCGAAAAAAATGATCTTCCATTACTGTTGGCATTGTTATCCTTTCAATTTCATAGTGAATGTTAACTTCAATTTTAGATGTTAATTCTTTAAGGAGATGTTCTATTCCTTGTTTTAAACTCTTCCCATCTAACTGAACAGGTCTAAGATGTAAAAGTAAAGCGCGCATTTCCGTTTGAGAGGCATTTATTGTCTGTTCTACCATTTTTAATTGGCTTACTACACCTTCAGTAGATTCTTCAATTTGCTGATTCACAGCAGACAGCATCATTGAAGCAGCAAATAATTGCTGGGAGACAGAATCATGTAATTCCCTAGCTATGCGTTTACGTTCACCTTCTAGAATATCATTTTTTGTCTCTTCATCAAGAGCTTTATCTTCTTCCGCATTTTTTAACGCTTCATCTGCCATAAACATCAGTTTTTCATGCAATTTTAAAAACTGACGATCGATGTCTTCATTAATTTGTAGTGGTGTATCCAGTGAATACATATTCAGAAAAATAGATGCTGAATAATGACCTTGACTCATCATCCTTAGGCCTTCTTCTACTTTTCTAAGTTTGATTTTTTCAAACAGTCGCAAGTAGGTTGACATAATACCTGCTAAAACCAAAGAGAACAATATAAGAAAAAATATTAATGATACCCCAAAAATATCAGCTCTATATAGGGCAGTAAACGATTGATTCTCTGATATAGATAGGAATATCAACAGAGTAATAAATAAAAGAATAAAAAGAAACAATAGAAAAAATTTTATCAATTGAGAAAGGGTCTTTTTCATAAATAAACAACCTCAACTTCTCCTACAATCGTACTGCATACAATTTTTATTTTTCTTAGAGCAGTATCATAATTATCTGATTGCCATTTAATCGTTTCGTTCTTTAAATCAAAAAATTCGTCTTCAATAATAAGCTTCCCTAGCACAATATTCACATTTATTGACAAAGCGATATCCTTTGGTACGAGTATTTTGGTATCGCCAAAACCTTTTCTGATTATTAAAACATTTTCTTTGATTGGCAAGACGGTGTTTCCTAAATCAAAAAAGGTGTCTCCCATTATTTTTTGATGATTATGATCTTCCCATTTGAATATATTCTTTCCGACTGAATCATCACCAATCCATTTATTTCGGTATAACTTTAATTCGTTTTTTTCTAATTCATTCCATTGAACAGAAATAAATTCTTTATCTCGCCAATATTGTTTTTTTCTTATGAAAGGATCTCGTATAGTGTTTAAGAGTTTTTGATCAGAACTTAGCTGAAACAGAAGAAACAATAAAAGTAATATCCAAAATGCACTAGTAAAGATAAATGAGCAAAAAAGTAATACCACACTTATCCAAAAATATTTCGTATGTTCCCCTTTTTCTTTAGATAAATTATACATACTAAAAAATATTAGTGCTAATAGAAAAAAAATCAAAAAGATAGGATTGTGAACAACTTGATATAAAAGCCAAACAAATAAACTAGTTAGTATGGCCTTAAAGATATAATTACTCATTGTTTCTTTCTCTCCTTTTATTTCGCCTACAATAATTATAGCGAATTTTAACTTAAATAACATTACTTCTATTGAAAATAGGACTTAAGACTGATAAATTCAACTAAATTTGTACTTAATTAACTTAGTTACTCTACTTACAAAAAGACCCACAGTGGAAGAATATATAATACTTCCACTGTGGGTCTTTTAATATCTTTAAAATAATCTAATAGAGTTTATTCTGATTTTACACTATCCAAATATTTAAACCTTTACACATGGCATTAGACAACTTTTGTAATTTCTACTTGCATTTTGCCACCTGGTGTTTCGATATCAACTTTATCTCCAACTTTTTTATTTAATAATGCTTGAGCAATAGGTGATTCATTGGATATCTTCCCGGAAAAAGGATCAGCCTCAGCCTTACCCACTATAGTATATTCTTCAAGAATACCATCTGGGAGTTCCTTAAATATAACTGTTCGTCCTAAGGTAACTTCGCCTTTTTTTGATTTGGAACTGTCAATGATTTCTGCATTCTGAAGCATATTTTCAAGTGTGCTTATACGCCCCTCGATAAATGCTTGTTCATCTTTGGCTGATTCATACTCTGAATTCTCAGATAAATCCCCGAATCCTCTTGCGATTTTGATACGCTCAACAACTTCTTTTCTTTTTACTGATTTTAATTCGGTTAACTCTTTTTCTAACTTTTCTTTCCCTTGAATTGTCATGGGATAAACTTTTTCTGTCACCATTTATATTCACCTCGTAATATTCTATAGTAATATAGGTCCTTTATATTATTAACTTTTATGTTTGCTAATTATTCAATGCAATTAAGATAACACGAACATTTTACGATGTAAAGCGTTTTTATAAATTGTAGCAATTTTATAGTGAACGTTCTTGAAAGATGGTATGTATTTTAGTAGTCATCAAATCAATAGCTACTTGGTTTCTGCCACCCTCGGGAATTATAATATCAGCGTACTTTTTTGTTGGATCAATAAATTGAGTATGCATCGGTTTTACAACAGTTAAGTATTGTTCGATGACATGATCCAAAGTTCTTCCACGCTCTTCAATATCTCTCTTTATCCGACGAATAATTCTGATGTCATCATCCGTATCAACATAGACTTTGATATCCATTAACTCTCTAAGTCGGGCATCTTCAAGTATCAAAATCCCTTCAAGAATAATGACCTCCTTAGGTTCTTGGAGAATAGTTTCATCACTTCTTGTGTGTCGTGTGTAATCATAAACTGGTTTATTGATACTTTTATAATTCAACAAATCATATAAATGGTTAATAAGTAATTCTGTATCAAATGCAAAAGGATGATCATAATTTGTTTGCAACCGTTCTTCAAAACTTAAATGATCCTGATCTTTGTAATAAGAATCTTGCTCGAGCATCATGATTGATTTTCCTGGGAAATAATTATAGATAGCTTGGCTGACGCTTGTTTTTCCACTACCAGAACCACCCGTCACTCCAATAACGATGGGTCTATTTTTTTGATTTTTAGTCATCACACTACTCCTTCTTTCTTTAAACTAAAGATATATTTATCTTAACAAAAGCACTGAGTCGATGAAGACTCAATGCTTTGATTTACTAATCTAAGTATTTATTTTTATATTCTAGATGTTGGTCGTATGTTTCTGAAAAATATACTTCCCTTGTTGTTAAGTCAGCCAAAAAATACATGTATTCTGTTTCAGCTGGATAAATTGTAGCTAATATCGCTTTTTCAGAAGGATTATTAACGGGGCCTGGCCCAAGTCCTTTGTATTCATATAAATTATAGGGTGAATCGACACCCAAATCATCATAAGTTATTCTCTTCTGGTGTTCCCCGAGCGCGTAGGTAACACTTACATCTGTTTGGAGAGCCATCCCTACATCCAGACGATTATAAAATACACCTGCAATTTTTTCGCGATCTTCATAAGTTATTCCTTCACGTTCAACAAATGAAGACAAAGTCAAAATGTTGTGTACGGTAGTATCTTGTTTTTCTATCTCAGTGTAATATTCATTTAAAACTTGATCCATACGATCAATCATTTGAGTGACTAATTCATCCAGGGATGTGTCATCAAGAAATTCATACGTCGCAGGGTAAAGATAGCCTTCTAATGTATATAATGTGTCCTCTTTGACGGTCATAGCATCATCTAACAACTCTGGATATTCTTGTAATTTCTCCTCCAAAAAACCCTCGCTTTCGATTAACTGGAAGAAATCTTCTACTGAATAGTCCGTTTGCTGTTCAATTACGATTGCAACTTGTTCCACTGTAAAGCCTTCAGGGATTGTTATTTCTCCTGCTGACTCTTCCATTATGGGCGTTCCTCCCTCTTGGAGTTGGGTTACGATCTCTTCTGTTGACATTGACGGTGAGAAAAGATAATAACCTGCTTGGAAGCCTTCTTCTCCAGTAAACCGTAAATGATAGTTAAAGACAAATGCACTCTTGATAATTTCATTTTCTTCAAGGATACGTGCGATATCAGTCCGTGATGACCCAATAGGAATTTCTATTGGAACATCTGTATTACTCTCTGGTTCTAATGGTTCAAGCGATGAGGTATAGTATTTATACCCTGACACAAAAAGTACAATAATTAATATAACTAAGATTGAAACAATACTTAATACAATTTTTCTAACTGTTTTAGTTGATTGCTTATCAGGCATGAATTTTCCATCCTTTTTCAAAAGTTCATTATCTTAGTCATTATACACAATATTTAAAGTTTAGAAAAGTCAATTCTATATTTTTAACACACTTTTCTTCTAATACTGTCTTTCTAAATAACTAAAATATTTGTACGAAAAAAAGACGGATAGTCGTGAAGCTTTTATATATTAATTATAAAAGCCATTCACTGAAAATATCCATCTTTTAAATCGTTTTTATTTACTCTTCTTCATCACTGATAAAAGTATTCAATACTTCTTCAACCATTTCCCATTCTTCATCAGAATCAATAGAACTTAATGTCCCTTCTAGGCCACCTTCTGATTCTTTATAAGAAAATGCTGATAACTCAACTTCATCGCCTTCACTCGTTCCAGCTGGATACACTAGAACGTAAGATTTATCAAAATCCTCTGATTCAAAAGTGAAGAGGATCTCATATAATTCTTCATTTCCCTCTTCATCTACAATTGTAATGTGTTCGTGATCATGGTCGTGATCGTGATCGTGTGTGTGATCGTTTGTCATAATTAATTCCTACCTTTACTATTTATTTGCTGATCTAAATAATTTTGTAATATCATTACGGCAGCAAGTTTATCTATTACTTTCTTTCGTTTTTTACGTGAGGTATTTCCTTCTTCGATTAGCATTCTATTCGCTTGCATCGTGGTTAAACGTTCATCGACATACTTCACAGGCAAATTAAAATGTTCCTCAATTTTAGCTCCGTATTCCATGGATATTTCCGCACGTTCCCCAATCGTACCGTCCATGTTTTTAGGCAATCCGACAACAAAAGATTCAACTTCATATTCTTCAATAAGCTCTTTTATACGGTCCAAACCAAATTGTTCTTTGGATTCATTGATTTTTACTGTTTCAATCCCTTGAGCTGTCCACCCAAAATAATCACTAACAGCTACACCTACCGTTTTAGACCCGACATCTAAACCCATTACTCGCATACTATTTTTTCGTCTCAATATATCGCGTAACAAGCTCGTCCAGTACTTCATCTCTTTCGTGACGTTTCATTAAGTTTCTGGCATCATTGTGTCGAGGTATATATGCTGGGTCGCCTGATAATAGATACCCTACGATTTGATTGATAGGATTGTATCCTTTTTCTTCCAAAGCTGTGTATACGAGTTTCAATGTTTCTTCAACGTCGTATTCTTCTTCATTATCTACGCTATATCGAACAGTATGGTCATTTGAAGTCATCTAATATTCCCTCCGTCTTTTAATATATGAATAAAATATATATCCTACTCATCATTAATTTCCATTGTACTCATTTTACTAGAAATCTAGTCAAAGTACAATGCATCCTAGAATACTTACCTAAATATAAAAATGTTTATAGACTATTTATTTCTTAACTATTCTTTTCTACCCAATCAGGAACAGCCTGTAAAGCTTCGGATAGGCCTTCTGGTTTCTTTCCACCAGCTTGAGCAAAATCATCTCGTCCGCCTCCGCCACCTTTTATATAAGGTGAGATAAACTTAATCAGATTTCCAGCTTTCATCTCATTTTGTCTAGCTTTATCATTTAGCGACGCAATTAAATTAACTTTTTCTCCATTTCGAAGTCCAAGAACTAAAATATCCGAATAATCATTTTGTTTCCACTTATCAGCAAGTTTTCGCAATTGATTCATATCCTTAGCTTTAATTTCTTCTGCGATAACTGTAATCCCGTCAATATCAGTAACTTTTTTGAAGATGTCTTCTGCTTGGGATTCCGCCAATTTAGCATGCAATGATTCGTTCACATGATTAGCATCTTTTAATTCTTTCTGCAGCCCTTCAACTCTAATAGGTAATTCATTCAATGACTGCACTCTTAATAATTTCGACGTTTGATTCAAAATATTTAGTTGTTCATCAATCCATTGATACGCGCCTTCACTCGTTCGAGCAATTATACGACGTGTTCCAGCGCCTATACCCGATTCTGATAAGATCTTAAATAATCCAATTTCAGAAGTAGTTTCCACATGCGTTCCCCCACAAAGTTCTTTGGAATAATCATTTATGGAAACGACTCTAACATGCTTGCCATATTTTTCACCAAATAATGCAACAGCACCCATTTCTTTAGCTTTATCTATAGTTGTTTCAGTTGTTTCAACTCTAATATTTTCTAATATTTTCTGATTGACTTGTTTTTCCATTTCTTTTAGTTCTTCTTCAGTAACTTGGTTAAAATGCGTAAAGTCAAAGCGTAGTTGTCCATCTTCCACTAATGAACCAGCCTGATTGACATGATTTCCAAGCACTTCTTTCAGAGTCTGATGCAGTAAATGAGTAGCTGTATGATTACGCTCGATTAATCTTCTACGATGCTTATCTATAACAAGGTAATAGGTTTCATTATTACTCATTTTTTTTCTAACTTTTACATCATGAATGGGTTGTCCTTCAGGCCCTGATTTAACATTCAAAATTTCAGCCATAACTGTTTTATCTTCATTTAAGATAAGACCAGTATCACCCACTTGTCCTCCTTTTTCAGCATAAAACGGGCTCTCTTCGAATAGAAGTCTAGCTGATTCACCTGGTTCAATCTCTTCAACAAATGCTTCATCTTTAATTATTTTAATCAGTGTTGTTGTCGTTTCATCTTGGTTATACCCGATGAAGGTGCTCTTAACTGTAACTTCATTTAATAAGGACGTTTGGACAGCCATTGAATTTTCAGTTTGACGTGCTAAACGAGCACGTTCGCGCTGTTTTTGCATTTCTGCATCAAATTCTTTATAGTTTATTGTAATATTTTCTTCTTCAACAACCTCTTCTGTTAATTCCAATGGGAATCCATACGTGTCATATAATTGGAACGCATCTTTCCCTGACATTTTTGACTGGCCTTTTTCTTTCAGTTCTTCAACAAGTTCTTTCACCTTGTTTAAACCATCAGAAAGTGTTTCATGGAATCTTTTTTCTTCACTTAAGATAACCTTTTCAATAAGTTCCCTATTCTCACCGACTTCAGGGTAGTGCTCTGACATGATTTCTGAAACAATTGGTATAAGCTGTGTCAAGAAGGGTTTATCAATAGTAAGTTTTCTACCATGCATAACACTTCTTCTTAGTAAGCGTCTTAAAACATAGCCACGACCTTCATTAGAGGGCAACGCACCATCGCTGATTGCAAAAGCTAATGCGCGTATATGATCAGCAATTACTTTGAAACTTACTTTATTCTTCTTTTCTTCATATTTTTTTCCAGATAAATCTTCTGTTTTATTTATAATAGGCATAAATAAATCTGTCTCAAAATTGGTTGGAGCATCTTGCAAAATAGATACAATACGCTCAAGTCCCATACCCGTATCAATATTTTTATTTGGTAATGGGACGTAGGTATCATCTGCTTTATGATTGAATTCTGAAAATACTAAATTCCATATTTCAAGCCAACGTTCATTTTGACCACCCGGATAATTTTCTTCGTGTCCTTCTGGTAGATTATTAAAGGTCTCACCTCTATCAAAGAATATTTCTGTATCTGGTCCACAGGGCCCCTCCCCTATATCCCAAAAATTCTCTTCTTCTTCAATAAGATGTGATTCGTCCACTCCTATTTTGTCTTTCCATATTGCGTAAGTTTCCTTATCTTCTGGATAGACTGTAATGTAAAGTTTATCTGGATCTAATGCCAACCATTGTTCTCCAGTTAAAAAATCCCACGCCCATTCAATAGCTTCTTTTTTAAAATAATCGCCTATTGAAAAATTCCCCAACATTTCAAATAATGTATGGTGTCTTGCTGTCACACCAACGTTTTCAATATCATTTGTTCGAATACTCTTTTGAGAGCTCGCGATCCTACGATTTTCTGGTCTAACAGAACCATCAAAATATTTTTTCATTGTAGCTACACCAGAATTAATCCAAAGTAAGGTGGGGTCTTCAATGGGAACTAGGGATGCACTCTTTTCAATATGATGATTTTTTTCTTTGAAAAAATCTAAGAAAAGTTGTCTTAACTCAGAACTTGTTAACTTTTTCATTTCTCATTTCTCCTTTTAAAATACATTTATATACAAAAAAACTGAATAAATCACTACAGACAAGGACGAGTAGTCGCGGTACCACCTTGTTTGCAATAACTTATTCAGTCAGTCATTACCTCTTCAGACTTGTTAACGCCAAGCAACGTTATACTTTCGTATAATCCTTTGAAGGGAGCACCAAAGTGTAGGATATTCTTTCACCATATGAATATCTCTCTTTTATTACGCCTTAGTATGTCCTTCTGTGAATGATAAAAGTATAGCGTATATCAATGAATTAGTCAATATTATACACGTATATAAACTCTTTATACTATTTTAAATATATCAATTTATTTTGATTCATCTGTCCATTCTGTTTCATTAACAGGAAAATACTTTTGTAAGGAAAAACCGCGCCCTAACACTTCGCTCGCAGGCATAGCAACAACAAAAGCGTCAGCGTCAGCTTTTAGCACCACTTCTTTAAGCAATGTAAACTCTCTTTCTTGTACCACTGCCATAAGCATATCTTTATCTGTATTGCCGTATCCTCCACGAATACCTAAATTAGTGACACCGCGCTCCATTGTGTGTAAAATTGCATCTCTAATATCTCCAGGATTATCAGAAATGATGAAGATGTTTTTATTTCTATTAAATCCAATTTGTACTAAATCTATTGTACGGGAAACTATAAACAATGAGATTAACGAATACATTACCGTTTCAACATCAAAAACAAGCAAAGCAACCATGATTACAACACCATCAACCATTATTGTACTGAGACCTAACGGTAAATGTAAATATTGGTAAAGGACTTGGACAATAATACTTGTCCCACCTGTAGAGGATTTTGCACGATAAACGATGCCTATACCTAAACCTGTAAGGCCCCCACCAAATATGGCAGCTAACAGGGGGTCTCTCGTAACTGGTTCCCAGTGACCAATAAAACTCAAGAAAAACGGAAGAAGCAAACTGCCTAATATTGTTTTATAACCTGCTTCCTTACCTAATACTGCAAAACAAAGGACTAGAAGGGGAATGTTCAATCCATATTGGAACAAGGCAGGATCCCATCCAAACATAGCATTTGCTGGTATTGATAATCCAGATACGCCTCCAGAAACAATATTATTGGGTAACAGAAATACTTGAAAGGAAACCGATGCTAGAAATGACCCAATGATAATATAGACATAGTCCACCATACTTAATGTATATTTTTTTGCTACGCGTAACATTTAAAGACCTCCTTAGATTATTGCTTAACTCGAGCTATTCTAACATTATAGGCATCAAAGTTACAAGTACAACTTTCTTAAATATACGTTTTTTTCTAGATACTTTATTTCCCATTACTATTTCGAGTATACTAGTGTCAGTATACTAAATTGGGTGATTAGATGAATGTTAAACATTTAGTTTTTATTGTCAATAAATTTTCAAGGAATGGTGGGTCTATTATTTCAAAGCTTGAGCGAGTTATGCCTCTCTTTGAATGTACATATGATGTTCACATCACAAGATATCCAAAACATGCCACAGAATTAAGTGAATCTCTAGTGAAAGAAAGAAAACAGGACAGTATTATTGTTGCTGTTGGAGGCGATGGTACGTTAAATGAGGTATTAACGGGCTTGCTGAATGCCGATTCAAAACCTCTTACGCCACTTGCTTATATTCCAATCGGATCAGGAAATGATTTTGCACGATCCTTACAGTTATCTTTCAATCTCAAAGAGTCTATTCACAAGATAATAAATACAACATCCTCCACATACTTAGACGTTTTAATTGGAGAATCAAACTCAGGCAATATTGTCGCTGTAAATAGTATCGGAGTTGGCCTAGATGGGATGGTAATCAATAGTTTAGAAAAAAATAAAAACAAACAGCGTATTGGAAAATTTTCTTATCTTGCATCTGTTATATCAGCCTATTTTTCACAAAAAACATTTTCTCTTGAGATTCTAACGGACAAAGGGACCTATACTTATAAACAGAGTTTGCTCGCTGTATGTACAAACAACACGTTCTTTGGAGGGGGTATTCCAATCCATCCAAATGCTCTTTCTACTGACGGTATGGTTGACCTTGTCATCGCTGAAAAAGTATCCTTCTTTGAATTACTAACTATTTTATTTTCAATTTTAACAAACCAAAAACATTTACAGCATAAAAAACTACATTCTTATCGCACAGCTTTTTGCAATTTAACCATAACCCCTTCTCAATATGGACAGCATGATGGTGAACTTATCAGTCAAAAAGTTGATCAACTCTCTGTAAAAACAATTAAGCATCCTTTTTTTATATAATAAGCTACCCCTGAGACAAAATACGCTTGGGGCCTTCATTAGCGGAACCTATATGGCTCAACAAAAGTAGTTCATGTATCCATCCACGCACTGTAGGGTTAGTCTAGTTGGGAATATTAAAAATTTAATTCAAAAACACTAGTAAGGCCAAGACGCTTCTCCCAGCCTTACTAGTGTTTAAGGTGTCACACCTTCCATACCAATCATAGGGTCAACACTCTGATTAGTCACATCTGAAGGTTTCAAAATATAATCTATTTTTTCGATCTGCTTTTTCACTTTATTTTCAACGTCCATAGATACCATTTCTTTGTCTTCTAAATGTGCATTTATACGTTCTGCCAACGTTGTTTTTCGCTCTGTTGTATTCTCAGAAACACTTTTAAAGAATGCATCCTGTTCTCCACATAATAATAATGTTTGACTGGCTCGTGTGATTGCTGTGTAAATAATATCCTTTTTTAACATCCTGCCATAGCCGTATACAACAGGTAGAATGACCATCGGGTACTCACTACCTTGAGATTTATGAATCGAACAACAATAGGATAAGGTTATTTTATTCCATTCATTTCTCAAATAATTGACTTCATTACCATCAAAATCTATCACAAGCTCTTCTGAACTATTTTCAGATTCCTTTTTTGATAAGATTCCCTTAATAATCCCTATATCACCATTGAATACATTTCTTTCTGGATCATTTATGAGTTGTAAAACTTTATCACCAATACGATATACTCTGTCCATAAAAACAACTTCTTTAGTTCCTGGTTTTTTGGGATTAAATAATTTCTGGAGCTTAATGTTCAATCGATCAATTCCTGCCTCTCCTTTATAAATTGGAGCAAGCACCTGTATCTCTTGGGCTGTATATCCCTTTGCTATTGCTTTTTCAACTAGCAAGGACACAACATCTACAACTTGTTTTGTACGGCATGGGAAAAAGTTGCGATCTTGTTTCTTTTCCGAGAAATTATCAGGTATATTTCCTTTTTTCATTTCATGAGCCAATGTAACAATTGAAGAGCCATCATCCTGACGATATATTTCAGTTAATTCCTTCTTTTCTATTTCTTCACTTGCAATCAAGTCTCTAAGAACTTGTCCAGGACCAACTGAAGGAAGTTGATCTTTATCTCCAACCATAATCACTTTCATATTATCAGGTACAGATTTTAATAATTGATAACCCAACCATGTATCCACCATCGACATCTCGTCGATAATAAGCAGGTCGCCTTTTAATTTTCTATCTGATTCTTGTAACGAATCATCATCAGAACCCGTTAAGCCTAACAATCGATGGATTGTACTGGACGGAAGCCCGGTTGTTTCTTTCATACGTTTAGCTGCACGACCGGTCGGCGCAGCAAGTAAGATAGGAAAGGGCTCATTCGGATAGTCTGATGGTTCCAAACTGATTTCATTTAATTCAGCATATATAGATACAATAACCTCTAATACTGTCGTTTTTCCTGTGCCAGGCCCTCCAGTTAATATGAATACCGGTGCTACTAGCGCCTTTTTTATTGCTTCTTTTTGAGATCTCCCAAATAGGATACCTCTGCTTTTTTCAAATGCCTTAATTTTTTTATTTATTACAGCTGTTTGTTCTTTTTCTTTATCATTATTTATCTTTATTCTTTCTAGAGCATTGGATATTCCCCATTCTGAAGCATACAATGAAGGCAAATAAAAACGATTGCCGTCCTTAATGATTCCTTGTGAATCAAGAAGTTCAATGATGTTCTCAGCGATTAAATCAGGTTCAATAATAAACGGCCGACTTTTTTCAAGGGTTGAGAGGCTATTATTCATTAATAAATCTGACGTTATGTATGTATCTCCAGATTTCATTATATGATCCTCTAGGGCATAAATAATACCTGCCTTCACTCTTTCTGGAGCATCCCCTACGATATCTAATTCTTCTGCAATAGCATCTGCACGATTGAAACCTACTCCATCAATTTCTTCTATTAATCGATATGGGTTAGACTGAATAACTGAAAGTGTTTCTTCTTTAAAGTGTTGATATATTTTATAAGCTAATTTATTGGTTATGCCATAATTATTTAAAGCAATGATAACTTTCTGCATCCCCTGCTCTTTTTCCAATACAGAAAGAATCATTTCTTTTTTTGCCTTGTTTAAACCAGGTATACCTTCTAAGACGCTCTCATCAGCAAGTATCTTATCTATGCTGTCAAGTCCTAGGGTATCAACTATTTTTTGAGCGGTTTTTTTCCCAATCCCTTTAAACCTTGGGCTCGAGAGATAAGTTATAATTGCTTCCTGTGTGGATGGTTTCTCTTTTAAATATCTAGAAGAACGAAATTGCAACCCATACTTTGGATGATCTGTCCATTTTCCAAAAAACGTATAGGCATCTCCTTCTTGTATTTGACCAAACTCACCTGTAACAACTGTTTGTGATTCTTTTACGTCTGTATTTGTTGAATCAATTTGAACCAGCATTACTTTGTAATAGTTAGAAGGACTTTTAAAAAATATAGTAGTGACTTCACCACTAATGTATTCTTCAGGGTTCATATTATTTGAAAGTTCTTGTTGCACATAAAGTCCTCCTTTCTGTCATTTGATATTTTTATATAATTTTTCTTAAATTGCTCATTTTTTCTTTATCTATAGAATTATAAATAATCGTTCTATTACTTTCTAATTTAGTTTATCATATCAGCCTCATGGAAATGAAGAGAGAATATATAAATCCTGGACATTCATTTTTTCATTCAGTCATTCATAATATATTTTCAGTCTATTCTCTTCTATAAAAAAAGAACTACCCGTTTTAGTGAGTAGCTCCTTTTTTCTTTCTAGATATATTTGAGTAACGTTTCTTCTTTATAAGCTCGGTCTATTGTTCCTCCGCCAAGACATTCATCACCATCATAGAAAACAATCGCTTGACCTGGTGTAATGGCTCGAGTAGGTTCATCAAACTCTACTACCGCACTATCTTCTTCTTTATTATAAAAGACTGTCACATTCGTATCTTCTTGTCGGTATCTAAATTTTGCTGTACATCTAAACGTTTCAGGATATGATTTATCCGTCGTAAATGAAAAGTCACTCGCTTCTAAATGCGTGGCATATAAATGTGGGTGAGTAAATCCTTGACCAACAATCAGTTCATTATTCTCCATGTTCTTACCAATAGCGAACCAGGGCTCGTTAGATTGACCTGTGCCGCCGATTCCTAAGCCTTTTCTCTGGCCGATTGTATAGTACATTAAACCATCGTGACGACCCATTATTTCTCCATCTTCGGTAACCATGTTTCCAGGTTGAGCTGGCAAATAATTCATAAGAAATTCTTTGAAATCTTTTTCACCAATAAAACAAATACCTGTGGAATCTTTTTTATTGGCTGTCGCTAGCTCAGCTTCTTCAGCAATTTTTCTAACTTCACTTTTATCCATTTCCCCTAAAGGAAACATGACTTTTGATAATTGTTTTTGGGATAATTGATTAAGGAAATACGTTTGATCCTTATTATTATCAACACCACGAAGCATATGAGTTATGCCGTTCTCGTCCCTCTCTACACGTGCATAATGACCTGTCGCAACATAATCTGCACCTAGGCTCATGGCATAATCTAAAAAGGCTTTGAATTTAATCTCTTTGTTACACATAACATCGGGATTCGGTGTTCGCCCTTTCTTATATTCATCTAAGAAATACTGGAATACTTTATCCCAATATTCTTCTTCAAAATTAATAGAGTAGTAAGGAATACCAATTTTATTGGCTACAAGACCAACATCTTTATAATCTTCTGTAGCTGTACAGACGCCATTTTCATCCGTATCATCCCAATTTTTCATAAAGACGCCAATGACATCATAGCCTTGTTGTTTAAGCAATAAAGCAGTAACAGAAGAATCTACTCCACCACTCATACCTACAACGACTCTTATATTTTTATTCGACATTTGTTCCACCATCATTTCTGTAAAATTCTGTACTTGAACGAATTGAAGGTTCGTATGTTTCCAGTCTGTACTATTATACTTCCTGTACTTCATAAATCAAGGGCCAGTTTGATAATCTAAAATTCAAAAGACATACACGTCATCTGTATGTCTTCTGATCATTCTTAACTTTATATAGTTAAACGTCAATCATTGAACCTTTAGAAGGACATTTGCATTTACTAAGGACTCAATGATTCCCTCAGCAAATTGTTTTTCTTCTTTCAGTTGATCTGATTTATACAGGTCAACCTTCTTTAATCCATTTGACGTGACTGCGGTTAACTTCAGTTCATCGATATCTTTGGAAATAACAAGTTTTAACTTAGGTGTTTTCTTGTTTTGATTGTGTAATGAAAGAGCTCTTTCGTATTGAAATGATCCATTCTTACTCTCTAAAAAACCATTGTCTCTTAACGTATATCTCTTTGCATCAGGGTGCACAGTGTAAAAAGTGTTGCTACTTAATAATCGATCCTTTTTATATGTGGCCAAAGCTAATTCCTCCTTAGAAGTAGTGTATATCTCATTATACCTTACTTTCCCTTTAAAAAAATACTGGCTTTTTTTATTTTATCTACCGATTTAATGATATCCTCTTCTTTTATCCCTAATCCGAAGCTAATTCTTATTGTTTCTTCTACAGCTGGATGGTTTTCATCATATAGCGATGTTAACACATGGCTATGGCCCACTGTTCCTGCTGAGCAAGCTGACCCTGATGAAACAGCGATATTTTCTAAATCTAAATGAATCAATAGTTTATCTGACGGAATTCCATTTAAATGCACACTTAATATATGTGATAAACTGTCTTCAATCGTACCATTAATGTCAAAATCAATATTATTTTCTTGTAATTTACTGATAAACAATTTTTTGAAGTAGAGATAAGACTCTTTCGTTTCTTTCTTATTCGTACGTCTCACTTCCACAGCTTTCTTGAAACCAATAATCGCGGGTAGATTTTCTGTTCCGGCTCTTAATTTGTTCTCTTGTTCTCCTCCAAGTATTAAAGGAGCTAGAGATATTTGATTACTCTTGTATAAAAAACCGACACCTTTAGGGCCATTAATTTTATGACTTGACACCGAGAGCAAATCAATCTTTGACTCTCTAACATCAATTTCTTCTGTTCCGTAGGCTTGTACTGCATCAGTATGAAATAAAACATCAGGATGTTCCTCTTTTAGATAGTGCCCTATTTTTTGTATCGGCATCATACTTCCTATCTCGTTATTTCCATACATAATAGAAACAAGAAACGTATCTTCCCTTAAGGCATTTTTTATTTGTTCAAGGGTAATCTGTCCATCATTGTTAATGGTTAAATAAGTGATATCATACCCTTGTTTGCTTAAATAATCTAAAGGTTTTAGTACAGCAGGATGTTCTATCTCTGTCGTAATAATATGTTTTCCTTTATATTTTTCCGCAGACTTAATAATAGCCATATTGTCACTTTCTGTTCCCCCACTGGTGATAATAATTTCTTGGGGATTTGCATTTATACTCTCCGCAAACGTTCTGCGGGCTTCTTCTATTATTCCTCTACTCTCACGTCCTAGCTGATGAATACTTGAGGCATTCCCAAAATAGTGTTTCATAGCTTCTGACATGACTTCTATGACTTCCGGATGCATGGGCGTTGTTGCCGCATGATCTAAATATATTGTATCACTCATAATTTATCCTTTCTAAACTAAGAGAGCTTGACATTCGGATATAACATTTCCAATACTTTCATGGATAGCCGTCTGCCTTTGCCTTTTTCTACATAAGCATGCATATTCATTGCAGGATTAAAGTTAGCTTCAATGACGGTATATCCTTTATTTTCTTTTGAACTGGGTTCTTGCATATCTGGAATGATTAAATCAAGTCCCGTAACTTTAACTTCCAATTCGCGTGCGATTTCTTCAGCTATAGTTTTATAACTAGCATGCATCTCGTCTGTTACATCAATTGGGTCGCCACCTGTAGATATATTGGAATTCTCGCGTAGGTATACTTTCTCGTCTTTATCAATAACAGTTTCAAAAGTATGTCCTTGCTCTTTAAGCATCAACGCTTCCAATTCACCCATTGTAATGCGTGCCAATGGTGCCCGATGTTTTTCTCCTCGGTAAGGGTGTTGATTTTTAATATCAATTAGTTCTTTAATTGTGTGTTTGCCATCGCCAACGACATTAGCAGGTTCACGGAACAATACTGCTTCAACTTTTTCATTTAAAACAAAAAAGCGGTATTCTGCTCCTTCAATGTATTCTTCTACAAGTATACTGTCATCTTCTTTGAAGGCAAAATGTAAAGCCTCTTTATAATCCTCTTTCGAAGGCTTTTGTTTAAATATAGTAATACCTATACCATAATTTGTCGACTTAGGTTTAATAACGATAGATTGTTTAGAGGCTATGGCATAGTACTCCATGGCTTCTTCAAAGCTAGAAAACTCACTACCACCTGGAACTGAATAGTTTTTATCTCTTAGTAGTTTCTTGGTAACTGTTTTATTTGCCATGATCCAATGTGATATATATGAATCTTTTGAGGTCATGTTACCATTTCTAACATATTCCTTTTTCCCTTTATAGTTAAAAGCAAGAAACTGATCATTTGCGTCTAGGACTTCCGTTTTAATCCCTAATTGTAAAGCATCAAACATTAGGAGTTGTGTACTCATTTCCATTGATTCAAAACCACTTAATAAAAATGGTTTTTGCATAGAAAACTGTTTATGTTTTTTCCCAAGTTCATTACCAAGCTCAACATACGATTGGTCATGCCCTATCATATCCATTATTTTAGAAGACAATGTTTCTTCTGGATTATGGAACAGATGAATGGCTTCATCAATAATAGTAAGATACTCATTACCTAGCTTCAATTCTTGACTTGTTTCTTTTATTTTTTCTAATATTGCGATGCCTTCTTCTTTATATTTAGAATAGTCATAAGGATTTTCTAGGGAAGTTTCAGCATTCATTTCTATACCTTTTTTTACATCTTCATCTCTATTATCTTCATCCATCCAAACCATTGTCAGTAGATACGCATGCACTAATAAAGATTGTTCGTACGAAAAGCCCATTGGGTCAAACGGATTAAGATCGAAAGAGCGCAGTTCAATATAACGTGTACCGTTATTTACTAGTTGTCGGACGTTCTTACCCGCCCCTCTTAAACGAGAGGAACCGTAATATTCTCTTTCTTCATATAATGTTTCATTTTTTACTAAGTCTTCAATATCTTTTATATAGTTCTCAATAGATTCATAAGAAACATTTTCACTGAAGGTATTATGATAACCATAAGCACTGTTTCTAAGACTTCTGGCAGGACCAATCTCGCTACTATCCAATAAGGTTGGATGACTCACTGGTGAAGCTCCAAATAAATAGGTTAATATCCATTGATACCTAAAAAAGTTTCGGGACATTTTTAAATACATATTATTGATCCACTCGTTTTTATCTGAATCTAATTGCTTTTTCTCATTTATTTTATCAATAAATTCAGCTGTAAATGAAAAGTTATAATGAACCCCACTTATCATTTGTTTCTTTTTACCGTATTTTTCAGCGAGTTTTTTCCGATAGTCTATTTCGCTCTGCTCTTTAACTTTAATAATGGGAATGTCAGCTTCTTCAGGAAGTATGTTTGCCATACTAAAAGGCCACAGAAATTCATCTTCAGGAATTGTTTTATTTACCACATCGTGCAATGCTTTTAACCATTGGTATTGTAATTTTAGAGTATCCTGTGGTGGAGTAACTAACTCAAGTTGCGCTTCACTAAAGTCTGTTTGCACGTATGGATGGTGACTTCGACTACCAAAGGCACTTGGATGATTGGTTTGGGAAAGATATCCTGAAGCATCTGTTCTAAGACCTTCTTTCTCAATACCAAAATAACCTTTAGTGAAATAAGGTTCGAGATTATTATTCTTTATAATTTTCTTTAGATTCATATTATACTTCCTTTTATATAGTAAGTTTTTCAACAAAACATATCATATCATAAATTATCTTTTCCTACACAATTATTGCTTGCAAAAATAGAATTTATTTTTTTCAAAGATTTTCATTGTTTAAGAAAGAATGCTATAATTACATCACTTTAAACCAAGCTTTTAATAAGGAGAATACGATTGAACAAACCATTAGCCTATCGCATGAGGCCAAAGACAATTGATAATATTGTTGGTCAAACACATCTTGTAGGAAAACAAAAGATCATCTGGAGAATGACAAAGGCGAAACAACTCTCGTCTATGATTCTTTATGGTCCTCCTGGTATAGGAAAAACAAGTATTGCAAGTGCCATAGCCGGCTCTACTCAATACGCTTTTCGTATGCTGAATGCAGCGACAGATAAGAAAAAAGACTTGGAAATTGTTGTAGAAGAAGCGAAAATGAGCGGAACAGTTATTTTACTTCTTGATGAGGTGCATCGCTTGGATAAACCCAAACAAGACTTTTTACTTCCTCACCTTGAAAATGGAAGAATCGTTTTAATCGGAGCTACAACTGAAAACCCCTATATATCCATTCATCCAGCCATCCGAAGTCGAGCGCAAATATTTGAGCTTAAACCTTTAACAAGCGAAAATATAAAAGACGCTTTAAACAGGGCTATAAATGATGAAGAAAATGGTTTAGGTACTTTACCCCTCATAATAAAGGACAATGTATTGGATTACTTTGCTAGAGCCACTCAAGGGGATCTAAGAAGTGCATTAAATGCCTTAGAATTAGCAGCGAAATCAACAGAAGCTAATGCAGACGGTTCTATTGTTATTACAAAAGATATCGCTGAAGAATGTCTTCAAAAAAAATCCTTATCTCATGACAAAGATGGGGATGCACATTATAATACTATCTCTGCATTTCAGAAATCGATACGTGGGAGTGATGTTCACGCCGCACTCCACTACTTGGCAAGGTTAATTGAGGCTGGGGAATTAAAAGTTATCATCCGCCGTCTGATAGTTACCGCATATGAAGATATTGGTCTATCTAATCCAGCTGGGGTTGCTCGTGTAGTCACCGCTACTGAAGCTGCTGAAAAAATAGGTTTTCCGGAAGCTCGTATTCCTTTGTCTAATGCAGTTATCGAAATGTGTCTGTCGCCAAAATCTAATAGCGCTATAAGTGCTATCGACAAAGCTTTGCAAGATGTCAGGAATGGTTTTTCGGGAAGTGTACCAGATCATCTCAAAGATGCACACTACAAGGGAGCAGAACAACTGGGTAGCGGCGTCAATTATCGCTATCCTCATAACCATGAGAACCATTGGGTAAAACAGCAATATCTGCCAGACAATTTAAAAAACAAAACATATTACGAGCCCCTTTCCACATCCAAGTTTGAAAATGCACTAAGCAATCAGTTAGCAAAATATAATAATAAGTAATTTAAAATAATTAATCGAGCACTCTTTATTGACTAAGTATAGGCTGAGTGATAATATAAGAGTAAGAATTCTGAGGTGTACGCGATGCCTACAAACTGTGTTGACCGAACATTTTATTATAACATTGGGATTCTAAAGGAAGAATTGCTGACATGCCTTATCACTTGGAAGTCAAATATTTTTCTGGTGAAGCCCACCTGCCAATAGCGGGTTCAACCTAACATGGCATTCAACCGGCACCATCGGTTTTCTTATACTTAGTTAGAAATAGAGTCAAGACTTTCTAGTCTTGGCTCTTTTTTTATTAGGTTATTTCTTTCATTTTTAGTATAATGGAAGTAAGATAAAGGAAGGGTTGTGTTTGATATGTTACAAGAGTATAAAAAAATATTAGTCGCCATAGATGGATCGTCACAGGCAGAAAAAGCCTTTAAGAAAGCGGTTGAAGTAGCTAAAAGAAACGATGCTGTTTTAGTCCTGGCGCACGTCATTGATACAAGAGCTTACCAATCATTTAGTACATTCGACGGCTCTATTGCTGACAATGCACGTGAAGAAGCAAAAAATACCCTGAATGATTACAAAGAATACGCAGAAAAAGAAGGCTTATCTCATATCAAGAAAGTTTTGGAATACGGTTCACCTAAGATAATGATTGCTAAGCAAATACCTGAAGCGGAAGAGATTGATTTAATAATGCTCGGTGCAACTGGTTTGAATGCTGTTGAACGTATATTCGTTGGCTCGGTTTCTGAATACGTTATCCGTCAGGCTGAATGTGATGTCTTAATTGTACGCACTGATCTTACAAATAAATTTGATAAAGAATCATAATATAGTTTCATGAAGAATACAGTCATTTAAAACTATTATTCCTTGCTCCTTAATTTTTTTTAATGATATGTCGTACTCAGATACTACCTAGCGCGTGAGTTGTCGCTTTTTAAAAATGTATTAATTTTATAAAATCTGTAACTAAAAAAGTTTCAGCTGGTCCCTTGTCTTTTTAGACAGGAAGCCAACTGAAACTTTTTCGTATTATTTTTATTAGATCATCAAAAAAATAACTTGAACAATCGTACTCATTGCAAATCTTTAAATCTATTCACTAAATTTTTGAACATCTCGAGCAATCATAACTTCTTCATCAGTAGGTACCAACAAGACACTTACTTTTGAATCATCGGTCGAGATAATACGTTCTTTCCCACGAACATTATTTTTTTCTTCATCGATAGTTGCGCCAAGGAATGTTACTCGGTCAATAATATTTTTACGTGTTTCAACACCATTTTCACCAATACCAGCGGTAAATACAATAGCATCCACGCCGTTCATAGTTGCAGCATATGAACCAATATATTTAACAACTCTATCTTCAAAAATGCGCAATGCTAGAGCCGCACGCTCATCAGTTTCTTCAGCATCTTCAAGATCTCTCATATCACTTGAAATACCAGACAATCCTTTTAATCCTGATTTGTTATTTAGAATATAAACCATGTCGTTAATAGTTTCAATGCCTTCTTTTTCCATTAAGAATGGAAGTAATGATGCATCGATATCCCCAGAACGTGTTCCCATTGTAACGCCAGCTAGTGGTGTGAATCCCATTGACGTATCAATAGATTCTCCCCCATTAACCGCTGTAATAGAAGCACCATTCCCTAAGTGGCATGTAATGATTTTCAAGTCTTCAATCGGCTTTTCAAGCATATCAGCTGCTTTTAAGGCCACATATTTATGACTTGTTCCATGTGCACCATACTTACGCGCATTATGTTTTTCGTAGTATTCTAAGGGAACACTATATAAATAATTTACCTTGGGCATGGTCTGATGAAAGGACGTATCAAATACAGCAACACTAGTGATATCAGGTAGGATTTTTCTAAATGCCTTTATGCCAGTTGCATTTGCTGGATTATGAAGCGGTGCAAATTCTGCAAGACTCTCGATTTGTTCTATCACTTCATCTGTAACTAGAGCTGATTCTTGAAAGATTTCTCCTCCAGCAACAACACGATGTCCGACACCTGTTATTTCATTGAAGTCTTTGATAATCCCTAATTCAGTTAACTGTTTTAATAACATTTCAACAGCTACTTCATGATCGTTTATATCAACAATTTCTTCATATTTTTCACCGTTATTATATTTAATAGTAAAAATTGAATCATTTAAACCTATACGTTCAACAATTCCGGAAGCAAGGGTGTTTTCTTCAGGCATTTTAAATAACTTCCATTTCAAGCTGGAACTTCCAGCATTTATTGCTATAGTTTTTGACATATTAGCCACTCCTTATTATATCGATTCTTTTTCTTTCCATTGTTTTATATCTAGAAGAAAGGCTTTAAAAGCACTCTCATCCTTAACGCTAGGAACATCAGCAACAAGAACTTCAGAAACTTGCTTACTATTATTCCCTTTTTTCTGTACTACAAACAAAGATTTTCTTGATTTTTGTGAACTAAACCACTCAAGTGGCATATGAATAATAGATTGTACATGCCCATTTGAATGAACATACTTCAATAGATGTTTTACTTCTTCAGATTCGAATACATTTGTTGGTAAAATATAAAATGCATACCCAT
The DNA here is from genome assembly GCF_900109085.1 of Alkalibacterium gilvum. Lineage (GTDB taxonomy): Bacteria > Bacillota > Bacilli > Lactobacillales > Carnobacteriaceae_A > Alkalibacterium > Alkalibacterium gilvum. The sequence goes on along the minus strand of NZ_FNYW01000028.1, from coordinate 4,723 downwards.
TCTCTTTTAAATAGTTAATTCCTTGTTCAATTAGTAAATAATGACTATAGGATAAGCCATCTTCGAATGCCGTTTGATATTGGTCTGTTTTTACCTCTTTCGGATAATATCCAATTGGTAAATCGGTAATCATAATGTCTACCGGATCCAACAATAACGGCTGAAGAGCATCTTGATGCATAAGATTAATAGATATATCTAGCAGCGCAGAAATTGTCGAAGCTAATGAAATTAATAACTCATCATTTTCCACTCCAGTTAATTTGACAGAATTATTTTCTGAAAAGAGCGTCGTGGATAGTGTGTAAAGTAAATTTCCGCTCCCCACAGATAGATCCGCTAGATGTAGTGACTTATTGGTATCAAAAAACAAGTCGATAAAATGTGATAAGATAACACCAATCCCGTCAGGCGTTGGCTGATGGTTAACCTGCATTCCATCTTCTGTTACCATATTAATAAGCATCATTTGTACAGCTTTTTTCCTTTCTTGCAAAGTTAACTCTTTAATTGATAGCGATGCATACAACTCTCTTAGTTCATCCCTTACGTCTGGTGAAGGTAAGTCATTTTCTACTTGTATCGTGCCATTATCTAAAATATTTTCTCCAGACTCAATGAACGCTTCTATAAAAGATATATTTAAATCTTCTTTTATAAGCTGTGTTGATTCAATTAATACAGTATAAAATTTTTCTATCTTGGATATATCCAATGCAACGATCCTTTCTACTTTTCTATTAGCCCCCAGAAAAAACTAGAACAATAGTGCAGAATAATTAAGACTTTAGCTGATTTATATCATAAAATATTATTATTATTTTATGTAAATTTAATTATGGGACTAATTTTAGTTCATGATAGAAAAAAAAAGGAACCAAAATCGTTAAGATTTATGATTCCAATTTATATGATAATTAGTTTGCTACAGGATAAACAGAAACTTGTTTCTTGTTTTTTCCTTTACGTTCAAAGCGAACAATACCATCAATTTTAGCAAATAATGTATCGTCTCCACCTCGACCAACATTTTCACCTGGATAAATTTTTGTTCCTCTTTGACGGAACAGAATAGATCCACCTGAGACAACTTGTCCATCTCCGCGTTTAGCGCCTAGACGTTTTGATTGTGAGTCACGGCCGTTAGTTGTTGAACCGCCACCTTTTTTAGTAGCAAAAAATTGTAAATTCATTTTCAACATATTCAATGCACCTCCATCACTTCTCTTATAGAGAATTAATATTCACATACTCACTATATTCTTCTTCTATACTATTTAAAGATAGTTGAAGACTCTTAAGGAGTATCTGGCTTGTTTCCATTTGTTTTTGAGTAATATCAGTAGGAATAGTAAATTTTAGATAGCCACCAGATTCTTCAGCAGAATTTACATCTAAGTGTATCTCAGCTATTTCCGATAAACTATTTACAGTCCCGATACTAAGAGCTGAAACAGCAGAACAGACAATATCATAGCCATATGGTCCAGCATCAGCATGTCCTGTTATTGTAACTGACATAATGTTTGAACCTTCACTTTGAAATTGAATATCTATCATTTCAGATTCCTCTTCTCAATGATTAATTTGATTTGATTGATTTGATAGAAACCTTTGTATAAGGTTGACGATGTCCCTTTTTATTGTGGGAATCTTTTCTACGACGATATTTGTAAGTAGTCACTTTTTTACCGCGACCCTGTTTCATAATTTCGCCTTCTACAGTTGCGTTTTTGATGAAGGGATTACCTACTACAGTATTATCTCCTCCAACAAACAAAACTTCGTCAAAAGTGATTGAATCACCGGCTTCTCCGATTAATTTTTCTACGAAGATTTCTTGGCCTTCTTCAACTTTAAGCTGTTTTCCACCTGTTTTAATAATTGCGTACATGTTTGTTGCACCTCCTTTAAATAATGAACAAAACCTGAGCTTTGTTCTTAAGCACTTAGACTCGCCGTTATAAGTAGTAGGATTCTACTTTTTATACACTTATATACGAGCGGTTGTAGTTGTGGTGCTACACATTTACAACATTACTATCATAGCAAATCAAAGCCTCATAGTCAATTCAAATTTAAAATTAACTTAAAAGATTTCATATTTTTAAAGTGTAGATGTCGGTTTTAAAAACAATTCAGACGATATTATACGATCACTAAATTTTTCAGCGAATCTTAAATCATGGGTAATCATAACGATACCAACATCATTTTTTATAACTGACTTCAAAAGTTCCCCAAAACGATCAGCTGTTTCGTAATCTAAAGCCGACGTTGGCTCATCCAAACATATAATCTGTGGATCCAACATAAGCGCCCGAGCGATAGCTACCCTTTGTTTCTGTCCTCCAGAAAGTTCTTTGGGATAAGAATGTTGTTTATCTAATATATCTAATTTCCCCAATAACTCATCTGCTTTTAAATTTATTTCTTCCCTTCTAATCGATTTATTGAGCAACGGACTAAGTGTGCAGTTCTCTTTAACCGTCAAATTGGGAAAAAGCTGAAAATCTTGAAAGACCATTCCAATGTTTTTATTAACACTTTTGTGACCATCCTGACCGGGAAATAGTCTATCATTATCTAATTTAATTTGTCCTTTATCTGGTTTATCTAACTGATTTAAAAGGCGAATAAACGTTGTTTTACCGGATCCTGATTCTCCCACTATAGAAACAATTTCTTTTTTCTGAACAGTTAGTGAGAAGTCTTTTATCAAGTCTAGCCCGTTCATTTTTTTGCTTAACCCTTCAATTACTAGCATCTGGTTCCCTCCTTAAAATTGATACTGCTTTTCGATTTTGTTTAATAGATATGAGATAATTCCTGTAACAATAAGATACAAAATCCCTACAAATATAAAAGGAATAAGTGACGCATATCTATTGGCGGCAATTTGCCCTGCTCTCAACACTTCTCCTAAACCTAATATATAAACAAGAGATGTATCTTTGACTAAAGCCAGGATTTCATTCCCCAGACTTGGTAGTGTTGTTTTTAAAACTTGGGGAAAAATAACATTTCGGTAGCCTTTAAAATGATTGATCCCAAGTACTTTCATAGCCTCAAATTGACCCGTGGGAACCCCCACCATGCCTCCTCTAAATATTTCAGCAAAATACGCTGCATAATTTAGTACAAAGGCAAAAACAGCTGCCGGAAAGCGATCTAAAGTTATGCCAACATATGGTAGACCGAAGAAAACAAACATCAATTGAAGAAGCAAAGGTGTTCCTCGCATAGCGTAGATATATAGTGTAATTAATCTCTGAATAAACTTTGGTCCATACACTTTTGCAACAGCTACCAAAAGCCCTAAAGGTAAGGATAGTACTAGTACAAGGCTGAATAACTTCAATGTTAATTCAAGCCCTGTTATAATTGACGGTAAAGCTGACCACGACATAATATTCACTCCTATCACTTACTTTTAATTGTTAAACCATTTCTGATAGATATCATCATAGGTATTTTCTTCCATAATTTTATCTAATGAGTCACTGAACGCTTCTCTCAGTTCATCATCATCTTGTCTAAATCCGATCGCATACTCTTCCTTTCCAAAGTCATCTTCCAAGACCTTATACTCAGATGATTCATTTTGCGCCATATAAAAACGTCCCAATGTTTCATCAACGACAATCGCCTCGCTTCGGCCAGAAATTAAATCATTAAACACGTCGTTATTTGATGGAAATTGTATGACTTCACCCTTTTCAAATTCTTCTAGTATATTTGATGGATCCTTTTCAATCGCACTAACTGCACTTGAGGATTGCTGAGCGGCTACTTTTTTCCCCTCTAAATCTTGCTTTGTATCAATATCGTTTCCTGCCAAAGTGACAATCATCTGACTGTTTTCTAAATATGGTGTACTAAAGTCTACTTTTTCAGAACGCTCTTCTGTAATTGTATAACCATTCCAAATCATATCAATATTGCCTGCATTTAATTCAGTCTCTTTCAACGCCCAGTCGATTGGTTGAAAACTTATCGTGTAGTCTAAATCATCTGCTATGGCATTAGCTAAATCGATATCGAAACCGACTAAATCTCCATCATCATTTCTGAATCCCATTGGTGCAAATGTATCATCTAATCCAATAACATAACTATTTTCGTTCTCACTTTCGTTATCTGCTGCTTCATTTGATTGACAGCCTGTTAAAACAATTCCTGATACGACTAATCCCATTACTAACAATTTTGTATTTTTCATTTTATATTCCTCCTAGTATTTTTAACCAAATTACACATTTATTGACGCTTTATATAAGGCTGCAGTCCTTATATAAAATAAAAAATCGTCCTTTAATCTTCGGTTCTATAATTAATCGTGTTGGTGAGTTCTAAAAACTCACTGGCACGTTTTTTGTATATCAATAGAAAAAGGCCAGTAGATTCCCTTATAATTAAGTCGACCAAAACCAATCAAAGGAGAATCTACATGACCCACTCTCATATTATACGAAATTCATTAAATATTAAAGACGAAAACATTATTTTTGATGTAAATAATTATCTTTGTATAGAAGAAAAGATAAAAGGAGTAAACTACTTAGTTTATCAAGCCACACTTACATACAAGCCGAAGGCTTGTCATCACTGTGGATCAGTTAATGAGAACTATTCGATCACTAAAAATGGCACCAAAACATCTACGATTAAATTAGGTAATATAATGTTTAAACCAGCTCTTTTACGATTGAAAAAGCAGCGT
>NZ_FNYW01000001.1 GCF_900109085.1 Alkalibacterium gilvum | reverse complement strand
CATGCGATGACGGCTGAATTCAATCACTCCAAATGTCCATTGAATGGTACGTTTTTGGATACTATCTATTTCGTAGCCTTGATCTTTATACTCTTGGATCAATTCTAAATCAATTTGTTTAAAAGCTGCACAGAGTAGTTCTTGGACAATCTGTTGGAAAAGTATTTCTAAAGCTAATTCAGCTTCGAGTAATGTGTCTTGTTCCTTTAATATTTTGATGATTTTTGATATAATTTTATTCATAAGAAGACCTCTTTCTCTAGCGTTATCGTTATCTCTAGATTAAGGGTCTTCTTTCTTTTTGTCCAGACCGATATTTTTCTGTTCCGACATTAATTTTACACATAGCCTTTACTATCTATTCTGCAGCTTATGTCCTTTGAAAATAACAAAATACAGAACGCTTGTTCTATATAAAAAAAAAGACTCCTCTAATACGAGAAGTCTTTTTTTTATATGTTATCTGTTTTTAGTTTAAGTTACTCTCTACTGCATTTTTATTTGTAGTGTCTACTCTTGGCTTCCATAAACCCATAGCGACTGCAGAAATAATCGAACCGATAAGTAGCGCTACAATGAACAATAACGGATTTTCACCAATACCAGCAACGAATAAACCGCCATGTGGTGCTGGTATAGATACGTTCCATAGTTGAGTCAATCCGCCACCAATGGCTGCACCCAAAACAGATGAACCGATGACACGTACTGGGTCTGCAGCAGCAAACGGAATCGCTCCTTCAGTAATAAATGAAACGCCTAGAACGAAATTAGATAAGCCTGATTGTTTTTCCAAATCAGTAAATTTAGATTTAAATAATACGGTTGATAGTGCAATGGCTAATGGTGGGATCATTCCGCCAACCATAACTGCGGCCATTAAGGCGCCGTCGCCTGTATCTGTGAAGATACCTATAGAGAAAGCATAAGCGGCTTTGTTTACCGGACCACCCATGTCTACAGCCATCATTCCGCCTAAGACTGCACCAAGTAACACGACATTACCTGTACCTAGACTATTTAAGAAATCAAGCATTGCATTGTTAATAACTGCGAAAAATGGACCAATGATAAAGAACATGAGTAAACCAACAACAAGTAAGCCTAATACTGGATAAAGTAAAATACTTTTAAGTCCTTCAAACGTTTTTGGGACGCCTTTAAGCATTTTCTTAATTGCATTCATTACATAACCAGCGACAAAACCTGCAACTAAACCGCCTAAGAAACCGGCATTACTTTCTACGGCTAGGAAACCACCAGCCATACCAGGTAGTAAGCCAGGACGGTCAGCAATACTGTACGCAATGTAGCCTGCTAAAATAGGAATAAGGAATTGGAATGCGGAACCACCTATTGTATTCAATGATGTAAAGAATACACTGTCAGAACCTAAAAATGATTCGAATAGGAATGATAACGCAAGTAAAATTCCGCCACCAACAACGAATGGCAACATATGTGAGATCCCATTCATTAAATCTTTATATATTGATTGCCAGATTGATCCGCCTTCTGATGAATCTGATGACTCTTCTGTATTGGCGCTATCATCAGATTTGTATAAAGGAGCATCTCCTGTACTTGCTTTTGTTATTAATTCTTCTGCTTTTTTAATTCCATCAGAAACCGGACGTTCCACGACAGGCTTCCCATTAAAGCGAGCTGTGTCTACTTTTTTATCGGCCGCAACGATGACACCATCTGCACGCTCGATTTCCTCACGCGTTAATTTATTCTTGGCGCCGTCTGTTCCGTTCGTTTCAACGCGAATTTCAACACCCATTTCAGCTGCTTTTTTCTTGAGAGCATCCTCTGCCATATACGTATGCGCAATCCCCGTAGGACAAGCTGTAACAGCCACAACGAATTTCTTACCTTTTTCATTAGCTTGTGTTTCAGTAACTGCTTCTTCCTCGTTGCTTTCATCAAAAATAAGTTGAACATCTTCGGGTTTTTGCGTTGTTTTCAATGCTTGTACAACCTCTGCATCCACTAGACGGCGTGAAAGTGAAGCTAACACTTCAAGATGTAAGTTATTTCCACCTTCTGGAGCAGCTATCATAAAGAATATTTCAACAGGCTGCCCATCTAGCGCATCGTAATTTACGCCATTTGATGACTTAGCAAACAAGACAGCAGGTTCAACAACAGCCTTATTTTTTGAGTGAGGCATGGCAATACCATCACCTAAACCTGTTGATGTCTGTGCTTCACGATTCATGATCCCTTCTTTAAAAGTATCAAAGTCATTAACAACACCTTCATCAACTAGGCGCTTGACCATTTCATCTATAGCTGATTCTTTTGTTCGAGCCTTCATATCCATTATCATTAAGTCTTTTTTCAAAACATCATTGATTTTCATTTACTTCTCCTCCAATTTTTCAATTTTAATTTGTGATGCTAATTTGGTGATGTCTTCCTTCTTAGCTAGATCTTCCTTGAAAGCAGTCGCGCTTCCGCAAGCCAAACTCATTTTAAAAGCATCCAGTGGGTTATTAGCCTTTTGGTATTCTCCGATAAACCCTGCAATCATCGAATCCCCTGAACCAACCGAATTGACGAGCTGACCTTCTGGTGGAGCACTATAGTAAACCTCATCCTTCATAAAAAATAGAGCGCCTTTTTCACCCAAAGATATAATAGTATGTTGTGCACCCGCTTCAAGCATTTTTTTACCATAAGGAATAATATCGTCTATCGTGTCCAAGGTTACACCATACAAATCTTCTAGTTCATGTATATTAGGCTTCACTAAGAATGGTTTCTTTGATAAAGCCATCTGCAGTTCCTTTCCCGTTGTATCAATAATGAAATCAGCTTCTTTGCTTTCAACATAATCAATCAGATTCTGATAATAGTCCTCTGATAGACCATCAGGCTTGCTTCCGGCAATAACAACCAAATCGTTTTTGGCTAAATGAGCTAAGGTGGAATAAAAATCAGCACTCTCAGACTCTGTTACACGTGGGCCTCTATCATTTATTTCTGTCTCCTGGTCGCCTTTGACTTTCACATTAATGCGTGTGGAAGCTTTGATGGATGTAAAATCAGTCTCAACATTTTCATCTGAAAGTAAATCTGTGAGTAATTTTCCGGTGTGACCTCCAACAAAGCCAAGGGCCTTGTTCTCTGTATTTAATTGCTTGAGAATGCGGGAAACGTTTATTCCTTTGCCTCCAGCTGATTTATGACTCTTATCGAATCTGTTTAGTTCTCCAAGTTTAATTGTGTTATTTGGATATATAACATAATCAATCGATGGATTTAATGTTACTGTGTAAATCATATTCTTATGCCTCCATTACTATGGTATGTTCTTTGATGTCTTCTTGTTCATCATATAGATGATTGGTGATGATGGTACATTCTTCAATTGATGCAACTTTTGAAAAACTGATGTCATTTACTTTCGATGTGTCCACAAGAACGTAGGCTTGATCAGACTGCTCGATTGCCTTTGCTTTAATTGCTGCTTCTTCTATATCAGGCGTGGTGTATCCTTTGTTACCATCGACACCATTCATTCCCATAAAGGCTTTATTGAAATTCACCTTATCAAGTTGCTGTTCAGCAATTGATCCGATAATCGCTTTTGTTCTTTGTTTAATTTTTCCACCTAAGAGTATTGTTTCAATGTTATAGTCAGTTAACAGTGCCGCATGTGGGACGCCGTTAGTTACGACCGTAATATTTTTCCCTTTCAAATGTGGAATCATAGCATAGGTTGTCGTTCCCGCGTCAAGGTAAATAACGTCAAAGTCGTTAATCAAAGAAGCCGCTAGTTGACTGATTCTTTCTTTCTCATGAATGAATTTGACTGTTTTTTCATCCATTGTCGGTTCATCCACGGGTTGACGTTTTCTTCTAGCCCCTCCATGTATGCGAACAAGGACATCTTGTTCCTCAAGCGTCGTTAAATCGCGTCTTATTGTTGACTCAGAATGGTTTAATTTCATAACCAAGTCTTGTACTGATACAGTCGGTTGTTGCTTTAATTGTTCAATAATATATTTGTATCTTTCCTCTGTAAGCACTTTCCCCACCTCTTGAAATTAGTTTAACACGATAAAATTTAAAAAACAATCTTTTTCTTCCAAAATCATTCAAACACATTCGAATTCGTTTACATATTCAAATTGACCCTATGTTTTTTATTTATATGAATAGAAAAATTCATTTATATAAGTGTCTATTCACTTACTTGGTTGGACGTTTACGCGTTAAACTTTTCAGTCCTTGACTACAACAAAAAAATTCCCGAAACGACAGCTTAGCCGCATCGGGAATCTTTTCTTATTTATGCTGATTTTTATAAGAACAACACGCCTATAGCGAGCAGAATACATGTTGCTATAAAGAGAATACCAATGAGTTTAGCTGTATATTTCCACCACGTGACTAGTTCAACCTCTGCAATAGCCAAAGCTCCCATAACAACGCCAAAAGTCGGTGTGACCAAGTTGACTATACCACTGGCTGATTGGAAAGCTGTGACAACAATATGCTCTGACACACCTACAAAGGATCCTAGGGGCCCCATTATTCCCATCGTTGCTGATGCTAAACCAGAAGTAGATGGAATCAAGAAGGATAGAGGAATGTAGAAAATATACGTTAACACTGAGAAGACAACGGGTGATAAACCAGATAAAGCTTGTTCTCCAAAATGCAGGATAGTATCTGTAATCATTCCTTCATTCATTATAACCTGAATCCCTCGAGCAAGCGCCACAATCAATGCCACACTCAAGAGTTCTTTTGCTCCCTCCACGAAGCCTGAAACAATATCTTTTTCCGGTACTCTGTAAATCATACCGATAATAACAGCCATCGCTAAGAACAACATTGTGATTTCTTGGAAATACCAGTCGCCCAGCGGAACCATTTGCTGCCCTAGTAACGTTCCTATAATAGGTAATCCCATCAACCAGGTGTTGAATGTTTCAAATAACGTCCAGTTTTCATTAAGCAAGGTCCATGGAATTAGACTGATAACCATCACAATAAATGTTAAGGAGAAGAGGACGATCACTATTTTTTGCCTTGTGTTCATTTTGGCATCTTGATTTTTTGTTTTGAATTTATTTTTATTCTTTTCGTAATCTTCAAATACAAGCGATTTTTCTCGGTTTTTCTGAACTTTCGATGCATACCGATAGACGTAAGCTGTCGTTATACCATACATGACCACAAAGAATATCAGCCGAAGGACAATGCCGTCACCCGGACTTATACCTAAAGCTTGTGAGGCCACCCCTGTCGCAAAGGGGTTCACTGTAGAAGCTAGCACCCCTACACCAGCACCTAAAAGTATAACAGATACAGCGACAAGCATATCAAACCCTACCGCTATCATCACAGGAATGATTAATGGATAAAAAGCGAGTGTTTCTTCAGCCATACCATACGTTGTTCCGCCTAAAGCAAAGATTAGCATTAAAATAGGAATGAGCGCTTTCTCTCTGCCTTTGTTTGCGCTAACCACTTGACCGATTGCCGTATCAAGTGCACCTGTTTTATTCACAACGCCTAAAAATCCACCTACAACTAAAATAAAGAGAGAGACTTCAATGGCACCTGGTGTTGTATCAGTCCCAAGCATCCCTTTAACAGGAGCCATAAATATATCCCAAATACCTTGTGGTTGTTGTTCTGAATAAGCGAATGTGCCTGCAATGATTTCCCCTGCATCATTGACTTCATAACTGCCTGCGGGAACGAACCATGTAAGAATAGACATAATAACGATAATTATAAATAGTATTGTAAACGATGATGGCAAGGACATTAATTTATCTTTAAATTTATTATCAGACATTTTTAACCCCTCCAGCTCATTATTTGTAATACCAATAAATGAATACATTCTAGTTTGAAATTAAGATTAAATAAACTGACTGGCGCATCCAGTCAGTTTATTTAGTTTAGATTATACGTGTGGGATAAATAGATTACCTAGCGTCGCAGCCATGATAGCCTTGATTGAGTGCATACGGTTTTCTGCCTGATCAAACTGGCGAGCGTGCTTACTGCGGAAGGCTTTATCTGTGACTTCCATTTCTATCTCGCCAAATTTTTCCTCCACCATTTTTCCATATTCAGTTTGTGTATCGTGGAAAGCAGGTAGGCAGTGCAAGAGAATCGTTTCATCTTTTCCTGTGTTATTGAGCATAGCCATATTTATCTGATAAGGTTTCAATAAATTGACACGCTCTTCAAATTTATCTTCTTCTCCCATTGACACCCATACATCAGTATAGAGGGCATCGGCTCCTTTCACACCTTTCTTGACATCATCCGTAACCAATATCTGACTTCCTGATTTTTCTGCATAATCTTTTGCCAGGTCAACAATTTCTTGATCTGGGAACAATGATTCAGGTGATACAATATGCACATTCACGCCAAGGATAGCTCCAGTAACAAGCAAGCTATTTGCTACATTATTACGGCCGTCTCCTGTATAAGCCAACGTCAAGCCTTCCAGTTTTCCAAAATTTTCTTTCAATGTTAAATAATCAGCAATCATCTGTGTCGGGTGCCACTCGTCTGTTAAACCGTTCCACACTGGCACACCAGCATGCTCTGCCAGAAGCTCAACACTTTCTTGTTTGAATCCACGGAACTCTATACCGTCAAACATCCGACCTAATACTTTAGCAGTATCTTCAATTGATTCTTTCTTACCAATCTGAATATCATTTTTACCTAAATATTCTGGATGGGCTCCCAAGTCAATTGAGGCAGTAGTGAAAGCGGAACGCGTACGCGTTGATGCTTTTTCAAATAATAGGGCAATATTCTTTCCTTCAAGATAACGATGAGGGATCCCTTTTTTCTTCATATCCTTTAGATGAGCTGAAAAATCAATTAAATACATCAGTTCCTCTTTAGTAAAATCTTTCTCTTTTAAAAAACTACGCTTTTGAAATACACTTTTCATTGTAATTCCTCCTTGTATTAATTATATTCCTTTTCTTATCAATGGCATACTCATACAGCGTGGACCACCGCGACCTCTAGATAGTTCGCTTGATTCTACCTCAATAACTTTTATCCCTTTTTCTCTCATCAAAGCATTGGATACATAGTTTCTATCATAAGTCACCACTACGCCTGGGGCAATCGCCAATGTGTTGGATCCATCATTCCACTGCTCTCTCGGTGCAGCAATCGCGTCACCACCACCACATTGAATCAAATCAATGTCCTCAACGCCTAGCGCTTCTTTCAGTACTTTTTTCAAATCTGTCTGATGCGTAATTTTTAGATCATCTGATTCACTCGATTTTTCAAGTGTATACGTATCAATTGAGCCGTCAAGTTCCAAAATACCTGGATGTATAGTGAATTTGTCATAGTCAATCATTGTAAAGACCGTATCCAAATGCATCATGGCTCTGACATTAGGGATTTTCATAGCTAGAATCTTATCAAAGGATGAATGCTTTTCAAATAATTCTTGTGCTAAATCTTCTATAGCTCGCGCTTCAGTACGCTGAGAGATCCCAATAGCCAAAACTTTATCGTTCAAGATCAGCACATCCCCACCTTCCATCGATGTGGTTTCGTTTCTATCGCGCCACATCTCGATATTACTGTCTTTAAATCGTGGATGATACCTCATGATTGTTTCTAAAAATAGCGTTTCTCGCTTACGTGCTGTATAAGTCATATTGTTTATTGCCATACCATGTCCAATCGACACACCGGGATCACGAGTGAAATATAAATTTGGCATCGGATCCATATAAAACGGGTATTGATGGCCGTCGCTTAAATCAGACAGATGATTGGACTCAACATCTATTTCTTTTTTACGTACCCCAGCCATAATAGTTTCTACCATATCAAACGTACTCATTGATAGTAAATAGTCCTTCAATGCTTGATATACTTTTTCTGATCGAATATCTGATTCATCGAGCATGATGTCTACAAAGTGTTCCTTCGTATTGGATGCATCAATAGCTTCAGCTGAGAGTTTTTCCAGATACAGGACCTCAATATCATTGTCCCTTAATGCATCTGCAAATTTATCATGTTCTTTTTGAATAACAGGTAAATGAGGAATATCATCAAATAATAGCCGTTCCATGATATCCGGAGTTAAGTTTTCAATCTCTCTTCCCGGACGTTTCAGAAGAACTGTCTGCAAGTCACCGATTTCCGAAAAAATACTGATGGCCTTTTTATCATCACTCATTTTTCTCTCTCCTTTTTTAAACAAGTCGCCCTGTTTAAATAATTTTTTGTTCACTGCTTTACATATGTATACTAACACTAATGGAGGCTGTTGTTAAAAGATATGTAAGCGCTTTTCATGCTTGCTTTTAGTCTGTTTGTATAAATATTTATATAATGTATATGTAGTACCTTTTAGGATTTTATATGTGAATATCAAGGGGTATTATGCAGAAAATATTTAAAGTAAAAAGATGATTAGAGAACATTAGAGTTTACTATAGAATTCATAAATACCATCTTTATTTGTTGTTTATTATGAGGGGATTTTAATAATTAATTTATAGCATTTGAAGTCTCAAGCTGCTATTACCTTCTCAACCATTTATAACCCTTTATTTAAGCGGCATTACAGAATATATAGCATTGGTATTCTAAAAAGAGTTTTAGGTTATAATGTTTATCTGTTTACATGCACATTAAAGTTTGATAAGCTTTAATACATAGTCAAATCAGTTGAATAATTTGGATGAGGCGCAAATGTCATCAGTACAAGCTTTAATGGGATCTGTATATCCGAAGCTTTGGAAAGGGACTTTTGCCGAAACAGCGTGTTTTTTACAGAAAACCGTTTGTTGGGCTGTATGTTAAGAATATACAGACTGCCGTAGAGCACTAGCTACACGGAGGGCTTCCGCTTGTGAGGATATCAATTAAAAACAAGCCGGCCACCCCGGCTTGTTTTTTTGCATAAAAAAAGATCCTTGCCCTATTACTTAAAGAAAAGGTGTTGTTATGAAAAGAAGTGTATTAAAATTTGGAGGCTCCAGTGTCTCTGATTTTTCAAAAATAAAGGACCTTGCGGATTATTTAAAATCGCGCATTAATAAAAATGAACAATTAATCGTTGTAGTATCTGCGATGGGAAAAACGACGGATGACCTACTGACATCAGTCAGCCATCTGACCGCTAACCCTAACGATAAAGATTTAGCTATGCTGCTTAATACTGGTGAACAGCAAACGATTTCATTTTTATCCCTAGCTCTCAATGACTTGGATGTTCGAACAAAGCCCCTAACTGGCTACCAAGCGGGGATTGAAACGCGCGGGCATCATTTAAAGAGTAAAATTTCTTCAATAGAATCTGACTTTTTGGAAAACCTTTTTGAGTCCAATGATTTACTTATTGTCGCTGGTTTCCAAGGGTTTAATGAAGTGGGCGAACTGACTACACTTGGACGTGGTGGTTCAGATACCACAGCTGTCGCACTTGCGGCCGCTCTAAATTGTACCTGCGAAATTTATACCGACGTTACAGGGGTGTTCAGTACAGATCCGCGTATATACAGTAACGCTAAACGCTGGGAGATGATTTCCTTTGAGGAGATGATGGAGATGTCTGCCCTGGGCGCAGGTGTCCTTGAAACGCGCAGTGTAGAATTAGCCAATAATCACAACATTCCCATTTACTTAGGAAAAACATTATCTGATGAGAAAGGAACATGGATTGTGCCAAATGACCAAATGCTTGAAAGAAAAGCCGTTACAGGGGTTGCCTTAGATAAAGAAATGGCTCACGTTACCATTACTTACCCCCTTGATTCCAAAACATTCCTAACTGATTTATTTTATAAACTAGAAGGAGCAGAAATCAATATCGATATGATTTCTCAAATTCAGAACCAAGAAGGTCTACAATTATCGTTTACAGTGAAAGAATCGGAAGAAAAAGATTTGAATTATCTTTTTGACGTGCTCAGAGAATCATATACTAATCTTTACGTAAAAATCGAAACAACGTATTGTAAGTTATCTGTCATCGGAGCAGGAATGCGTGATATGACCGGTGTTGCTTCCAAAATTTTTAAAACCCTACTGACTTCGGATATTCCCTTTTACCAAGTAACAACTTCTGAAATCAGCGTGTCTTATGTTGTAGATGAAAACTATGGTGAAAAAGCAGCACGTCTTTTGTGCGAGGCTTTTGATTTATAATTATATTAAAATAGAAAGGTTGATTACATGACTAATATTGCAATCGTAGGCGCTACTGGACTGGTTGGAAAAACAATGCTAGAGATTATTGAGGGAAAAGATATTCCCTACTCCTCATTGACACTCTTTTCTTCAGCCCGCTCAGCCGGGAAGGAAATTGCCGTTAAGGGAGAAACTTTAATTGTTGAAGAATTAACTGAGGAGAAAGCCAAACAATCCTTTGATTACGTTCTCATGTCTGCAGGTGGTGGAACAAGCTTACATTTTGCACCTTTATTTGAGAAATCAGGTGCAGTGGTGATTGATAACTCAAGTGCCTGGCGTATGGATGATACAATTGATTTGGTTGTTCCTGAAGTCAATACCCCCAGCCTTAAGCGACGTATTATTGCTAACCCTAATTGCTCAACCATCCAATCGGTTGTTCCCTTGAAAGCCTTAGCTGACAGCTTTGGAGTTAAGCGTGTCGCTTATACAACCTATCAGTCAGTATCAGGTTCAGGATGGCAAGGCATTGATGATCTGACTAGAGGGGAAAAAGGTGAAGCGCCTAAGAATTACCCTCAACCTATCCATCATAATGTTATTCCGCACATCGACGACTTTCTGGATAATGGTTATACCAAAGAGGAAGCAAAAATGATCAACGAAACTCAGAAAATCTTAAACGATGACGCCATTGATGTTACTGCTACCTGCGTGCGTGTTCCTGTCTTACATGCGCATGCCGTGGCCATAAATGTGACTCTCGAAAAAGAGCCGAGTGTGGCAGATATAAAAAACGTGTTAGGAGATTTCCCTTCAATCGTCGTGATGGATGACCCAACGCAAAATATTTATCCGACCCCACTAGATGCCGCAGGATTAGAAAGCGTCTTTGTTGGACGAATCAGAAAAGATAACAGTTTGCCAAACACTTACCACATCTGGTCAGTGTCTGATAACATCCAAAAGGGTGCCGCTTTAAATGCAATACAAATACTCGAAGACCTTCTATCAAGAAAGGAAGATTAATATGACAAGACTATTTACTGGCGCAGCCGCAGCCGTCACAACCCCCTTTTCAAAGGACTCTGTTGACTATGATAGCTTTAAAAATCATATAACTTACTTGAAAAAAAACAACATCCAGGCCTTTATCGTAAATGGAACCACCGGTGAAAGCGCAACGTTAACGCGTAAGGAAAAAACGACACTTTTATCCATCGCTATCGATGTGGCTGATGGTGATATCCCAGTTATTGCTGGCACTGGATCTAATAACACACAAGAGAGTATTCTTCATTCGAAAGAGGCTGAAAAACTCGGTGTGGATGGCTTACTAGTCATTACACCCTACTACAATAAAACCAGTCAAAAAGGACTCATTGCTCACTTTAGCGCTATTGCTGAAGCTGTGTCTATTCCAGTGATATTATATGATGTGCCTGCTCGTACAGGGATGACTATTGCCCCAGAAACATTGGAAGTTTTGGTTAAGCAACACGATAATATCGTTGGACTGAAAGATGCTACTGGTGATCTTGCCCATTTAAATCGCCTACAATATGTCGTGGATGAGGGATTTTCTTTTTACAGCGGAAATGATGATCTTGCCCTTCCATTTTATTCCTTAGGAGGACACGGTTTAATTTCCGTCATAGCTAATGCCTTGCCAAAAGAGTATCAGGAAATGTATGAAGCAGCTCAAAAACGCCCTAAACAAGCAGCCCAAATCAATCATAAACTCTTTCCCTTAGTGGATGCTTTAAATGTGGATGTGAATCCAATTCCTATTAAGGCACTCATAAGTCACTTAGGTTTTGGAGAGTATTCTTTACGTCTCCCATTGGTCCCCCTTGAAAAAGATGCCCAAACTGTTTTAACTGAACTGTTTGATCATACTAGAAAGGACGGTTAATTCATATGAAGATATTACTTGTTGGATATGGTGCTATGAATAAGCGAGTCGCTCAATTGGCAGAAGAAAATGGTCATGACATTGTTGGTGCCCTATCGCCGACCGAAGAAAATGATTGTCCTTACCCCTTATATGACTCCGTAACAACTGATTTGCCAGAGGCTGATTGTTTAATCGATTTCTCGCATCCGACCTTAACGAAAGAAGTGCTTAATTCTGCAATAACCCTCCCAATGGTTATTGCAACGACAGGAGAAAAAGAAACATTATTCGATTTATTCACTGAAAAAGCCCAATCAACCCCTGTGTTTTTCAGCGCTAATATGAGTTACGGCGTTCATATCGTGACACAGTTGCTTGAAAACATAGCCCCTTTAATGGATGATTATGATATAGAAATGATTGAAAAACATCATAATCAGAAAATTGATGCGCCGAGTGGGACGCTCATCAAATTACTTGATGCTATTAAAGAGAACGCTAGACCAGACGCGAATGAAGTTTATGACCGTACCCAATCTACTGAAAAGCGCGACCAAAAGGACATTGGAATTTCTACTCTTCGTGGAGGATCAATTGTCGGTGAACATGAAGTGCTTTTCGCTGGACATGATGAGGTAATTTCAATCAAGCATTCTGCCCAGTCAAAAGATATTTTCGCTCGTGGAGCTTTGAAAGTAGCTGAACAATTAGTTAATAAGCAAAATGGCTTTTACACATATAACAACCTATACGTGTAAACTCTCACTTTTCTAAGAAAAAGACAAAAACGGATGCCTCACGTGAGGGCATCCGTTTTTTTATTTTACTTATTTGAATTGGGCTGTAAGTGGTGGGACAACTTGTTTCTTTCTTGAAACAACACCTTTTAGTACCATTGTGGCGTCTGTAATTTCTTTGTTGAAAGCCTTAGAGACTTCGGCTTGTTCATCACCATAAACAATTGCGATTGAATCGCTGTTTAAAACATCTGTGACAAGCAATATAAATAAATCAATGGCATTAGCATCGCTTTGAGATGCCATCTCCTCGAGTAACTCTTGTTTACGCACTAAGATTTCATCCACGTCTACGACATTAACCTGCCCGATACGAACAGTTAAATTCCCCATAGGGAAGTTTTTTGCATCATCATTGAGGATCATATCTGCATTTTTACTCGATGTGTCCGTTCCTGCCTTCAAGAGCGCTTTACCATACGCTTCCAATTCAACACCTGCAAGCTTAGCCAATTCTTCGGCTACATTTTCATCTTCTTTTGTACACGTTGGTGATTTTAAAAGAAGGGTATCTGAAATAATTGCGGAAAGCATTAAACCAGCAATATGTTTTGGAATGTCTACATTATTTTCCTTAAACAACTTGAAAATAATTGTATTCGTACATCCCACAGGTTCAGCACGATAAAAAAGAGGATTTGCTGTTTGGAAATTAGCTATACGGTGATGGTCAACCACAGCTAAGATCTTAACTTTATCAATATCTGGCACACTTTGCTGACTTTCATTGTGATCCACTAGCATCACTTCTTGTGTTTCTTCTGCCGCAGTCGTAATGACGCGCGGTGCTGTTACGCCAAAATAATTTAGTGCATAGTTAGTTTCGTCAGTTGTTTCTCCCAAGGCTACCGCTTCTGTTTCTTTCCCTAATTCATTTTGTAAATGAGAAAAAGTTATAGCAGAAGTAATTGCATCTGTATCTGGACTTTGATGTCCAAAAACTAATATTTTATTCACTGTCATTCTCCTTTTAAAAACATTCTCTTATAACAGAATATAGTAAAATGAAATAAATTTCAATAAATGAAAAACTATGTCGACTAAAAGCGGATAAAAAAGTCTTCGCTTTTAATAAAGTCGGCATAGTTTTAATCATTTCTTATTGTGTTTGATACTTATGTGTTTTTAGAATACGATTGGCATTTTCAATACGCTCAGCTGTGGGCGGATCGATATCTTTCAGTTTGTAAGGAATGCCGAGTTCTTCATACTTATAAACGCCTAAACGATGGTAAGGCAATACTTCTACCTTGATGACACTGTCAAGTTCATCAATAAATGCACTTAATCGTTCAAGGTGATCATCGTAATCAGAACGTTCTGGAACAAGCACGTGTCGTAACCACATAGGGACATTTTTCTCTGAAAGGTATCTAGCCATATTCAAAATACTTGTATTACCGTGCATGGTGTACTTTTTATGAAATTCATTATCGATGTGCTTGATATCCATCAGAACCAAATCAGTATATTCGATTAATTCTTCAAAGCGACTAAAGAAAGGCTCATCATAGGTGAATGGCTGTCCACAAGTATCTAGTGACACGTTTACCCCTTTTTCTTTAGCTAATTTGAAAAATTCAATCAAAAAATCGATATGAATAAGTGGTTCTCCACCACTGACAGTGATACCCCCCTCATCTCCCCAGTAATTTCTATACCTTAATGCCTTGTCAAGAAGTTCCTGCGGAGTGAAAGGTGTACCGCCCCCCATATTCCAAGTGTCAGGGTTATGACAGAATTCACAACGCATGCGACAACCTTGCATAAAAACGACGAAGCGGATTCCTGGACCATCAACAGATCCGAAACTTTCTGTTGAGTGTACATAACCTATTGTTTGTTCTGTCATTTATTATTTCCCCCTGTTTAAAGTAAAATATTTTTTACATTGAATCGTGGAACGTACGACTTAGTACATCCATTTGTTGTTCTTTCGTTAGTTTAATAAAGTTAACAGCATATCCTGATACACGAATCGTTAATTGTGGATATTCTTCTGGATGCTCCATAGCATCGACCAAAGTATCACGATTCAAAGCATTCACGTTCAAGTGATGTCCGCCTGTTTTGACATAACCGTCAAGCATCATTGATAAATTAGTTTGTTGAACACTGTCTTCTTTACCTAATGCTTTTGGCACGATTGAGAAAGTATTTGAAATGCCATCGAGTGATTCCTTGTACGGTAGTTTAGCTACAGAATTTAAACTTGCCAAGGCTCCATTTGAATCTCTTCCGTGTAACGGATTAGCTCCTGGTGCAAAAGGTACGCCCTCGCGACGGCCATCTGGTGTATTCCCCGTCTTCTTACCATACACAACGTTTGAAGTAATCGTTAAAATTGACGTTGTATGTGTAGCGTCACGATAAGTTGGGTGATTTCTAACTTTTTTCATGAATGTTTTGAGTAAATCTACTGCAATACTATCTACTCTATCGTCATCATTACCATACTTTGGATAATCGCCTTCGATTTCATAATCCGTTGCTAAACCATCTTCGTCACGAATCACTTTAACTTTAGCGTGTTTAATTGCTGACAATGAGTCAACTGCAACTGAAAATCCAGCAATACCTGTAGCCATTGTGCGGACAATTTTTGAATCATGCAGAGCCATTTCTACACTCTCATAACTATATTTATCGTGCATATAGTGGATGATATTCAATGTATTTATATACATTCCAGACAACCAATCCAGCATATCATCATATTTTTCAGTAACTTCTGCATAGTCTAAATATTCAGAAGTAATCGGACGGAATTTTGGTCCAACTTGTGCTTTAGTTTTCTCGTCAACACCACCGTTAATAGCGTACAGAAGTGCTTTAGCTAAGTTTGCTCGGGCACCGAAGAACTGCATTTGCTTACCGATAGGCATTGCTGAAACACAACAAGCTATTCCGTAGTCATCTCCCCATTCTTGACGCATAATATCATCGTTTTCGTACTGAATAGCACTACTTTCAATCGATACGCGTGAACAGTAATTTTTGAATGATTGTGGTAACTGAGTAGACCATAAGACAGTTAAGTTAGGCTCAGGAGCTGGTCCTAAGTTCGTTAACGTATTTAAGAAGCGGAAACTACTCTTTGTTACCATGTGACGGCCATCTAAGCCAACGCCACCAATAACCTCAGTAACCCAAGTCGGATCACCAGAGAATAATTCGTTATATTCAGGTGTACGGGCAAATTTAACTAAACGTAATTTCATAACAAAATGATCAACTAACTCTTGTGCTTCTGCTTCTGTCATTGTGCCATTCTTCAAATCTCTTTCAATATAGATGTCCAAGAATGTAGATGTACGACCAAGAGACATTGCAGCACCATTTTGTTCCTTAACTGCAGCAAGATAACCTAGATACAACCATTGGAAAGCCTCTTTTGCGTTTTGGGCTGGTCGAGAAAGATCAAAGCCATAAATATTACCTAGCTCTTTAAGCTCATGCAAGGCTTTAATCTGATCGCTTAGTTCTTCGCGGTCTCTGATTGTTTCAGCGTTCATCATTGTTGTGTCAGAGTTAGTCTTGTCTGCTACTTTTTCTTCAATAAGACGATCGACACCATATAATGCGACACGGCGATAGTCTCCAATGATACGACCGCGACCGTATGCATCAGGTAGGCCGGTAATAATACCTGTACGACGTGCTTGACGCATTTCAGGTGTGTACGCATCAAAAACGCCTTGATTATGTGTTTTTCTCCAGTCTCTAAAGACATGTGATAAAAAGGGATCTATTTCGAAGCCGTATGAATCAGCTGCTTGTTCCATCATACGAATACCACCAAAGGGTTGGAATGAGCGCTTAAATGGTTGGTCAGTCTGGAAGCCAACAATTTTCTCCATATCTTTCGATAGATATCCTGGTCCGTGTGAGGTAATAGTTGAGACCACATCAGTATCCATATCTAAAACGCCGCCTGCTTCGCGTTCTTTCTTATTAAGATCCATAACCTGCGACCATAATTTTTCTGTTTCTTTTGTCGGCCCTTCTAAAAAGGCTTCGTCACCATCATAAGGCGCATAGTTCGTTTGAATAAAGTCCCTCACATCGATTTCATCTTTCCAAACTTTACCTGCGAAACCAGACCAAAGGGAGTCTAAAGATAGATTGTCTGTACGTTGTTTTTCCATAATCCATTCTCCTCTACTATATATATCGTTTATATCACGTCTTTACAAGTTCATATTATCACATTCAGTCTTTTCTGACAAGTTAAACAGTGAACAATTAGTGACGATTTATTAAACAGATAGTATTACAGGAAAATGTGTAAAGTGTCACAAAATAGACACAACTCCATTGTATGTGAAGTGGTTCACTATGTTATTCTAGATTTGTAGTTAGCAATGAGCACGATGAAAGCTATTGATAGAGATACGAAACAACATAATTCTATTTTATTAAAAAAGATAAAACGCTTTCTTTTTTAATCATGTTTGCTCATTGTTTCACTAATATTAGGAGGAGATCATTATGGTAAAGGTTTTAGAGAAAAACAAAAAGGAAACAAAGGTCTTAGATACTATCGATCAATTAGTCACTAAATCACATAAAGCATTAGAGGAAATGCGTGAACTTGATCAAAACCAAATAGACGTGATTGTTAAACAAATGGCTTTGGCTGGTTTAGATAATCATATGACATTAGCAAAAATGGCTATTGAAGAAACTGGTCGAGGCGTTTATGAAGATAAGATCATCAAAAACTTATTCGCTTCTGAATATATCTACCATAGTATAAAAGATAATAAAACAATTGGCGTAATAAATGAAAATGTTCATAATGGAACGGTTGAGATTGCTGAACCTATTGGTGTTGTTGCCGGAGTTACACCTGTTACTAACCCAACATCAACAACAATTTTTAAATCCATTATTTCAATAAAAACTGGAAATCCAATCATCTTCGCCTTCCACCCTTCCGCACAAAAATCGAGTGCTGCGGCTGCAAAAGCATTATATGAAGCAGCAATTAAAATGGGGGCGCCAGAAAATTGTATCCAATGGATTGAAAATCCATCTCTTGAAGCAACTCAAGCATTGATGAAGCATGATAAGGTTGCAACAATTTTAGCTACAGGTGGCCCAGGCATGGTGAAATCAGCTTATAGCTCAGGTAAACCAGCTTTAGGTGTTGGTGCCGGTAACGTTCCTTGTTATATAGAAAAAACAGCACACGTTAAGCGTGCAACAAACGATTTAATTCTTTCAAAAACGTTTGATAACGGTATGATTTGTGCCTCTGAGCAAGCGGTTATTGTTGATAAAGAAATTTACAATGACGTGAAAAAACAGATGACAGATAATGGATGTCATTATTTAACCAATGATGAGCGTTTGAAGGTAGAAAAATTGATGGTGTCAGAAGAAGGACAACTAAACGCTGACATCGTTGGACGTTCTGCATATCAAATTGCTGATATGGCGGGTGTTAAAGTTCCAGAAGATACTAAAATCTTAATTGCTGAATATGACGGTGTTGGTAAAAAATATCCGTTATCAAGAGAAAAATTAAGTCCTGTCCTTGCAGCTTATAAGGTTAAGAGCTCAGACGAAGGTATCAAGCGTGCAGAAGAAATGCTTAACTATGGCGGCTTAGGTCACTCAGCTGTTATTCATTCACACGATGAAGAAGTTATTCAAAAATTTGATCGCAAAATGAAAGCTGGTCGACTCATTGTCAATGCACCATCAAGTCAAGGTGCCATTGGTGACATCTATAACGCTTATATCCCTTCCCTAACCTTGGGATGTGGTTCATACGGAGGTAATTCAGTGTCTTCAAACGTCAGTACTATGCATCTTATTAACGTGAAAAAACGTGCGAAACGTGCCAACAATATGCAATGGTTCAAGGTTCCGCCAAAAGTTTACTTTGAACGTAACTCTGTTCAATATCTTGCTAAAATGCCTGATATTAAAAAAGCCTTTATCGTAACAGATCCAATGATGGTAGAGTTAGGCTACGTTGATCGTGTCCTTTACCACTTAAGAAATCGTCCGGATTATGTACACTGTGAAATATTCTCAGATGTTGAGCCTGACCCTTCTAAAGAAACAGTTATGAAAGGCGCTAAAGCAATGGAAGCCTTCCAACCTGATGTAATCATCGCTCTAGGTGGTGGCTCGCCAATGGATGCTGCTAAGGGTATGTGGTTATTCTATGAACAACCAGAAACAGATTTCAATGGCATTAAACAGAAGTTCATGGATATCAGAAAACGTGTTTATAAATTCCCTAAACTTGGTGGCAAGTCTCAATTTGTAGCTATTCCAACCACCTCAGGTACGGGTTCTGAAGTTACTTCATTCTCTGTTATTACTGATAAAGAAACATCAACTAAATATCCATTAGCTGACTATGAGTTGACTCCGGATGTAGCAATCATCGATCCTCAGTTTGTCATGACTGTACCTCCTGTTGTTACTGCGGATACAGGAATGGATGTCCTGACACATGCAATCGAAGCATATGTTTCTAATATGGCGAATGACTATACAGATGGACTGGCAATCAAAGCTATTCAACTCGTCTTTGAATACCTACCAACAGCATATAAGAATGGTTCTGATGAAACTGCGAGAGAGAAAATGCATAATGCTTCTACCATGGCGGGAATGGCCTTTGCGAACGCCTTCCTTGGAATTAACCATAGTTTAGCCCATAAGCTAGGTAATAAATTCAATATCGCTCATGGTCGTTCAAATGCTATCTTACTCCCCCATGTCATTCGATATAACGCCAAGAAACCAACAAAATTCGTTGCGTTTCCAAAATACGAACATTTCATTGCAGATGAGCGTTATGCAGAGATTGCAAAAGCTTTAGACTTACCAGCTAACACAACCGAACAAGGTGTTGAAAGTTTAATTAAAGCTATTTACGATTTAGCAAAAGGAATGAACATTCCTATGAGCATTAAAGAAAATGGCGTAGATAAAAAAGAATTCGAAGCCATTGTTGACGAATTAGCAGACAATGCATTCGAAGACCAATGTACAATATCAAATCCTAAGCTTCCTTTAGTAACCGAGCTCGCACAAGTTTACAGAAACGCATATAAAGGATAAGTATTTTAAAAAAGGATGAGTCCAGCTTCGCGCTGGCTCATCCTTTTTTTATGCTTGCTATATCTGTAAAATGAGAATAATAACGTGATTCTTCCTCTTCCTCCCCCCCCAACTTTTCATATCATCAAAGAAATTCCTATATCTTTTAATTTTTTAATGATAAAATAGTGACAAAGAATAGTACGATACCTTATCTTTTTAGGAGTTGAATCGATGCAGCAGAATAAACGCACGCTATATATCTTGTACTTACTTGTAGCTATTATTATTGTTGGTACAGGTGGCTATTACCTACTCCTTGATATCGGTTTAATGGATGCTTTTTACATGACTTCTATAACCATATCTACAGTAGGCTTTCAAGAAGTAACTCCACTTAACGCCCCTGCTCAATTATTTACGATCATACTTATTTTCTTTAGTCTGGGTACTTTAGGTTATACAGGCTCACAATTAATTAGTTTTTTCTTTGGAGGCACATTACAAAAAGTTTGGAGAGAACAAAAGATGAAAGATCAACTCAATGAATTATCCGACCACATCATCGTTTGTGGAGCTGGAGAAACGGGTCAACACATTATACAATCTCTAGAAACAGAAGAAGTAAAATTTGTTGTCATCGAATTCGAAGAAGATAAACTGGAGGCCCTTCAAGACTATGATAACATCATAGCTTTCCAAGGTGATGCGACTCAAGACGAAGTATTAAAAAAAGCTGGAATAGATCGTGCAAGTGGCTTGATTGCTGCACTCAATAATGATGCCAACAACTTATATACAGTCCTTACAGCTAGACAGTTAAAACCTGATTTGCATATTGTGGCACGCGCTATCACGCATAACTCTCACGAAAAACTGATTCGTGCTGGTGCAGACAAAACTGTTTCACCTAATGAAATTGGAGGCCATCGGATGGCAGCCATGCTTTTAAAACCTTCAGTAATTGCTTTTTTAGATACAATCACTCACTCTGGACAAATTGATTTAAACTTAAATGAAGCGGTTATCCATGCCTCGTCAGACATCTGCAATAAAACATTAATGGAAGCCAACATTCCTGAACAAACCGATTTAATCATTATTGCTATTAAAAATAAAGATGATGAAAAAATCATCTTTAACCCGACAAAGGATCATCTACTGACTCCTGGTCAAACATTGATTGCGCTAGGCGATGATGATGATCTCAAAAAGTTAAAAGAATTAGCTGGATCTTAGCTTATTTAGAAATAAAAGAACCAATCAGACTCACCTGATTGGTTCTTTTTAGTGTCTTCTTTAACATGTTATCTTTTACTTATTTTTCTTTTCATCTTCTATGATGACCGTACTTTCTTTATAAGCAGTCATAGGTACGCCATCATTATCTTCGTCTAAAATAAACGATCCGTTGCTATACCGGTCACTTAGCGTATAATCATTCGCTTTGAGCTTGAAGTCTTTTCCTTTATCTGTAACAATTGTCCAGGTTTCGTCAAGATTATTGATATCAATCATTAACGCCATACGATGCGGCTTATTTTTCAATTCTCTTAAAACAAGTAAGCCACGTTTAGCTCTTGAGATGACATCATAATCTGTAATATTCATTCTCTTCACCGAGCCGCGATGGGTTATCATTAAGACGCTTTTTACTCCTTTTGAAGGGTTGAAAATAAGCCCGCCTGCTACCTTGTCCTCTTTCTTCAAGTTAATTGATTTCACTCCACTAGCTGTTGCACCAACCGTCGATACTTCGGGTAGTGTATAACGTAGACCAAATCCTAATTCGGTTACGAGGAAGACATCATACAATGATTCATCCTTAATTTCATAAACAGACAATAATTCATCCGTCTCGGATTTTAGCTTAATAGCCGTTGCAGAGCGAGAGCGATATGTCCGCTTGGGTGCATAATCAGAAGCGAGTGTCTGCTTAATATAACCTGCTTTGGTAATGAAAACAAACTTACGCTCTTTAGAAAATTCCTTAAGACCATACACAGCAATAATCTTCTCATCAGGTTCTATGCTTATAGACTGAGAAATATGTTCACCTAAGTCCTTCCACCTTATCTCAGGAAGTTCATGTACGGGTCTGTTTATAACATTCCCTTTTGAGGTAAACAGTATAATATGATCTAAAGTTGAAATTTTTTCGGTAAAGACAGAGTGATCCCCATCCCTAAGTGCAAGTTCTTCAGCATTTGAAGCACCGTAAGATCTTAAACTTGTCCGTTTCAAGTAACCTTGTTTTGTAACAGAGACAACGACTTCTTCTTCTGTGACAAGTACTTCTTTTTCAATCTTAAGTTCCTCAATTTTTTCTTCAATGACTGTTTGTCTGTCTTTATGATGTGCTTTTTTCACTTCTCTCAGTTCTTTTTTCATTACTGATTCCAAAGTCTTTTCATCATTAAGTATTTTATTGTATTCATCTATACGTGCTGCTAATTCACTTGCTTCTTTTTGAAGTTGAGTAATGTCTGTATTCGTTAAACGGTAAAGCTGTAAATTTACAATGGCTTCTGCCTGCATTGCAGTGAAACCATAAGCTTTGATTATATTATTCTTAGCGTCGCCTTTGTTTTTACTTCCTCTTATCGTCTTGATTAGATCATCCAATATCGAAATAGCTTTGATAAGACCTTCTACGATATGGGATCGTTTTTTATCTTTGTTTAAGAGAAATCGGGTACGTTTTCTAACGATATCTTTTTTATGAGAAATGTACGCACTCAAGAATTTTTTCAAACCTACTTGTTGAGGACGTCTATCACTGATAGCAATCATATTTAAATTATAAGATACTTGCAAATCTGTATTTTTAAATAAATAAGTCAATATACCTTGTGTAGGAGTCTCTTTTTTCAATTCTACAACGATTCGTAAACCGGTACGGTCACTTTCATCACGAACATCAGCGATACCGTCAATTTTCTTATTGATGCGTATTTCATCCATTTTTCTTACCATCGTAGCTTTATTTACCTCATAAGGAATCTCGGTAATAACGATTTGTTCCTTGCCGCCTCTTATTTTTTCAATTTCCGTTTTAGAACGAACAACGATTTTCCCCTTGCCGGTTTCATAGGCAGATTTAAGCCCTTTGACTCCTTGAATTATTCCACCTGTAGGGAAATCCGGCCCCTTTATAAAGTCCATCAATTTTGAGAGAGAGGCATTCGGATGTTGAATAAGATAGATACAAGCATCAATCACTTCTCCAAGGTTATGGGGAGGTATATCTGTCGCATAACCTGCAGATATACCCGTCGCGCCATTTACAAGTAGATTGGGAAAACGCGCAGGTAATACCGTTGGTTCATTGGTTGTATCATCAAAATTTAATACAAATTCAACAGTTTCTTTATCTATATCTTTAAGGAGCTCATTGGCTATTTTAGATAAACGCGCCTCCGTATAACGCATCGCTGCAGGAGGGTCACCATCCATACTTCCGTTGTTACCATGCATCGTCACAAGTGGTGTTTTCATTTTCCAATCTTGGCTCATTCGCACCATCGCTTCATACACACTACTGTCGCCATGTGGATGATAATTACCAATAACATTCCCGACTGTTTTAGCTGATTTTCTGAAACCTTTATCATGCGTATTGCCATCTGAATACATCGCATACAAAATACGACGTTGTACAGGCTTCAACCCATCTCTAATATCAGGAAGTGCCCGTTCTTGAATGATATACTTTGAGTAACGACCAAAACGATCTCCCATTACTTCTTCTAGTGTTAATTCTTGAATTTCTTCTCTTTTTTTTACCATATTAGTAAGTCAAACCTTTCTTACAACTCTAATGTATCTTCTATTTCTTCAAGAGGTTCATTGGTTTCCAAAATACTACCATCATCTTCAAGTGAGAATTCTACGTTTTCTTCAATCCACTTACGTCTCGGATCAACTTTATTCCCCATGAGAACAGAGACACGTCGCTCAGCTTGTGCCAAATCATCAATTGTTACACGTATAAGTGTTCGAGACTCTGGGTTCATGGTTGTGTCCCATAGTTGGTCCGCATTCATTTCACCTAAACCTTTGTAGCGCTGAATGATATATCCTTTACCAAAGCTTTCAAGTAATTTATCCAATTCTTCATCAGTCCATGCATATTCGATGACTTCCTTCTTCCCTTTTCCTTTAGACACTTTATATAAAGGAGGAAGCGCAAGGTAAATTTTACCTTCTTCAATCAAAGGCTTCATATAACGGTAAAAGAAGGTTAACAACAACACTTGGATATGAGCACCATCTGTATCCGCATCCGTCATGATGACAACTTTATCATAATTACAGTCTTTGATATCAAATTCTGGACCAACACCAGCACCGATTGTGTAGATCATCGTACTTATTTCTTCATTTTTTAATATATCCTGTATGTTTGCTTTTTCAGTATTTATAACCTTACCACGTAAAGGCAGGATAGCTTGAAACTTTCTATCTCGACCTTGCTTGGCAGAACCGCCAGCTGAATCTCCCTCGACAAGATACAATTCATTCTTTTTCGCATTTTTACTTTGTGCAGGTGTTAACTTACCCGATAGAAGTGTTTCTTTACGCTTTCTTTTTTTACCGTTTCGTGATTCATCTTTTGCTTTTCGAGCCGCTTCACGTGCTTCTCTTGCCTTGATGGCTTTCCTTACAATCTGTTGACTCATTTCGCCATTTTCTGCCAGCCAAAAATTGAATTGCTCGGATATAACAGTATCACAAGCAGCCCGTGCTTCATTCGTTCCTAACTTACTCTTGGTTTGTCCTTCAAATTGAAGAAGGTTCTCTGGAATACGGACAGAAAGAATAATAGCAATCCCCTCTCTTACATCACTACCTTCCAGATTCTTATCTCGTTCTTTAAGCAAATTTATACGTTTAGCGTATTCGTTAAATGTCTTGGTAATAGCAGTTTTCGTTCCAATCTCATGTGTTCCACCATCCTTGGTCCGCACATTATTAACGAAACTAAGTAAATTTTCAGAATAGCCATCATTGTATTGAAAGGCACACTCTACCTCAATCCCTTTGTATTCACCCTCAAAATAAGCGATAGGTGTCAGTGTATCTTTTTCTTCATTAATGTAGCTTACAAATTCTTTGATTCCTTCTTCATAATGAAAAACTTCTTCTGCATCTTCTTTTCGTTCGTCTTTTACAGAGATGATAACATCCTTCAATAGAAAAGCTGATTCTCTTAAGCGCTCACTTAATTGAGAAAAGGAATAATCAAGCGTTGAAAAAATTAAAGGATCTGGTTTAAAATGGACAGTTGTTCCCGTTACCTTTTTCGGTCCTTTTTTCTTGGTTAGTTTACCACTTGGTTTTCCACCATTTTTAAAAAGTTGAGTATACTCATAGCCATCCCTGTTTACCTTTACAGTTAATTCTTCAGATAAGGCGTTTACAACAGAGGCACCAACACCATGAAGCCCCCCAGACGTTTTATATCCTCCACTCTGGCCAAATTTCCCTCCAGCATGTAGTACAGTAAAAATAACTTGAATCGTTGGTACACCTGATTTATGTATTCCTATTGGCATGCCACGTCCATTATCTTTTACGGTGATACTATTATCTTTATGAATAATGACATCGATTTTTGATCCATATCCAGCCAATACTTCATCTACAGCATTATCGACGATTTCATAGACTAAATGATGAAGACCTCTGGAATCAGTTGAGCCAATATACATACCTGGACGTTTTCTTACTGCATCCAAGCCTTCTAGTACCTGTATAGAACTATCATCATACTTATTTTTTACCATTATCACAGATTCTCCTTTGATTCTAAAAATACAGCCATTTATTTAATTAAAAATATTATAGTTTATAAGATCTCGTGTACGACTAGGTGCAAGCACTATTAATCTTACCATAATTACCAGACGATGTGTAAAAAACATTCGTTCCCATTTTTTTGTCACGTTTCATTAGCATCTCTAACTATTCATTCAAGACCAGGCTACCTGAAAAAGTAAATAATTCTGAAGTAGGATTAATAAATTCTTATGTGTATTTGATTATATGTATTAAAAGTAGACTGTTCGACGTATTTAGCTAATCATCCTTATTCAAATGTGTCGAAGATAGGAAACTTCAACGTATTTAGCTGATCATCCTTATTCAAATATGTCGAAGATGGGGAACTTCAACGTATTTAGCTGATCATCCTTAGGCGAATATGTCGAAGATGGGGAACTTCAACGTGTTTAGCTAATCATCCTTAGGCGAATGTGTCGAAGATAGGAAACTTCAACGTGTTTAGCTAATCATCCTTATTCAAATGTGTCAAAGATAGGAAACTTCAACGTATTTAGCTGATCATCCTTATTCAAATATGTCAAAGATAGGAAACTTCAACGTATTTAGCTGATCATCCTTATTCAAATATGTCGAAGATGGGGAACTTTGACATACTTACAACGACTTCCTATCTAAATGTGCCAAAGACAGTTAGACCACGCCATTATAATCACTCTAGAGCTAATTTTCAACGTGCTAAGGATAAACTTTATTGTCGTTAAGGTTCTAGCATGGTAGAATAATAAAAGGTTTTACAACACTTTAAGGAGGAAGCTCATTTGATCGAAATCACACTAATGATCGTTGCGTATCTTCTAGGATCAATTCCCTCGGGCGTATGGATAGGTAAAGCTTTTTTTCAGACTGATATTAGAAATCACGGCAGTGGTAATTCAGGGACTACGAATACGTATCGTATTTTAGGCAAATGGGCTGGAACAATTGTTTTGGTCATGGATATAGCTAAAGGTACGATAGCCGCATTACTTCCTATCTGGTTTGGCTTAACGATTCATCCAATGATTATTGGATTATTGGCCATCATCGGACATGTTTATCCTATATTTGCTAAATTTAAAGGTGGAAAAGCTGTAGCTACAACTGCAGGTGTCGCTTTAGGAGCCCAGCCACTTTTTGTCCTCGTTATGATACTACTTTTTGGAATCATTCTTTACACATCGAGTATGGTTAGTCTAGCAAGTGTGCTGACATTTATCGTCGCGGCTTTAACTGCTTTTATTACAGGCGACTGGATGTTTACCCTGATCGTATGGCTGGCCATGATTCTTGTTGTAGTCAGACATAAAGAGAATATCGCCCGGATACGCAAAGGCGAAGAGAATAAAGTTCCATTTGGATTGAACCAGAAAAAGTAAATAAATACAGAAAGACCCTTTCAGGCTCCGTTTTTTGAAACGGAACTCAGAAAAGGGCCTTTTTTTTATCCTGTCATTTTGTTTTTACCACTAGCTTTGTACTGATATAGATTTTTATCTGCCTCTTTGATTACATCTTCATAATCACCTTGTGTATAAAAGGTATAGCCTCCACTGATAGTTATTGCTTCTTGTTTTAAAAATTCGTTTGTTTCAATGGCTGCTCTGCAATTCTCAAGAAACTGCTGTGCTGCATCTTTGGATGAGTCAGGTAAAAGGATCAAAAATTCTTCTCCACCATAACGACCAACGATTCCTTTTTTACCTAGGGTGCGTTCCAGTGTCTTAGCGATCTCTTTGAGGACATAATCTCCAAAGACATGCCCTTTAGTATCATTAAGTTGTTTAAAATCGTCGATATCTATCATGCTAACGGCTAACTTTTTATCTTTGACAGCAGAGTCGAGCAGATGTGTTTTTAATTCTCTAATAACCGCCCGTCTGTTTCTTATTCCAGTCAGTTCATCTTTATCAACAAGTTTGATCAAAGAGGAAGTCAGATCTTCGAGATTTTCCACTTTGCTTTTCTGTTTTGAAACATCAAAAACGATACCAGCAGAAAAAAGTGGCGTTCCATCTTCTGATCTTTTCGTAACTTTTCCACGATCATAAAACCACTTCCAGGAACCATCTTTCGCTTGGATACGATACTCCACTTCATATACAGGTGTTGATCCTTCCAGGTGTTGACTCATGTTTTCCATTACTCTTTCATAATCATCAGGATGCAATTTATCTGTAAAGAAAGAATACGGTATTTTGTCGGGCAACTCTTCTATTGTATAGCCGATAGCCTCTACTTTCATAGGATTGAAAACAACATCATTACTCTGTATATTCCAATACCAGTGACCAAGATTCCCTTTCCAAGGATAATCTAGCTTCGCTTCAGCTTCTTTTTCGGCAAGCAGTTCGTCTATCAGTAGTTTTTGATTTTTTATTTTCAGAAGTAACTCTTCTTTTGTCTGCCCGTTTAGATTTTCATTCACTATATCTGCACCCCAAAAATTTTATTATAGGATATAACGGCTTAGGTCTTTATTTTCCACGATATGCCCGATTTTATCTTCGACATATTTCTCCGTGATTTTCACTTGTCCCATTTGCATATCCGGTGATTCGAATAACAATTCTTCGAGCAGTCGTTCTAGTATCGTATGCAAGCGACGTGCTCCAATATTATCTGTTGATTCATTCACTTCATAAGCTATTTCAGCAATTTTCTCAATGGCTTCCATAGTAAATACAACGTCGATATTTTCAGTTTCAAGTAAGGCGCGATACTGTTTGACCAAAGCGTTTTCTGGTTCGGTCAGTATTTTAACGAAATCTTCTTTTGTTAAATCATCCAGTTCTACACGAATTGGGAAGCGTCCTTGTAATTCAGGTATTAAATCACTCGGTTTAGATAAGTGAAAGGCTCCTGAACCAATAAACAAGACATGATCTGTGTGAACCGTTCCATATTTAGTACGAACGCTAGAGCCTTCAACGATTGGCAGAATGTCTCTTTGAACACCTTCACGTGAGACTTGCCCACTGCTATTTTGACCTTTGGATGTTATTTTATCAATTTCATCAATAAAGATAATACCGGAATTCTCTGCTAAATTAATTGCATCTGAGTATATATCTTCCGTATTGATCAATTTATCCGCTTCTTCTTCAGTAAAGATTTTCACAGCTTCCTTAACTGAGACTTTACGTTTCACTTTTTTAGAAGGCTTTAATTGTCCAAATGTTTCAGACAAGTCAATGCCCATTTGTTCTAAAGGCTGGCTCATTGGGTTACTCTTAGTATTTTTCTTTTCTTCAACTTTAATCTCCACTTCTCGAGAATCAAGGATCCCTCGAGTTATTTGATCAATGAGTGCCTCACGTTTTGTGGAAATTTCTTCAGTTACAGTTTCTTCTTCCTCTTCCGCATTCTGATTAAATTGATTTGGGTCAACACCCATATTTTTAAACATGCCCGCTAACGGATTGGAGTCATTCGTTGTTTTCTTTTTCTTAATTCCGGGTGCTAGAGCCTTCGCTACACGTTCAATCGCTCGTCTCTCAGCTTGTCCATGGACATTTTTTCGGTATTCTTCACGGACCAATTGAATAGCAGATTCTGTTAAATCTCTGACCATTGATTCCACATCACGGCCAATATAACCAACTTCAGTGAATTTTGTTGCTTCCACTTTGATGAATGGTGCGTCTACAATGTCAGCTAAACGTCTTGCGATTTCTGTTTTACCAATACCTGTTGCACCAATCATTAAAATGTTTTTAGGTGTAATATCTTTCTGCATATCTTCGTCAAGCTTCAAACGGCGATAGCGATTACGCAATGCGACAGCGACAGATTTTTTCGCAGCTGTTTGTCCAACAATGTATTTATCTAATCTTGTGACAATCTCTCTTGGTGTTAAATCATTTCTTATTTTCATATTACTCATCTCCTTACAGTTTTTCAGTTATAATATTATGATTCGTATAGACACAAATATCTGCAGCAATCGTTAGGCTATCTTTTGCTATTTCTTCTGCTGAGAGTTTTTCTCCATGCTTCTTCAAAGCTCTGGCAGCGGACAAAGCAAAGTTCCCACCTGAACCAATACCTAAAATACCATCATCTGGTTGAATAACCTCACCATTCCCCGATACCAAAAGCATCTGTTCTTTATTCATTACGATAAGCAAGGCTTCAAGATTCTTCATCATCTTATCTGTACGCCATTCTGTGGCCAGCTCGACAGCCGCACGCATCAAATGGCCATTGTACTTATTCAAGTAGCCTTCAAATTTTTCTTCCAAGGTAAATGCATCAGCCACACTTCCAGCAAAGCCAACCAATACTTCATCATTATAAATTTTTCTAACTTTACGAGCCGAGCCTTTCATAATGACTCTCTCGCCCATTGTAACTTGACCGTCTCCAGCCATAGCGCATTCTCCATTATGTTGAATAGCTAAAATCGTTGTAGCATGAAATTCTGTCATTGTGTATTCCTCCATTTTAAAATAATTAAATTATGCTCTGGGATGATAGGCGTTATAATCCTTCTGCAAATGCTCTGTGGTCACATGTGTGTAGATTTGCGTAGAAGATAGACTCTTATGCCCCAGCAATTCTTGTACAGTACGTATATCAGCACCATTATTAAGTAAATGAGTTGCAAATGTATGCCGAAGCATATGGGGACTGATATTCTGAGA
The DNA here is from genome assembly GCF_900109085.1 of Alkalibacterium gilvum. Classification (GTDB taxonomy): domain Bacteria; phylum Bacillota; class Bacilli; order Lactobacillales; family Carnobacteriaceae_A; genus Alkalibacterium; species Alkalibacterium gilvum. The sequence continues at coordinate 185,816 of NZ_FNYW01000001.1, read as the reverse complement.
TAGGGAACTCTTTTTGATCAACTGATTCAACACATACTGAATACCACTTTGTGTGATTTGTTCTCCGTGATGATTGACGAATAAATAGTCATGATTTTTTTCATATTTAGACATCAATAGCTGTCTTCCATTATCAATATACCTTGTCAAAGCTTGACTTGCATAATGGCCAAAAGGAATATAACGTTCCTTACGTCCTTTTCCCCTTACGAACAACATACCCATTTCAAAATCAATATCATCCAAGCGAATTCCTTGACATTCACTCACACGAATCCCAGTACCATAAAGCATTTCCAAAAGAGCTTGGTTACGCAACTCAAGTGGTTTGTCACCTTCCGTTGCCTCAAAAAGCGCAGCCATTTCTTCCTCATAAAAGAAATGCGGCAAGCGTGAACCTCTCTTTTTAAGGTGCAAATAAGAAAAAGGATTATCCTTAACATGCTCATTGTTAAGCAAAAATTGATAAAACGCACGAATGCTAGATATTTTCCTGGAGATCGATGCACGAGAATAGTTTTTATCCGTTAAATAACTAAGATATATACGCGCATCAGCTAATTCCACTTCCAAGATATCCGATTCGCCTGTCTCTTTTAAAAACGTCTCAAAGGCTAGTAAATCATCTATATAAGCCTGATTAGTGTATTCAGAATAATGACGTTCGTTCATCAAATAATTTGAAAAAAGAGTGATCCATTTATTCTTCATGCATATCTCTCCTCACCTCTTCTATTTTACCATATCTCAGACGCTCAGGCACATAAAGAAAACGAGATGAAAAGATGAATTTTTAAAGAGTTTTTTGAAATGTTAAATGGTTCGACTAAATAGCATCGCTTATGACATCGATTAACTTTTTTTGGGAGCTGTTGAGTGAGATACATAAAAAATAATAATCCCATTCTATTTTGAGCATAGTAAAAGGACTGGGAATCAGTTTTCCTTCCCAGTCCTCACTATTCTATAGGTTATTTTTGCGGCTCTTCTTTGTAGTCGCAATTTGAACAAATAACTTGACTTTGTTTCTTCGTTTTCTTCTGAACTAAATAATGCTCACATTTTGGACAATCTCTACCGATTGGTTTATCCCAAGAGGTGAATTCACATTCAGGATAGTTTTCACATCCATAAAAAATACGTTTTTTCTTAGATTTTCTTTCAACAACTTCACCCTTTTCACACACCGGGCAGGTCACTCCGATTTTTTTAACAATCGGTTTCGTATTACGGCAGTCTGGAAAGTTGGAACATGCATAAAACTTACCATAGCGTCCCATTTTAATAACCATGGGTGAACCACATTTTTCACAGTCAAAACCTGCCGGCTCATCCTCAATTTCAACCTCTTCAAGTTCTTTCTCGGCAGTCGTAACTTCCTCTTTAAAAGGTTTATAAAATTGATCGATGACCTCAACCCATTCCTTGGTCCCTTCTTCAACAGCGTCCAAGTCTTTTTCCATATCTGCTGTAAAGTTGACATCCACGATATTCGGGAAAAACTCTCCAATGATTGTGTTAACGATACTTCCAAGTTCTGTTGGTTCAAATCGCTTATTTGCAAGGGTGACATAATAGCGACGCTGGATTGTTTCGAGAGTTGGCGCATATGTTGACGGACGTCCCACACCGTTTTCTTCAAGCGTTTTGATTAAAGTCGCTTCGCTATATCTTGCAGGTGGCTGAGTAAAGTGTTGATTTGGCTCAATTGATTTCAGCTTGATTTTATCGCCTTCAGCTAAATCTGGTAAGATATTATCTTTATCTTTCTTAGTTTCAGCATAGGCAAGCTGGTAGCCTTTGAATTTTATTTGAGAACCATTTGCTCTAAATCTTACATCATTTTGTTCAATATCTACACGTACTGTATCATAGATAGCAGGCTTCATCTGGCTGGCAACGAAACGAGACCATATTAATGAATACAATTTATACTGGTCTTTAGAAAGGTATTGCTTGATGTCAGAAGGTTTACGCATGGCACTCGTCGCCCTGATTGCTTCGTGAGCATCTTGAGCAGACTGACTATTTTTCTGCTTTTTAGGGTTAGTTGCGGCATATTCTTCCCCAAATTCGCTTAGAATCACTTCATGTGCTTCTTGCTTTGCCGTATTAGACAGACGTGTAGAATCTGTACGCATATAAGTGATTAATCCAGTGGTTCCACCTTTACCAAGTGAAATCCCCTCATATAGCTGCTGGGCAACCATCATGGTTTTTCTCGTTCTAAAATTCAATTTCCCAGCTGCTTCTTGTTGCAAACTACTCGTCGTAAAGGGAGCGTAAGGATTACGCTTTCTTTCCTTCTTAACGACTTTCGTTACATCAAAATCAGCATTTTCATCAAGCTTATTCATAACATTTTTTACGGCTTCATTATCAGGCAATTTTGTTTTCTTTTTATTTATACCATGAAAATTAGCATCAAAAACATTTTTTGCTTTTTTGAATTTAGCTTCTATAGACCAATATTCTTCAGGTACAAAATTCTTTATTTCCTCTTCACGATCACAAATCATTTTCAGCGCAACCGATTGTACACGGCCTGCACTGAGTCCACGTTTAACTTTTTTCCATAGTAATGGACTGATTTGATACCCAACAATACGATCTAAAATACGTCTGGCTTGTTGTGAATCAATTAAATCTTTATCCAGATTTCTAGGATTTTTAAGCGCATTTTTTACTGCTTCTTTAGTAATCTCATTAAATACCACTCGGTTTTCCACTTCAGAATCAAGCTTCAATATGTGACTTAAATGCCAAGCGATTGCCTCTCCTTCTCTGTCCGGGTCGGCTGCGAGAAAAACTTTTTCAGCTTTTTTTGCATGCTTTTTTAAATCCTTAATAACAGGACCTTTACCGCGGATAGTGATATAATCAGGCTGGTAGTTATTTTCAAAGTCCACACCCATACGACTTTTTGGTAAATCTCTGATATGACCCAAACTGGCGACGACTTTATAATTTCGTCCCAAGTATTTTTCAATTGTTTTTGCTTTAGCGGGCGATTCTACAATGACTAGATATTTATAAGCCAAATTGCAGGCTCCTTCCTCATATACCATATTTTATTTTTAGTTAATAGTTGTCTCGTTTTTCTATCGATAAGAATCGTAATCTATCATAGGGCATATGAATTCACTTTGTCAACTTTAAAAATTATATTCAATAAATATTTCACAGAGTCATATTCCATTCTAATAGTATATCCTCAGTAGATTGGCAAAGTATTGCTCCAGATTTAATTAAATCTAGACATCCTTTTGACGATGAATTAAAAATAGAACCAGGGACTGCAAATACGTCTCGTCCTTCTTCCAAGGCCATGCGTGCAGTGATTAAACTGCCACTACGCTCTTTGGCCTCTACAACAAGCACCCCTCTTGAAAGTCCTGCAATAATACGATTTCTTAAAGGAAAGTAATGCCTTTTGGGCGAAGCGTTCAAAGGATATTCTGATAATAGTAAATGTTCCTTACCTATCGCTGCCTGAAGTTTCATATTTTCTCGTGGATAGGAATAATTAATACCATTACCTATAACTGCTATTGTTTTCCCGCCACTTTTAATTGTTTTTTCGTGCACATGAGTATCAATACCTTTTGCTAGGCCACTCACTGTAACTAACCCATTTTCTACGATAGATGGTATATGTTCTCTTAAAAAGCGCTCGCCATAACTTGTGCAAGCACGTGCCCCCACAATGCCAATAGTCCCTTTATAAATAAGTGAAATATCTCCCTTATAAAACAATATCATTGGGGGCTCATAGCTTTTTCCTAAGGCGTAAGGATAATCTTCATCTCCAAGGCATAAGGCTTTCACATGAGCCTTTTCGTTTTCATCTTTCACCTTTTTTATATCAAATTCTTTTAAGTAATTCCCAAAAGAACCTCTTTTTTGCTGATTCACTCGCATTGACTGTTCATTCACCAAGGTATACACACGATATTCAGGGTGATCTTGAATCAAAACCTTCCATTTTTCTTTATGACTTAAAAACGGGCAATAGGCCAAAGCATATAAATAATTTTCCATTCGATTTGTACGCATCTCATCATCTCCTATAATAAAAAAATTGAGTTCCTATCTCTTTTATTGTTAAAAGAAATAAAAACTCACTTTTTTTGTCAGATTTTTTTATAAAAGATCTCTGACCGGACGATATGATTTTCGATGAATAGGCGTCACACCATATTTTTTAAGACTATCTAGGTGCAATTTCGTTCCATAACCAGCATTTTTTTCAAATCCATATTCTGGATACTCTTTTGCTAGTTCCTTCATTATATTATCACGTGTAACTTTAGCAACGATTGAAGCTGCAGCAATTGAAATGCTTTTAGCATCCCCTTTTATAATCTTTTTCTGAGGAATCTCACTGTCAATCTGCATTGCATCAATGAGTAAACAATCAGGCTTTATACCTAACCCCTCTACAGATTCTTTCATTGAAACACGCGTTGCTTCATATATATTTAACATGTCAATCAAGTCAGAAGAAATAACTGAATAATTTACAGCTAAAGCTACCTTTTTAATACGATGAAACCAGTTTTCTCGTTCTTCTTCACTTATTTTTTTGGAATCATCAATACCTACGAGTCCAGGATTTTCAGGAAGAATCACTGCTGCAGAAACAACGGGTCCAGCTAAAGGTCCACGTCCGACCTCATCGATTCCAGCAATATATTGTTTACCCTTATCTCTACACTTATTCTCAAAGGTCTGCATAAACAAATAATTTTCATATACAAGACGCTGTTTGTCTTGCTTTTTCTTGTATTGTCTAAGAGCTGATTGTACCCCTTTTCTTGGATCCTGTTGGAGTATATTTAGGTAATCCTTAGATATCTCATTATTATTTTTTAGTTCACATTTAATTTCATTGATTGTCTGTTTCTTCGTTGTAGATTTCATCTGGTCGTTCAAGGGAAATCCTTCCTAACTGGCCGTTTCTTAATTCATGGATAAACATTTCTGCTCCACGTTCATAATCATCACGAAACCCTCTTACTTTGGTTATCTCTATAAGTAATTCTGGCAGTTCATATTCTTGCTCTATTCCTTCTTTAAGCTTGTAACGTTCGCTTATAGCGCCTTTGTAATTCTGCTTTAAATACCCCATTGCATACAGTGCAATATCATCAAGATGCAAGAGCTTGTCTTTGATTGCTCCTGTGACAGCTAATCTTTTCCCAACCGTTTGATCTTCAAATTTTGGCCATAGAATTCCTGGTGTATCTAAAAGTTCAAGCTCTTTGCCATATTTTATCCACTGTTGTGCCTTCGTGACTCCTGGCTTATTGCCTGTTTGAGCAATGTTTTTTCGCGCAAAACGATTAATGAGTGTGGATTTCCCAACATTTGGTATCCCTACACAGACTGCTCGAATGGCTCGTGGTTTCATCCCTTTCTCTTTTCTTTTTTCAAAGAAAGGCTTCAACACTTCTTTTGTTAGTTTCAAAATCTCTTTTAAACCTTGACCTTTTTTTGCATTAATTGAAATAGCAGGAATCCCTTTATCTTCATAATCTTTTAACCAGGCCTTGGTTTGCCTAGGGTCTGCCAAATCACTCTTCATCAGAATCACAATATGTGGCTTATCACCAATCATATCTACAATATCTGGATTTTTACTTGAATAGGGTATTCTTGCATCAATTAACTCATATACAACATCAACCATTTTTAGTTTTTCAAGAAATTGTCTTTTAGCTTTAGCCATATGGCCTGGATACCACTGTATCATCTATCAATCTCTTCCTTTCAAAGCACTCTAAACGCTCTATTAATCGTTGCTTTTATCAATAAAGCCTAAACGATCAAGGGGCCAAATGCGCAAGCTGGTTTTTCCAGTCACATTATTCCTACTTATAAAGCCAAAAGAACGACTATCTTTAGAATTTACGCGATTATCACCTAATACAAAGTAAGAGTCTTCTGGTACTTGTTCAACACCTTCTAATGAAGATAAGTTAAAATCACTGTTAAGAGACTGCAAATCAGAGTCACTCACTTTTGAAAGATCCACGTAATCTTCTTCAATTGTTTCGCCGTTTATATAAAGTGTCTGATCTTGGAACGTAATCTCGTCGCCCGGGAGACCAATCACACGTTTTATGAATTGTTTCCCATCTTCTTCAGGAGCTGGGAAAACAATAACATCAAAGCGATCGACATCACTTACTTTATTCAAAATTAAATGATCTCCATCTTGTAAAGTTGGTTCCATAGATGCTCCCTCAACACTAACAGGGGCTATTATATAGAGTCTAATACATAAAAATATACTTGTAATCACTATTATATAAAGCAAGGTACTTATTAATTCTTGAATTAAAGTCTTTTCTTTTTCTGGTTTTTTATTCTTATTCTCTCTATATGAAGAATCTTTCATTTAATGACCTGCTTTCTCGTGTGTACTTTAAAAAAGATAGAGAAAGAAAATAATAAGGCTATAAATGCCATTATTTCCTTTCTCTCAACTCTTAATTATCTAGTAAATAATCGACAGCTGCATCGTACTGTTGGTCATTTTTATCTATCAATTCACGTAGTTTTTTAATCAACGTTCTAGCTGTATCTCCAGTAACAATGCCGTCTTTTTCAAGGTCATTATCTGACTGGAATGTTTCAACAGCCTCTTTTGTCTCCTCATCATACGTAAAATCAACTGAACCGACATCATAGTCAAGGACGTCCAGTATTTGTTCCAGATTATAAACCTCTTCTGAAACATCACCCGTTTCATATGTTTCTAACTGATTAACTAGTAAAAGGTTAATATAGTCAGGCATCTCAACTTCAATGTCAGGCGTGATACCTTCTTCATTAATCCAAGTACCATTCGCTGTAAGCCACTTCCCAGCAGTGAATTTGATTTCACCATCTCCAGATATATCTAAAACATTCTGAATCGTTCCCTTACCAAAGGTCGTCGTCCCAATAAGCGGAACATCCGCTGATTGACTCATAGCACCAGCAAGAATTTCTGAAGCACTTGCACTTCCGCCATTAATCAAAAGGACGCTTTGCTTATCGAATTTAAATTCACCTAAGTCATCTGAAGCATTATAGATATAAGGTGTTTCACCGCGACCTTGAGATTGCATCAACGGTTCGCCATTATCTACAAACACATTGGATAACTGGAGTGCAGAGTCGAGCAGCCCACCCGGGTTTCCTCGAACATCAAAAATAAATTCTTCTGCCCCTTCTTTTTCAAGAGCTTTAATAGCGTCAACCAACTCTTGGTATGTCGGACGATTAAAGTTAGTAATATGAACGTAACCTATCGTTTTATTCTCTTCATCCAATTCATAAACGACTGATTCTACAGGGATAGAGTCTCTTGAAAGATTAACTGTAAAGGTGCTATTCCCTCTTACAATGGCCAATTCTACCTCTGTTCCTTTCGGTCCACGAATTAACGCTACCGCTTCATTGATCGATAAATCCGCAACAGATTCACCATCGACTTGATCAATTAAATCATTCGGCAATAAACCAGCTTCTTCAGCAGGCGACCCTGAAATAGGCGAGATGATACGCACATATTCGCCTTCTTTCATGACTTCAGCACCAATTCCCTCAAACGACCCCTCAATATCTTCATTTATGGAAGTGGACTCCACTTCATCAAGATAGGTTGTATAAGGATCACCTACAGATTCAGCCATTCCGGAAAGCGCGCCTTGTATTAAGGTTTCTGGTTCGACTTCTTCTAAATATTCCGTCATAAGGATTGAGTAAACTTCATTTAATGATTCAAACTCTTCTAATCCTGTTGTATTTTGAACATCCGAATCCACGTTGGAAGATTCCGTTGCCGATCCGGGCTGTTCATCTGAATCTTCAGCAACAGTCATGACCAGAAATGTCCCAATTACGGATACGAAGAGTACAATCAGCAATGATGCAATATAGATATTTAAACTGATTTTTTTCGTTTGTTTATTTTCTGGTTCATGTTGCATAAAAAACCTCTTCTCTTATATTTACTTGTTTTCTTCCATTCTTAAAGCCGCTTCAAGCGCAATAATCATCATATCGTTGAAAGTTGTTTGTCTTTCTTCGGAAGTTGTTTCCTCTCCTGTCAAGATGTGATCACTGATAGTTAGTAGTGCAAGAGCTCTCTTGTTATGTTTAGCAGCAAGAGAGTATAATCCTGCTGCTTCCATTTCAACAGCCATAATTCCATAGTCAGCTAGTTTCTGCTTATCTAATTCTTCATTGTAGAAACGGTCCGCACTTAAAACATTACCGACACGGATTTCCATTCCTTTTTCTTTACCAATATCATATGAATGTCTAAGAAGATCAAAGTCAGCAATAGGCGCAAAATCAACCTGGTTATTGAAAATATGACGATGAATACTTGAATCCGTTGTTGCACCTTGAGCAAGTACAACGTCACGAATTTTTACTTCTTTTTTCAAAGCTCCGGCTGACCCTACACGAATTAGATTTTCTACCCCATATTCTTGAATGAGCTCTTCACCATAAATCATTAAAGAAGGAATTCCCATACCTGTTCCTTGAACAGAAATTTCTTGTCCTTTGTATGTTCCAGTGTAACCAAACGCATTTCTTACAGTGTTGTATTGCTTAACGTCCTCTAAAAATGTTTCGGCAATATATTTCGCACGAAGTGGATCCCCGGGCATTAATACTGTTTTTGCGATTTCACCTTTTTTTGCTTCTATGTGTACACTCACTTGACATTCTCCTTTAATATATTATTTATTATTATCTTCATACATTTGGTATACTTTGTCAAAAACGTCCATTGAAATGACATAATCACCATTCATTTCCAGATAATCTGATAATTCATTATACTGGGTTGAATGTTTAGGAAATGTGCCATCTTTATCTATTGCATTGGCTAAAAGAGTCATATCATCTTTTTTATAAGGATCTCTCATCGTTTTAATATATTGATAAAATGACCGTCTCATGTCCTAACCTCCTACAATTGTAAATCAGCCCATTGACGTCTTTGTTCCTTTTCTTTTGCATAAGCATCTGGATTCTTTATGTGAAATTGTTGGTGCTCTTCTTCTGCAGGGTAAAAAGGACCCGCTTTTTCTATCGTCGTAACGATTGGCTTAGAATAATGATTGGAATTTTGCAGTTCCATTCTAGATATAATTGCTTTCTTTTTTTGTTCATCATCATTATAAAAAATAACTGGACGATAACTGTCGCCTCGGTCCATAAACTGTCCCATAGCATCAGTAGGATCGGTTTGCTGCCAGTATATTGTTAACAATTCTTCATAAGAAAGCTTTTTCTCATCAAAATGAATCAGTACAGCTTCTGTATGGCCCGTTTTTTGAGACTTAACTTCTTCATAGGTAGGATTTTCTACATGTCCACCCGTGTAGCCTGAAACAACTTTTTCTATACCGCTCATTGTCTCAAAGGGTTGAACCATACACCAAAAACAGCCCCCCGCAAATATTGCTTTTTCCACTAAAAAAATCCTTTCCTAAATATAATGTATTCCTTTATTATTATATCATTTTATAGCTTCCTCAGGCAAAATAATATTGATTTTAATATCATTTTCTTGAAGATCTATTTTGGTCATTTGAAATTGTATATTATTTTCTAAAGTAAATTCATCAAATGCGACAAGAATGTACTCTTCCTCACTATTTATCCTAACCCATTCAGGTAATTCTAGTTGTTGTTCCAATGTACTCAGAGCTATTTCCAGTGGCAATTCGAAAGAGCCGAGTTGAATACGCTCTGCTCGTAATTGTAAGTTTCCGTTGTTCATAACAAGTGGTTCCATAAACAAACCAAAATCGATTTCAAAGCCAAAGACATTTAATGCACCATTTAATGCTATTAAATCATCTATTTCCACAGTGTATCCTGAAAAACGTTCATCTAACTCTTCGTTAAGATATACATTCGTTACTTTACTAATTTGCTCCCTGCCCGTAGTTAACTCAAATTCTAACGTGTTATCTGAAACAACCCATTCTTCTTCACTATCTGTTTGAATCGTTTCAGAATCTGAAAAAAGATTCAGTCGTACAGCAAGCCAAATAATGATGCCACTATTTAAAAAAAGCAATGAAATAAAGGCCCATTTCCAAACTGAGCTTGAATTTTTCTCTGTTCGACGTCCTCGTCTGTCGGTCAAATAGCAGTCCCTCCTTGTAGCAAAATATAAAAATATTTACTTAGTTTTATGTGTCTGAATTTATCTATGTTATAATAGATAAAAATCAGAAAAAACGATTTTCTTTCTATAGTAGTATAACAAAGTTTTGTATGTTCGTACAGAAAGTAACCGTTTTAGGGGGAAACTTATGGTAAACGAAACAAAAACATCATCATATTCAAAAACCTATTTGGTAGTAAATGAAGTTTTGAATGCTGTAACCCATGGCATAGGTGTGATTTTAAGTATTATTGGTTTAGTATTTTTAATCCAAAAAGGAATTGATGTAGGTGGAGCCTTGGAGGTCACTTCTTATACTATTTACGGTACGTCTCTCATACTTCTTTATCTATCAAGTACCTTGTATCATAGCTTCACTTTTACTCGGGCAAAAAAAGTCTTTCGCGTAATTGATCACAGCAGTATTTTCGTGCTTATAGCCGGTACGTATACGCCTTATACATTAATTACGATAGGTGGTAAATTAGGCGCCTTTCTAACTACCTTAATATGGTCCATTGCTTTATTCGGTGTCTTATATAAAACAGTATGGTTTGAAAAATTTCAAGGCTTATCTCTTTGGCTTTATATAGCGATGGGATGGATTTCATTATTTTTCATTAACTATTTGTATAGAGGGCTTGGACCGAATGGCTTTATCTGGCTTATAGCTGGTGGACTTGCATTTACAGTAGGTGCTTTATTCTATCGATTGAAACATGTTAAATATATGCATGTAGTCTGGCACTTATTTGTTTTAACCGGAACAATATTCATGTTCTTTTCAATTTATCTCTACACTTAAAAAATAAAAATAGGCAGCTAGGATATTTATCCTAACCGCCTATTTTTATTTTCTTTTGTAAATTTGAAATGTATGCGGATGCTTATTTTTTGAGTCAATAGCACCTTCTTCTTCTTCAATCAGTTCAAACTGTGAATAATCGATAGCAGGCATATAGGTCTCCCCTTTAAAGGTTTCATGTATAACTGTACGATAGAGTCTATCCACATCATTTTTAAAAAGTTCAAATAAGGATACTCCCCCAATAACATGTAGAGGTTTTTTTGAATGTCTAGTTTTTTCCAATACATCCTCCTTGGAATGACAAATAACTCCACCTTTAAAATCAAGCGATTTTTTAGATGTCAAAACGTAATTCTCTCTATTTTTCAACGGCGGATTAGGTATACTCTCTAAGGTTTTTCTCCCCATAACGACATCACCCGTTAAAGTGACCTTTTTAAAAAAATGCATGTCAGCTGGCAAATGCCAAGGAAGGTCCCCCTTACTTCCAATCAGTCCGTTTTCATCTTCGGCCCATACAAATGTTATCATATCAATACTCCTTCCATCAGTTGCACACAACAACTGATAAGTTGTTGTGTGCAACAATACATATTTTATACTGCAATTGGTGCTTTAATCCCTTTATGTGGATGATAATTTTCCACTTTAATGTCATCCATATCAAAATCAAATATGCTTTTATCTTTATTCAATACTAGTCGTGGTAATTCTTTAGGTTCTCTGGAAAGCTGCTTATTAATCTGTTCCATATGATTTAAATATAAATGTGCATCGCCCAATGTATGAATAAATTCACCAACTTCTAAATTCGTTTCTTGAGCTATTAGATGTGTTAAAAGGGCATAGCTAGCAATATTAAAGGGCACACCTAAAAACACATCGCCACTCCGCTGGTAAAGTTGACAACTCAACTTATTGTCTTCTACGTAAAATTGAAATAGAGTATGACAAGGCGGTAAAGCCATATCAGGAACTTCTTCGGGATTCCATGCTGAAACGATATGACGGCGGGACATTGGATTTTCTTTAATAGATTCAATTACATTTTTAATTTGATCAATCACTCCGCCGTCCTTTGTCTGCCAAGACCGCCACTGGGCACCATAAACATTCCCTAATGAGCCGTATTTTTCAGCAAAAGCATCATCACTTAAAACTCGTTCTCGAAATAGAGTGATTTCTTTTTCGTAGTCTTTTTTAAATTCAGGATCTGACTGGGAGCGTAATCCAAAATCAGTCATATCTGGTCCCGTATAGTCTTTACTATTTATATAGTTTAAAAATGCCCATTCGTCCCATATATGGTTATTATTTTCCAATAAAAATCGAATATTAGTGTCACCTTTTAAGAACCATAACAGTTCACTTTTAATTAGTTTAAAGTACACACGCTTCGTTGTTAATAGAGGGAAACCTTTTTGAAGATCAAAACGCATCTGATGTCCAAATATAGATTTTGTCCCCGTGCCTGTTCTATCTCCTCGTTCTGAACCTTCATCTAAAATACGCTGTGCTAAATCTAAGTATTCATTTTCCAATTTACTTCTCTCCTCTATACATACTGTGCCAAATAGTCCCATCGATTATATTTATCTTCAAGTTGTTGCGTTAATTCTGTTTGTTTTTCTGTTAAGTCACTCAATTTCACATGATCAGAAACAACTTTTTCCATTTCCGATTGTATTTCTTCAATGCCTAATTCAATTGCTTCTATCTCTTCTTCAATCGTTTCCCATTCTTTCTTTTCCATATAAGTTAGCGTTGTTTTTTCCTTTTTAATTCTTCTATTGTTTTTATTTTTAGCTGACTTAGTTTGTAACTCAGGCTTTTTTTCTTTTTTTACCTGATCACTTTTTTCTAAATACTCAGTTAAGGAGGCGTATACTTCCTCAATTTCTCCAGCTCCCTTAAAAATCAGGAGTTTATTGGATATTTTATCAATGAAATACCTATCATGTGATACTGCAATGACTGCCCCACTAAATTGATCGATAAACTCTTCTAAAATGGTTAGCGTTTGAACATCTAAATCATTTGTCGGTTCATCTAATAACAAGACATTTGGTTGCTGCATCAATATTTTAAGAAGATATAAGCGACGTTTTTCACCACCGGATAATTTATTTATTGGCGAGCCATGCATGGAACGTTTAAATAAAAACCGTTCAAGTAACTGTGACACACTAATAGACGAACCATCTGACAATTTGACTTCTTCAGCGATTTCTCTTAAATATGTGATAACTCGCTTATCTTCATCAAACGCTTCATTGATTTGTTTATAGTAACCTATTTTTACTGTCTCACCTATTGTAAATACCCCACTATCTAGCTCTGCTTCTCCAACAAGGATATTTAAAAAAGTCGTTTTGCCTGAACCATTCGTACCCGTAATACCTATTCTATCCGTTTGTTGGATAAGTAGATTGAATTTTTCTAAAATAAGTGTATCATCTAGCTTTTTTGACGCATCCTTTAACTCAAGAACTTTTTTCCCTAGGCGTGTCCCAGAAAGTTGAAGTTCTAGTTCTGATTCTTTCTCTTGTCCTTTTACTTGCCCTTCAAGATCTTTAAAACGCTGCTTACGCGCTTCTTGCTTGGTTCCACGCGCTCTTACGCCCTCACGCATCCATGCAAGCTCTTGCTTATATAATTGCTTCTGCTTATGAGCGATACGCTGCTCATTCATTTCTTTTTCTGCTTTCAACTGGATGTACTGTTGGTAATTTCCAGGATAATTTTCTAACTTCCCATTATCTAATTCAACAATTTCATTCGCTACTCTATCTAAAAAGTAACGGTCATGTGTTACCATCAAAAGTGATCCACGGTAGCTTGAAAGGTACCCCTCTAACCATTCAATCATTTGAAAATCAAGATGGTTCGTTGGCTCATCAAGAATTAATAAATCTGGCTCTTGAATAAGAACTTGGGCTAATGCAGCGCGTTTTTTCTGACCACCAGATAAGTCACTAATCCGTTTATCACTATCAAGAAGACCTAATTTATTTAATATCGAACTGGCACGAGAATTAATATTCCAAGCATCTTCTTGATTCATTTTTTTCTCTGCCATTGTAAAGGCCTCTTGTATTTTTGGATTTGTTGGATCCGCACTTAATTTTTTTAATGTTTCTTCATAATATTTTGCTGCTTTAATCATCGGTGAATCTCCATCAAAAACAACATCAAAAATACTTTTTGTAGGATCGAGTTCATTTTTTTGGCTCAGATAGTTGATAGTATATTCACCAGGACGTGTAATTTCTCCTATATCAGGCTTTATTCTATTGGCAATAATCTTTAGAAAGGTTGTTTTACCGGTTCCATTCACCCCAATTAATCCGATTCTTTGTTTCTCTTGAATCGAAAAGGATACATCATCAAACAATGTTTTTACTCCATATGAGTGTGTTAAATAGTCAATTTTCCATTCTTTCATAACTAACCTCTCCTTAGCATTCTACTCCTTCTTATTTTAGCATACCCACTGATGCTTTTTCACTTAAAGTTTTTGAGTCATGTCTATCGTTGACTATGTAACCGTTATACTTTATACTGAGAATTATAGGTAACTTATACTTAAGGAATCATTAGGGGGAAGACGATGACTAAAGGCACCGTTAAATGGTTTAACAATCAAAAAGGTTATGGTTTTATCGAATATAATGAAGACGATGATGTTTTCGTTCATTTTACTGGTATAAATATGGAAGGCTATAAAGCTTTAAATGAAGGTCAGTATGTTGAATTCGATATTGTGGAAGGCTCTCGCGGACCTCAAGCCACTAATGTAAATGTCGTCGAAACCGTTAATGATAATGATTAAGCACAATTTTAGTCAGTTCTCTTATTCTTATGAGGCTGACTTTTTTATTTTTTAAAAAGAATGGAGTATTCTACATGCTAAAGATTTACAGTGATGCAGCAGTCTCTGCAAAAGACTGTTTAGCAGGCGGCGGCCTACTTGTAGTAGGTGAAGGTTTATATAAACAAATCAAATATCCTCTTACTCCTACAATTGATAATCATCTCGCCGAGTTGGAGGCTTTTCTAAATGCGGTATGTTGGGTAGTAAATAATAATTATCAAGATAATTGGATTGTTTTTCATAGTGATAGCCAATTAGTAGTGACTGCCCTTCATAAAAACTACATTAAAAACAAACAATATATCAACCTATTCAAATCAATTTCAAGAATGTTAGATGACCTAGCCTTTTATGAAATAAAATGGATCCCTGAAAAGGAAAATAAAGGAGCCGATAACATGGCTAAACAAGCATTAGCAAAACAAAGAAAAAAGTAGAAAGCGAGTATATATACTCGCTTTCTACTTTTTTTATAATAATTCTTTTCTTAATTCTTTTGGATCTTTTGGCGATAAATAACTAGGAGCAATATCAAAAACTGTTTTTGCTCCATATTGTTTTTCTTTAGCCAGCTTTCCTGCCGCTCGTGCATAAGCGATTGTTACAGCCGCTGTAAATTCAGGATTTGAATCTAAATCAAGACCAAACTGATAAACAGCAGTGTTTTCATCAGTCGTTTTCCCTTGTCTCATAACTGTCCCTCCGTGAGGCATCCCCGTGTGATCTCTATCAAAGGTTGCTTGATCAATGATTGTAATTTCGGTTTCGTAGCCATAAAAGTAATCTGGCATAGTGGAAATCGATTCTCTTACTTTCTTTTCATCAGCATTCTCATCTAGCACAAGGAAAACGACACGCTTATGTGCATCTTGTTTATTATAATCAAGCGACTTCTTATTCTTTACAGCATCCACTTGTTCCTGCTTAGGAACAGTATATTGTACTGCATGTTTAACGCCTTCAACACGTCTGACTGCATCGCTGTGACCCTGGCTGAGTCCCGGTCCCCAGAACGTATATGTGTTTCCTTTCGGTAAAATTGCCTCTGCAAAAAGGCGATTCAAAGAAAACAACCCTGGATCCCATCCGGTAGAAAGCACAGCCGTTGTATTGTTGTTTCTTGCAACCTTATCAAGCTTTTCAAAGTGTGTTGGAATTTCATTATGATTATCGTACGTATCAACAGTATTGAATAATTCTGCCATTTTAGGCGCCTGTGTGGGTATATCTTTTTGCGAGCCTCCACAAAGAATGAGCACATCGATTGTATCTTTAAAATCGACAAGCTTATCTATATGGTAAACTGGAGAAGATGTTTCCAACTGATCAGGCTGACGACGAGTAAATATTCCAACTAATTCTAAATCAACAGAATGTTTCAGCCCCACTTCTACTCCCTTACCTAAATTACCGTAGCCTACTATACCAATCGTTGTTTTTTTCATACAATCATCCTTTTATTCTAATTTTATAGCTACTTACTTTATTCGGTATTAATTATAGTATAAATTTTCATTTGGATATATTGGATCATTTGTAATTTCAATACCGAGCATTTTTAATGTTTGCTGGTTCTCATGGTTCATTATGACAGTAGAATGTGCTTGAGTTTCTTTTAATTTTTCCAACTGATCATAGGCAAGTTTTGCCGTTGGGTTCGTAACCGCACTTATTGCTAATGCAATAAGTAATTCATTTGCCGATAAGGTTGGAACTTTACTATTTAATTCATCTGTTTTTAGATGTTGAATTGTTTCCAAAATCATAGGAGCCAATAAGTCAATCTCATCTGAGATATTAGCTAGTACTTTTAGACCATTGACGACAGCAGCCGCTGATGCATCCATTAGAGTTGTTGTTCGTCCTGTAATCATCTTACCATTACTCAACTCCATCGCTATGACCGCTTGTAGGTTTGAGTCTGCTAATTTACCTTGGACATCTTTTGCATATTTTCGTGCTACTTTTACAGGTGTACGGTGCTCCTTTTTCAAATCAGACTCTTCTAGAATTAACTGAATACGACGCAACGTCTCTTTGTCTGCTAGTCCCTTTTTATAGTCATTTTCTACCGAAAAAGCGCGTCTAATAATTTCCTCATTAGCTGCTTTTATTACAGTAGCTTCATCGGTGATACCTGATTTCAGTCGATTAACTCCCATATCTGTCGGAGATTTATACATCGATGGTTTTCCAGTGATTTTTTCTAGGATTCTTTTTATCACTGGGAACATTTCAACATCTCTATTATAATTAACTGCCACTTCACCATATGCTTCATAGTGATAGTTGTCCATCATATTGACATCATTTAAATCTACCGTAGCTGCTTCATAAGCGATATTTACGGGATGTTTAATAGGTAAATTCCACACAGGGAATGTCTCAAACTTTGCATAACTCGCTTTGTTCCCCTGGGCAAATTCATGATAAAGCTGATTAAGACACGTGGCCAATTTACCACTACCTGCTCCTGGCGCTGTTACAATCACCAGTGGTTTTGTTGTTTCAATATACGTGTTTTTTTCAAATCCTTCTTCACCTACTATAGCATCGACGTTGGTTGGGTAACCTTCGATTTCACGATGAGTATGCACAATGATACCACTGCGCTCTAGTTTAGACATGAAAACTTTCACATTTGGTTGTTCCCGATATCGTGTGATGAGTACACTATTTACAGGGATTCCATAAGCTCTATATTCATCAATTAAACGCAAAACATCCCGATCATAAGTTATGCCATAATCTCCACGGATTTTATTTCTTTCAATATCACCAGCATAGACACAAATAATGATTTCTGCTTTGTCTTTCAGCGTAGCTAGTAATTTCATTTTAGCATCTTCATCAAATCCTGGCAGAACTCGTTTGGCATGTTTATCCCCTATTAATTTACCGCCAAACTCTAGATATAATTTTTCACTGTTTTTCACACGCTCCAAAATATATGCTGACTGCTCTTCTAAGTACTTATCTGTATCAAATCCCACTTTATACATACCCGTCCTCCAGTTTCTTCTATTGTTATACTATAGTATATCATCTTTATATAAAAGTCCGAACTCTTTTATATGTTTTAAAATAAACCAAACTAACTATAACTCATTCAAGTTTTTAAACACACTTTATTTAAATAAGGAAAGGTGAAGACCATTTTATGTCTTCACCTCCTTATCAATTCTATGATTTTAATTTTCTAGCGTATGAATATCCATTTGCGGATAGGGAATAGATATATTCTCATCATCAAAAGTTGTTTTAACAGTTTCCATTATATCAAAATGAACATCCCAGTAGTCTTCCGCCTTACTCCAAACTCTAACAGTATACTCCACTGCGCTGTCACCATGACCAGACATACGAATAAACGGTTCTGGATCCAGTAAAACCTTTGGATGCTTCAAAACAATTTCCTGAAGTGTCTGTAGTACATGTTGATTGTCTACTTCATATCCCACTCCAAAAACTAAGTCAACACGACGGTTTTCATGTACAGAATAATTAACAATGCCAGAGTTCGACAAGTTACCATTTGGAACATATATCATTTTATTATCCGGTGTTACTAATTCGGTATAAAGTATTTGAATGGCTTTAACTGTTCCACTATATCCAGCACCTTCAATGTAATCTCCAACTTTGAAAGGTCGCATGGTTAATAGTAATACACCACCAGCCAAATTAGCTAATGACCCCTGGAAAGCTAGACCTAACGCTAAACCAAATGAACCTAATATAGCTACAAATGATGCAGTAGGTATACCTAATATCCCAACAACACTTATTGCTAAAATTAGTTTTAGTCCAACGCTAATTACAGACATGATGAAGGGTTTTAAGCTTTCATCTAATTTTGATTTAGTTACTTGTTTAGTAAGCAAATTAACAATAATCTTTATTACTGCCAAGCCAACAATCAATGTTATGACCGCTAAAGCTAGTGTCATCCCTACTTCTACTATACGATTTATCCAATCCATTTTTATCTCTCCTTATTATGTAAAAAATATTCAACTTTTATATTATAACATATCTTATCTTTATTTTATAAAGAAAAATATCTATGCTATATACTTTATTATATACTCCAATCAAATTAATTGCGATTAGGGTGTGCACAATTTATTATATTAACATCTCGTTTCAATTTTTAAAATAAATAAAGCCGCTATTGATTTCGGATAAAACAGTACCTAGGATCTTAAATCATATGTCAGAAAATCTTTTTTATCATTTGATGAACCAATAATAAAAATTGATAATCTTGTCCTTAAAGAATGAGTTTTTTATTTAACCCTCTATCTTCTATTATAAATTGGTTTACATAATTATTTATGTTATCATTTTATAGTTGCATAAAACAATTTTAGGAGGAGATAGAAATGAAGAAGAGTACTTTAGTTAAAACTATTACCCTGCTTTCTGCCCCCTTGTTACTTACTGCATGCGGAGATGATGAAAGTACAGAGGAAGAAGATATTGGAGAAGCGCTGGAATACACAATAACCGGGATCGAACCAGGAGCTGGTATGTCCGACCCCTCTAACCAAACATTGGAAGAGTATGATAACTTAGAGGGCTGGGAACTTCAAGAGAGTTCAACGGCCGGTATGCTCGGTCAATTGGATGAAGCTATTAGTAACGAAGAGCCTATCGTTGTTACTGGCTGGAAGCCCCATTATAAATTTGAAAAATATGACCTGAAAGTATTAGACGATCCTTTGAACGTTTACGGTGGAGCTGAAGGTATCAACACTTTGACCCGTACTGATCTTGAAGAAGATAAGCCTGAAGCATATAAAGTTCTAGACAGATTCAAATGGGAACCTGAAGATATGCAATGGGTTATGCTTGAAGGTTTGGAAAGAGACTTTGAAGAAGTTACAAAAGAATGGATCAAAGACAATCGTGGTAGGGTCGATGACTGGATAGAAGGTGTAGACTCTGTTGACGGAGAACCCTTTGAACTGGGCTCTACGCCGTGGGACACTGAGCGTGCTTCATCGAATGTCATGGCACATGTTCTGAATGAAATAGGATATGAGGTTACAATTACAAACTTAGACCCCGCGGTTTTATGGCAGGCACTGGCTCAAGGTGAAGCAGATGCTACACTAGCAGCCTGGCTACCAACATCTCAAGGTGCATTCATGGAAACATATGGCGATAAGATCAACGACTTGGGACCAAATTTAGAAGGTACAGTTCTAGGTTATGTTGTCCCGACATATATGGAAAACATCAATTCTATCGAAGACTTGCCAGCAAAAAAGTAGGGCTTCTAATTAACAGAAAAAGCAGCATCCAAGCTCTTAGATAAGAACTTGGATGCTGCTTCTTTTTTAAATATTGTAATATCTTGCTTGCAGTTGTTTAACTTGTTTTGATAATTCTTCATCTGGACCATCAACTTGGGTACCTTTTATAACATCTTCAATAGCTAGCCCTTCTAATCGTCCCGCATCAATATTCCATTCCTTTTTCCAAGCTTTTAACTGTTCAGTCGAACTTACATAGACGATTCGTCCAAGTCCAACTAGTCCATGCGCTGAAGAACACATCGAACAATGTTCGCCTGACGTATAAACGACTGTGACTGCTCTTTCCTCTGGGGTCAAATTCTCAGCTGCCCACCGTGAAATGGCAAATTCAGGATGGCGTGTCGCGTCGCCTCCGCCAATGTGGTTATGGTCTTCAAATAATATTTTCCCGTCTGAAGAAACAAGAAGTGAACCAAATGGTGCATCACCTTTGTTCAAGCCTTCTTCAGCTAATTCAACACTACGTTTTAAAAAGGGTTGATCTACTTTTGTAATCATTTCCTTAGCCTCCTATATATTTAATAATATCGTATACTACTCGTCTCATTACTTCAAATTAATGAGCTTAAATATAGACATAAATATTTTATATGAGATACAATAGATAGATTTTTTTTCGTGGTGTAACTGGCTAGGCTGTTTGTGTTACAAGAGATTAGTGAGAAATTTTTGCACTTTTTATAAAAGTGTTTCTCCATATATCACTTTTGGAACAAGTTTTTTAGTTTTTCAGCGAATAACTTGTCCATATATCACTTTTGGAACAAGTTTTTTAGCTTTTCCTCGAATAACTTGTCCCTATATCGCTTTTGGAACAAGTTTTTTAGCTTTTCAGCGAATAACTTGTCCCTATATCGCTTTTGGAACAAGTTTTTTAGCTTTTCAGCGAATAACTTGTCCCTATAATGCTTTTTGGACCACTTTTTTAACATTCATGAGATTGAAGTCGTTAAAATGGGCAGATAACAGTTCTTTTCATCTTCTTAGTAATACGCTTCACTCAATTTGATTCTTAATTCAATTTTTTTCCATCAATATCTAGAGATAGGTAACTCCGCTTAAACACTAAAAAAAGCACAAAGCGACTAATAATAGTCAGCCACATTGTGCTTAAAGCAGACTTATTTACGTTTTCCCCAATATTGGAAATAATCTGTACGAAGGTAACCATTATAGAGTTTACGTTTTTTTGTTGCTCTTTTTCCGTAATGCTCTTCAAAGTCCAAGTCGCTTGTAATAATGTATTTACTCCATGTTTCGAGTGGTTGGAAAGCTTTTCCCATATCGCGATACACTTGGTACGCTTCATCTGGATCACCTAAACGTTCGCCATATGGTGGGTTTGAAACTATAATACCAAATTGTTTATCTGTCGTGAAATCCGCTACTTGGACTTGCTTAAATGTAACACTGTGCGAAAGGCCTGCTTCTAAAGCATTTTCTTCAGCAATTTTGACCATTCGACTGTCAACATCTGTCCCTAAAATATCCAATTCTACATCATAATCTGCTTGTTCTTCCGCATCTTGTCGTACCTTCTGCCATAACTCTTTTGGCATCCAGTCCCAATCTTCACATAAAAATGACCGATTGAAACCTGGGGCAATATTATGACCAATCAAAGCCGCTTCAATTGGAATGGTTCCCGAGCCACACGTTGGATCAACAAATGGACGATCTTTGCGCCAAGTTGTCAGCATAATAAGAGCAGCAGCCATATTTTCTTTTATCGGAGCGCCCCCTTTGTCCATTCGATATCCACGTTTGAACAAGCTAGGACCTGTAGTATCAATTGTAAGCATAACTTTATCTTTTCTAATAGCTACTTCAATTGGAAACTTCGCACCTGTTTCGGGAAGCATACCTCTTCTATGGTAAACATCTTTTATTTTCTCAGCTATTGCCTTGTTAACGATTCTTTGCACATCGGGAACACTATATAACGTTGACTTAATAGATTTCCCACTAACTGGGAACGCTGCATCCATTGATAGATAATCATCCCACGGCAATGCTTTGGTTTGTTCGAACAAATCATCAAATGTTTTGGCTTCAAATTCACCAACAATTATTTTTACACGGTCTGCTGTTCGAAGCCATAGATTAGCTTTAGCGATATCTTCTTTACCGCCTTCAAAACGTGCCCGTCCGTTTTCAACTTGGACGTCATAACCTAACTTTTTTAGTTCATCTCCAACAAGGGCTTCAATCCCACTTGCGGCTGTAGCAAGTAATTTATAACTCATTTGTTTACGCCACCTCTCTTTTCTTTCTAGTATGCCTTAAATACTTCTTTACGTAAAGAAATCCTCTCTTAAAAGAGAGGATTTCAGCACGATATGTACATCACTGTAAGCCATGTTCTGTCTAGATAAAACGGTAACGTCTTATCCGAGATGATCATCTGTCTGCACGAGCATAGTTGCCCTGCCTCTTCTCTCTGTTCATTTCCAGGAGAAAAGTGCCCCGACCAAAATTTGGGTTGCTCACTCGAGGGGTTTACCGCGTTCCACCAGATGCATTTCTACATCTGCTTCGTCACTGTGGCACTTTCAAGAGTACTCAAGCATAGGTTTAACCCCTTAGCTTTTTTTCCTGCCGTCATCCCATCTAAATGGGAGCCGCAGCTTATTATTTCGCTGCGCACGAACACTACAAGCATCTCAGCTTGTGTGAGCATGGACTTTCCTCACAGTTTTAAATAAACTGCGCGATCATCCGTGATGTACATAAAAAATTATAAAAAAATTGCTACTCAATATATATTAGAAAATAGATTAAGTCTGCATTTTTGCGCTTAAACCAAGTATTTACAGCTAGTTAGCTACTAACCCTAAGATTTACTCGCTATCTAATTTAGATCCAAAAACATGTCGCTCTAGGTTAGATAGACGTTTCAATATATCAAAATTGGATATAGCTGAGTTCGTTTGGCTGGAACTTGAGTTTTGTGTGCTCATTTGTTTTGCCTGTTCGTCAACTTTATCAAGTAACCGATCATTTTCGGCTTTCAACTGTTCAATTTCTTTTTGGAAATCATCGTAATCTCTAATAACAACATCAAGAAATTCATCCACTTCAGTTGGATCATACCCACGCATTTTAGTTTTAAAATCTTTTTCTAAAATCTCTTTCTGGGTCAATTCCCTATCCATACCTACACCCCATCTTTTACTCTAAATAATATTATAAAGAAATAGTAACTATCACTTTTTATATCTAAATCAACTACTAACACTATTATAGCAAATATAAGTCCAAAAGTGAAGATTTACAATATTAAACTTATTTTATTTTTACAACTTGATATTTTTGTTTACTAGTCCCCAATCTTTTCGCCATCTTAAAGGGTTTTATCCACATAAAACACCTTGCTTAATATTGTTCTTCCTCAAAGCTTTCTTCTTCTGACAAATCATTTATAAACCATTGGAGATCATCAAATGATATTGTTTCCATTTGGTAGTCATGATTTTCCTGATATTTCAATGCCTGTTTATAAAAATATTCCGTCTTACCTTCGTGCTCTGAATCATAAAATAATAAACAGCCATCTGTATTCCTAACAATAAAGCCTTGATTATTTTTCAGCTGCCCTGGGTTTGCATAATCATCGTTTGATGTATAATTAACATAATCCGCACGTTCGATAATTGAATTAAAATAGATTTGATTCAGTTCATTCCACTTATTTGAAAAATTAGTGTATGGTAGTATAACCGCTAGTTTTATTGCCGGATACTCTTCCTTGAGTTCTATGGTTGTTTCTCCCACCCAAAGTTCAGTGCCTAAATTTCCTGATACAACGACCCATTCTACTCCTTGTTCAATATACTCAATAAGTTTCTTTTTGAAAAACTTTTTTATATAAGTGATTTTTGGATCATCCGCCTTGAACACGGATATTTCATAAGAACGATAGCCGCTAATGTATAAATTTTTGATAAACCCTCTCTCCTTTCTACTTTCTTTTGTTTTTATTTGGTAAAATGGTAATACATCAATTTAAGGTTGTGATAAAATGACTATCCGGTATCCTAATGGGAAACCTTATCATATTAATAATGACAAAAAGACGAGTGGAAATCAACTAAAGAAAAAGAAGCCGTCCTATAGTAATCGTGGTATGACACTAGAAGAAGATTTAAACGCCACTAACGCTTATTACCTTGAAAAAAATCAAGCCGTTATTCATAAAAAACCAATTCCAATACAAGTAGTCAATGTAAACTACCCGAGAAGAAGTGCAGCAAAAATTACAGAAGCATACTTTCGGAAGGCCTCCACAACAGATTATAACGGTATATACAAAGGTCGTTATATTGATTTTGAAGCAAAAGAAACACGGAATAAAACGTCTTTTCCTTTAAAAAACTTCCATGAACATCAACTAGATCATATGCAAAAATGCCATGATCATGGTGGGATTTGTTTTGTTATTATTAGGTTTAGCGCACTCAACCGCGTATTTTTAGTGGATTTTACGTCTATCCATAAATGGTGGCAACAACAGTTTAAAGATGATAAAAAGAAGTCCATTCCCTTGAAAAATATAGAAAACGAAGGATTCGAGATCAACTATAAATTTTCCCCTCGTTTACCTTATTTAGATGTGCTTGATAAATTAATAGCTCAGGAATAACATTTTAATCTATCAAATACACACTTTATTTATTGACTATCTTCATTAAATAATGTAAAGTCACTTTCTAATGAAGAGAAACAATTGGATAGGTTACACTGAGTTGGACAGAAAAGATAAGGTGTGTATACTAAAACAAACACACTGGAGGAATCTATTATGTCAGTACGGAGAAAAAGACGTAAATTTTCAAATGAATTCAAACACCAACTTGTTAATCTATATGAAGCAGGAAAACCCAGAAGCGAAATTATTAATGAGTATGAACTAACCCCTTCCACTTTTGATCGGTGGGTTCGTGAGAATAGCCAATCAGGTTCTTTTAAAACACAAGATAACTTAACGCCTGAACAAAAAGAATTAAAAGCGCTAAAAAAACGAAATGCTCAACTCGAAATGGAAAATGATATTTTAAAGCAAGCGGCGCTGATATTCGGGCGAAAGTCGAAGTGATTAAAGCAAACAAACACAAATATTCTATATCAGCGATGTGCCGCGCCCTTAAGATTAGTCGTGGATCTTATTATTATGAAACGAAAAAGAATAAGCATGAAGCAGAACTCGAACAAGTAATCATTGAAGAGTTCGCAAAAAGTAAAAATACCTACGGTACGCGTAAATTAAAACCCTTACTAAAAAAACGAGGCTTTATTGTATCACGCCGCCGTATTGGACGCATAATGAAGAAATTTCATCTCGTTTCAAAGTATAATCGTCCATCTTATAAGCCACACAAAACAGGTGTCAACCAAGCCAAAATTGAGAATAAATTAAATCGTGAGTTTTCTCAAGAACAACCAATGACTGTCGTCGTTACTGATTTGACTTACGTTAAAGTCGATAGATTTTGGTACTATGTCTGTTTTATCCTTGATTTATTTAATCGAGAAATTATTGGCTATTCTGCTGGACCAAATAAGACCGCAGACTTGGTTATGCAAGCTATTGCGACCATTGAGGGAGATTTGAATACAGTGAACATCTTTCATACTGATCGAGGCAAAGAGTTTGATAATCATGCCATCGATGAATTATTGGATACCTTTGAGATTGAACGTTCATTGAGTAGAAAAGGCAATCCTTATGATAATGCAGTAGCTGAATCAACATATAAATCATTCAAGTTTGAATTTGTTTATGACAATCGATTCGATACTCTCTATGACTTGCAAGTTCAACTTATGGACTACGTCCATTGGTGGAATCATTTTCGTCCTCATGGTGCACTTGATTACGCCTCACCTATTGAATATCGTAGGGACTGGGAGAAATTACAAACTAAAAAAACAGACTGTGAGTCATTCGTTTATCGGTCGGCTGCCTCATCAAAACAGTTTGTGGCCGAGACGGAAAGGGTGAACTTGCCCTTGTAGTCTTGGGTACATACTGTTAAATTAGCAAGTCGAACGATAAAGCGGATGACGTCTGCCATTCGGTTGAGAGAGGCAAAAAGAACGTGACCTTAATAATATTTTACACTTTATAATTTCTGTTCAAATTTGTGTTGACATTCCACAATATTTTTTATACTATTTAGAATTAACGTAAAGGAGTTTATTATGTCAGAAAAAAATGGTGTCTCTAGAAAAGACTATAAAAAAACGTCAAAGAAGAATAATTCTCAAGAGCCCAAGAAATGGGTCAAGCGAGTATTACTCGCTTTTATCACATTGTTTTTACTTGTCATGGTCGCTGGAGGAGCATTATTCACCTATTATGCCTCCTCTGCACCTGAACTAACAGAAGAGGATTTAGTTGGAACATTTTCAACCGAGTTAGTTGATAAAGATGGTGACATCTTCTATACTCTTGGCGGAGAAAATCGTGAGTATGCTGAAGCTAATGAATATCCCGATGTTATGATTAATGCTATGACTGCCATTGAAGACCAACGCTTCAATGACCATTTCGGTATTGATCCCCTTGGTATCGGTCGAGCAGCCTTTGGTTATGTAACAAATCGGGGACAAATTGTTGGAGGCGGAAGTACCATTACCCAACAATTAGTAAAACTATCTGTTTTCTCTAGAGAAAAAGCTGATCAAACATTAGAAAGAAAGGCACAAGAGGCTTGGCTTGCTATTCAACTTGAAAGAGAAAAATCCAAAGAACAAATCATTACCCTGTATTTGAATAAAATCCATATGGCTGGAAATGTTTATGGTGTCGCTACCGCAGCTGAAGAATATTATGATAAACCAGTCAGTGAACTTGAAATACACGAGGCCGCCCTCTTTGCAGGCATGGCCAAGGCTCCTAACCGTTACAGTCCATACGCTAATCCTGAACTAGCCAAGGAAAGACGTGATACCGTAATCAGCGTTATGCTTGAAGAAGGCCACATCACAGATGAAGAAGCCGAAGCAGCTTATGATACGCCAATAGATGAAGGGCTTGTTGAGCAAACTACTTCTGATAACAACGCTTTGGTTATAGATGCTTATTTGATTAGAGTATTAGAAGAAGTTAGTGAAAAAACGGAATTAAATCCCTATACAGCTGGACTAACCATCCACACAAATATCGATTTAGATGCACAGCAACGTGTTTTTGATATTTTAAATTCCGATGATTATGTGGATTATATTAAAGATGATGTAGAAGCTGCCCTCTCTCTTGTAGAAGCAGACACAGGAAAAATAGCTGCTTTGGGTGGAGGTCGAAATACCAAAGATAGACTGGGATTAAATCGTGCGACCCATATCAAACAAACAGGCTCAACGATAAAACCCTTGTCGACATACGGTCCGGCAATTGAACATTTAAAATATTCAACCTATCATCAAGTAGTCGATGAAGAATATAGTTACCCAGATGGGACACCGCTGAGAAACTATGACGGAAAATATAGAGGCCAAATTAGTATGCGCGAAGCCCTAGTAGATTCACGTAATATTCCAACGGCTAAAATTTTCAACGACTCTTTAAATATGGATCAAGCCGAAGATTTTATGACAAATTTAGGTATTCCAATTGATCCTATGTCCAAAGAAGGTGAACTCGTCCCTTCAAATGCAATTAACGGTGAAATGAGTTCGCTTCAATTAGCCGCTTCCTACGCTGCGTTTGCAAATGGCGGTAACTACACTGAACCCTATGCGGTATCAAAAGTTATTACACAAGATGGTCAGGAAATTGATTTAACCCCTGAATCAAATAAGGCAATGTCTGATTATACCGCTTATATGGTAACAGATATGTTGAAAGATGTGGCTGATAATTATAGCAACTACGTAGGTCTGGGGAACATCCCTCAGGCTGGAAAAACGGGCACAACAAACTTTACGAGTGATCAGTTAAGTGATTTTGGATTCCCTTCTAGTGCTGTTCCAGATTCTTGGTATACAGGGTACACTTCCAATTATTCCCTATCTGTTTGGGCTGGCTTTGATAGAAAAGAGACAGGTTACCTCTCTTTTACAGATGGGTCTCGTTTAATCCCTCGTCATATCTATCAAGAGCTAATGCAATATGTTTCTGAAGGTAAAGAAAACTCTGATTGGCAAAAACCTGCTTCCGTAAAAGAAGTAACAGTCGAAGCAGGTACAACCCCTGCTAAATTACCTGGTCCTAATACTCCAGGGAGTAAACTTACAACAGAACTTTTTGTTGAAGGAAATACGCCGACTGAAAAATCATTAGTCTATGGAAAAAAACTTAGTGCCCCAACAGGATTGAATGTTAAATACGATGAAAACAAGGATGAATTGGTTATAAAGTGGGATGATTATACTTTAGAAAATAAAGATAAGAAGGTCTCATACAATCTGAGTGTCGACGGCGCTTCTTATACCGTTAACGATACCAAATATAAAGTATCTGAACCGCAAGAAGGTGACTTATTGATTGAACTTTCTGTTTCTGCTTATAATACAACAGGACCTAAATCATCAGTAACTGTCAAAGTAGTCAAAAAAAATGACGAAGACGAAGAGGACGAAGAAAAAGAAGACGAAAATTCAGAAGACAAAGATTCTGAAGATAAAAAAGAAGAAGAATCTAAGGATTCAGATGACAATAAGGACAATGACAAAAACAAGAATGATAAGCCGACAGAGGATGAAAATACTGAGAAGGACCCCCCTTCCGATTCCGACTCTGAAACAAATAAGGATGACGAATCTCCAGATGGCGATAAAGAAAATCAGAACAATGAAGATAATAAAGAAAATTCAGGAGATTCCAATGGATCATCTGAGGAAAATAATAGTTAATTAATAAAAAGAATGCAGTGTTATTCAGTAATACTGCATTCTCTTTTTATTGGTACACAAGTCTATAAAGTAAATACAAAACACCTTAAGCACGTTCGATTTTTGAACCGGCTTAAGGTGTTTTGTATTTATTTCAAAGTATTTTATCTCTATTTATATGTTATATATAATTTATTTGAATTTCTGATTTACACAACACTTAAAAATCCACTTTTCTTCTCATCATTTACGTTACTGTAATGAATTCGAGATCAAAATACTCACATTCTAAAATTAATCATCATCAGAAGGAAAGAATGTTTTACCCTTTGACGTTCGATAGCCCATCACTATATTCCACAAACCGATAAGCACCCCTACGCCTCCAATTATTGGATCTTTAGAAACTATATATATTGATAGGACAAGTATCAAGATTCCCATTACAATAAAAAATTTACCGTGTTTTTCAGTCATCAGTCCCACCCTTTCTCCTTCAACTAAATAAAAATAAAACCCAATGCAATTGCACTGAGTTCAAGAATAACTGGGCTACTAGGATTCGAACCTAGGAATGACGGGATCAAAACCCGCTGCCTTACCGCTTGGCTATAGCCCAACAAAAGGGCGACTGATGGGGTTCGAACCCACGAATGCCGAGACCACAACCCGGTGCGTTAACCACTTCGCCACAATCGCCATAATAAAGTTCCAATAATCAGTATAACATAGTGAATTAAAAAACTCACTATTAAAATCATTGAAACAGGGGTAGTAGGAATCGAACCCACATCGATGGTTTTGGAGACCATAGTTTTACCATTAAACTATACCCCTATATCTATGGAGGGAGTAGGATTTGAACCTACGAACCCGAAGGAACGGATTTACAGTCCGCTGCGTTTGGCCACTTCGCTATCCCTCCAGAATTTAATGCTATTAAATGGCGCAAGACAGAATCGAACTGCCGACACACGGAGCTTCAATCCGTTGCTCTACCAACTGAGCTACTGCGCCTTTTTTTAAATAGTATGACCCCTACGGGGTTCGAACCCGTGTTACCGCCGTGAAAGGGCGGTGTCTTAACCGCTTGACCAAGGGGCCTAGATAAGTAATTAAAAAGGAGAATGAGGGATTCGAACCCTCGATACGGAAAACCGTATACACGCTTTCCAAGCGTGCTCCTTAAGCCACTCGGACAATTCTCCAAATTAAAACTCCGCAAGCAGGGCTCGAACCTGCGACATCATGATTAACAGTCATGCGCTCTACCAGCTGAGCTATTGCGGATGAATAGATTTTCTTCAACAACTCCTATATCGTAACACGGTTCTAAACAGGTGTCAATACATTACCTCGTTTTTAAACGAATCCCCCCACTTATGTTAATAAACATATACATGTAAAGCTTTTATTCACCTGGTATAATTACGAAAGTGACTAAAAAAGAGATACTATGATATTTTTTAGTCACTTAAGTTCAATATATACAAGATAGAAATCTTTTTATTTTACTATTCATTAGAAACAAGGAATGTAAAACGCTGAGGCAATACCTCCAATATAATTGGAAATTCTGGACCCTGATCACCATCAACTGTTGTGAATGTTTTTTTGTTTTTTATTGTCAAAACTGCCTTTTTAAAAGGAACAGTGAACGCGATATCTTGAGTATCATTAAATTCTTCATTACTAAACAGTAAAGCTTGTAAAACAGTAAGCTTCTGCCCAATAGTCGACCGCTTCATTCCAAATAAGTATAGCTGTCCATCATCAAGCTCAGCACCATTAAAAAAATTAGGAATACCAGCAATAGAGCTATTTACGCCGACCAAAATCAAATTCAAGTCAATATCAAACTGTTTTCCATCAATGGTTAATTCTACATCATACGTCTTCTCATCTCTTAGAGATTTTATACCTTCCATAAAATAAGCGGCTTGCCCAAATTTTTCTTTTTTCTCGTCACTAACTTCCCAAACGGTTTCAGGAACTGGTCCTGCTGAAACGGAGCTTAGGAATATTCGATCATTAATTCTTCCCACATCAATTTTCTTCTCATGAAAGTGAACCATCTGATCAATGGCCTCCAATGGATTAGCTGGAATGTTTATACTTTTAGCAATGTTATTTACCGTTCCAGCAGGTATAATACCTAAAGTTGGCCGATATTTTAGATTACTCAATCCATTCACCGCTTCAGAGACTGTACCGTCTCCTCCAATGACTATAAGTGTTTTATATTTCTTTGCACCAGCAGCTTCAGCAAATTTAGAAATATCTTCTTTTACTTCAGTCCGTTTTATCGCTACATTGCGGTTGTGCTTTTGAAATGTTTTCTTCATCTTCTCGGCATAATATTCGGCTTTTTTTCTTCCGGAAGAAGGATTTACAATAATCATTATATCTTTCATTACTTCCCTCTCCTTTGTGTATTTATCCCACAACAGCATTATTCTGTTTCAATTAATCATTACTGTTTAGTGTGATCATCTATTTTCTGCATACAATTGTTCATTCAAAGTATGCTTTTTAACTACTTTTTTTGACAATCTGGACATAAACCAAACATTTCAAGACGATGAGATTTAACAGCATAACCAGTCAAATCACTCGCAACTTGTTCAACATCTTCTAGTCCCGGATAATATATATCTTCTACATGTCCGCATTGATTGCATATAGCATGATAATGTTCATTAGATACAAAATCAAAGCGGCTGCAATGATCACCAAATGTCATTTCTTTGACTAAGCCCATTTTAGTGAATAAGCGTAAATTATTATATATGGTTGCAACGCTCATACCAGGAAAATCGTTCTCTAGCGCTTTATATATTTCATCAGCTGTTGGATGGGTATCCTGATCAATCAAATATTCTAATATTGCATACCTTTGTGGGGTAATACGGACATGATTGTATTTTAGTCTTTCTATGGATTGCTCTACTAGATAACTCATATTTATCGATCCTTTATAATATACTTACCTATTCAAATAATACCTTTAAAACATAACTTTTGCAAGAATCTAGTAGCGAGATACTAAGAACAAGATGCTCCTTCATTCAATGTGACTAAAAGCCTGATATTCAATCATATACTAATGAATACCAGGCTTATAATTACATTTTTTGTTTAAATAGTTTATCCAATATTGAAATAACTTTCTGCTTCCCTGCTTGGTTTAACTCCGTTTCGCTTTCAAAGTAGTTTTCAATCGATTCATCAGCAATGTCTGATTCAAATTCTGAATGCAGTGGTATTATTGTTAAACTATCATATTCATTACTTTTACTCTTCATTCGTTCTAAATAATCTTTATAAGTTAACGCTCGTGAGTTTACACTATCTTCTTCCCCTGGAAGTGGGTAATTTTGAAGTAATGCAACTTTTGTATCTTCTTCTACCAGTTCGTCTAAAACATATCCCATATATTCCTCTGTCTCTGTTAAACCTATATCTCTAATTCTATCAGGTACTGCTGGCAACGCATAAATAATGACATCCGGATTATCTCCTGTGACCTCTTGAGCCGTTTGTTCTATGTATAATTGATATGAATCATACCCAGGATAACTGTGATCAATTGAATTAAAATCACCACTGATAACTTTATCCATTTCTTCTGTTATTTCCTTTAGCCATTCTTCATCTGTGTTTATATCTCCGTAATAAGCAAGTGTGACCTGTCCGTTTTTCAAAGATATGTAATCTAAGTATTCAATGAGTGAAAGGTCTTCACTGCTGGCTTCGTAATTCTTTAGACGTTCCTTCGTACTAATATTTTCAGATATATTTTCTTGTTTCTCAGTCCCATTTGCTCCATCACCTTGTAAACTTTTATCATTTGAAGAGATAGCCGACTGGTTTACGTCTAAGTTACTGTTTTTTTCTTTTGAATAACGGTATCCAGAATATATTGTCCCTATCACTGCAATGAATAGCAAAGGCATTATTATGACACTTTTTTTCACATCACTAAATCCTCTCATTTTTGAATTCTTTGTTTTAAAAAAACTAGACAAGGAAAACAGTAGTAGACAATGAAGTCTCACTACTGTTTACATCACAATCATTTTTTTCCTGTTAGCTCTTTATAACGGTTGTACCATAAATCAACGTAGCCCTCTGTAAAGGGACCCTTTTCCTCGTTGATCCAATCGACCAGTATTTTGATATGTTCTTTCAGAACTAAATCAATTTCATCAGGATAATCCCATTTTTTCCCATGTTCTTCATATTCATCTACGTCCAATAAACGTTTTTCTCCATCTGGAAAGACTTTGACATCTAAATCATAATCAATATACTTAGCACCTTCTTCGTCGATTACAAAAGGTGAAGCCATGTTGCAATAATAAGATGTCCCTTTCTGACGTATCATAGTAACGATATTGAACCAATAATGCTTGTGGAAATAAACGAGTGCTGGTTCACGTGTCTTCCATCTTCTACCGTCTGATTCTATGACTAAGGTATGATCATTGCAACCAATAAGGGCATTCTCAGTTGTTTTCAAGACCATGGTATCTCGCCATGTTCGGTGTAGACTTCCGTCATGTTTATAACTTTTGATTGTGATGAATTCCCCTTCTTTCGGAAATGTCATCTTTTTGCCAACTTTCTAGTCTTTTTACAGAGTATGTTCTCTTTCTGCAATCTCATGAGTTATTATATCATAAACGAAAGGTAATATTATAATGAATAGACATATAACTTCCTAATTTATTAAAAAAGGGTCAAAGTATCTACTAGTTTATTTACTTTTTGCGTAGGTACAGGGAACATTTCTTGATCGAATTGATCTTTGTGAATCCACTTTAAATCTTTTATTTGAGCGTTATCTTCAAGTAATAGTGCTTCAAAAACAATCATTTCCCACTTAAGGTGAGAAAAAACATGTTTTATGATTCCTTTAGGTTGATCCTTTATCCTTACTTTTAGGTTATAAATATCTTCAATATTCTGCTCAAGTTCTTCTGCACTATTTTTATAAGAACCATCTTCATTGAATAGTTTCCACCCTTTTTCTCTGAGTGTTCCTTGTTCAATCATTATGGGTGTATACATTCCTGATAAAACACCTTTCTTAGGACGCTTTTCATATAAATATTCCCCATCTTCTTTTTTTATCATAAGCGTGTAAAAAGTCTGCTCGGTTACTTTATTTTTTTTCTTTTTCACAGGATATTTTCTCCACGTTTCATTAATATAAGATGCATTAAATTCTTTTACCGGACTCAACTCAGGTGAATAGTTCTTAGGTGTGCATATCGTCGCACCAAGATCCATTAGAGCCTGATTAAAATCCCCCGGTCTAACTGGATCAATCAAATGACTAATAATTTGCTCAAACACCTTTCTAGTAGAGGCCTTACTAATATCTAGATCAATTTCAAACAAACGACTCAAGACACGCATCACATTCCCATCAA
Organism: Alkalibacterium gilvum; assembly: GCF_900109085.1. Classification (GTDB taxonomy): domain Bacteria; phylum Bacillota; class Bacilli; order Lactobacillales; family Carnobacteriaceae_A; genus Alkalibacterium; species Alkalibacterium gilvum. The sequence continues at coordinate 151,351 of NZ_FNYW01000001.1, read as the reverse complement.
CGGCTGGATGCGCCTGATTAAAAGCAATGCTTGTTACAGCACCTGCTGTGTATGGTCCTATCCCTTTTAAAGTTAATACATCTTTATGGTTTTTAGGAAATATTCCATCAAAATCATTTTGTATCTGAATAGCTGCCACTTTCATATTTCTAACACGTGAATAATAACCTAAGCCTTCCCAAAGTTTAAGCAGCGTCTCTTCAGATGCTTCCGCTAGATCTGAGATTGTAGGCAGTGTTGCTATGAAACGATTATAATAAGGGATGACTGTATCAACTTGTGTTTGTTGCAACATTATCTCAGAAACCCAAACATAATATGGATTACTCGTTTTACGCCAAGGGAGGTCTCTTTTATTTTCGTCATACCACGTTAGCAAAGTCAGCCTAAAACGTTCAATTTTTTCTTCAGGCCAGATATTAATTTTATTTTTTTCTAATAAATCTTTAGATTTCACTAATTTCCCTCTTTTTCTGATAAAAATTCTTCAATCAAATCAAAAGGATAACCCTTTTGATACAAAAACGTTTTGGTTTTCTGTCTTGTATTATATTTGTCATGTTTACGCGCATATCGCTTATACGCCTTTTCCCCCTGTTTTACTAATGCATCATACTCGTCTTCTTCAGCTTGCTCTAGTGACATGGTGTCCAAAACCTGTGAGATAACATCTTTTTCAAAGCCTTTAAGAATCAACTGCTGTCTTATTTTTTGTTCAATTTCTCTGTTCGATTTATTTCTCTGTTTTTTAAATGTCTTTTCGATCAATCTCTCTGCATTTTCTATTTGATCTTCCATTGCATATTCTGTTAGTCCATAGGCAATTTCGTCAGCAGTTAAACCCTTTTCCAAAAGAGAACGCTCTATCTTTTTGGGTCCTTCTGTTTTAAGCTGCCAATTTGTACGAACAAAGCTCTTTGCGTATTCTTTATCATTGATCAGTCTGTGTTCTTTTAAACGTTCTATTACAGGTTCTATGGTAGCATAGTCTTTTTTTACTAAATAGTCTCGAATTTCTTTTTCCGTTCGCATTTTGTAATTAAGATAGTGCAGTGCCGCCTGATAGGCCTTACTCAATTCACCTTTTACTTTCAGTACTTCAATTGTTTCATTATCTAGTTCTTTTCCTTTGATCAAACGATGTTTTACAAGTATAGAATCATCTACAGCAAAACTATACTCATCATTAATATAAATATTGAAGCGATTTTTTGCCTTCTGAGCTTGAACTTTAGTAATGACAAGGGCACTATCTGATTTCTTTTTGGTATTATTTCTGTTTTCTTCCACTTTGTCACTTATATATTTATTGTTCTTATTTTTCTTGTTTTCTTTTTTACTAGAACCTAATTCTATTAAGTTTGGAATAGAACGATTCTTATCTTCTGTTTCCGTTCTTTCGCTCATCCACTAGCACCTCTATTCATTTTATATCTAAGTATATCATTTATAGAATGATATTTTAATGGATTTAAAATATTAAAAAAGTGCCTATTCAAACATTTTTAGGCACTTTCAAACGCTTATTCTTTTTCTTTGCTAGAATTTCCATCCATAGGGTTCAGCGAAGCCTCAACTTCATTTCCTGGTGTTTCATCTTTTGCTTTTCGAACTACTTTTGATTCATCTAACTCATTTCTATCAAATTTATCCTCAATATACCCAAGCGACGAATGTGTATCTGGTGAAACGATATTATCATGAGCAGGATCGAACGAAGTCGCTTTTTCATATTTGTGATGTGGCTTTTTACGTTCAGTATCTTTATCCATAATACCCTCTCCTTTTCACATTTAAACTATCAAATTATATTGATTAAAAAATACTTAACTAACATTTTCATAAATCATAATCTCTTCATTTTTCAGTGTTTAATGGATTTTTTGCTTTTGGTTTCACTACACCTTTAGACTTATTCTCATTGTAAGCATGTCTGGATTTTTCTTTTTTTACTGTTTCTTCTTCTCCAGTTAATTCAGGCTTTAAATCAATCTCTTCAGAAATTTTAGTATTTAGTTTGTTGTTATCACTTCGACTCTCTTTACGCATATCATTAGCATGACTTGGTGTTATGGAATCAGAAAGTTTTTTACTTTCAGACGTTTCAATATTACTGATGTGTTCGTGTTCAATCTCTTTAGTTTCTTCTTCAACGTTTATTTTTTCATTCTCAAATACTTCTTCATTAACTTCTGATAAGTCAATCCCCTTAGGAGCGTCTGTATCTGCAAGTAGAACAATTTCACCTGCTCTTAAAGCATCTGTATAATGTTCTGCTCGATTATGTGGGACACCGTATTCTTCCAGTGTATTATTATTACCCTCACTATCATATGTGCCAAAAGAGAATGCCTCTTTCACCTTTTCCCAAATGTTATCTTCTTCAATTTCAACTTTGTTTACTTTAGCATTTTTTATTGACTCAATCTTTTTATCATATTCGTTATTTTTATCCATAACAAGCATTAACTCGTCTGAGGCATAACCTTCTTCATGAATCAGGTTTTCTACCTGCAAAACTGCTTCTTCCTCATCATTAAATGTCCCTAAAATATGGCGATCCATATTGTCACCTTCCTGTATATTGTCATATTTTGTTCACTCTTCTATTATTAATGTTATCACTAGCTGTACTTTAAGTAAAGGATAATGCTTTTTGTGAATAATGTTAAAAAACTACTGTAAATTCTTCATGGATATGGTTATGATTAAATATCTCTCTTTCTTTTTAGGACATACTTAAAGAAAACAACCTAAATCGTATTGAAACCTTTACAAAAATATTATAAAATAAAAATTCAAAAGTTATATATTTTAAAATATAGTGTTTTTTTTTATAATTTTTATGGTATATTTAACATATTATGCGTTAATCAATATAGGGTGTCGGGAAGGATTATGCAAATGAAAAACAAAATAGATAAAGAGCAATTAATAGAGGCACGATTAAATAATTTAAGAGAACTAACCAATGAGGCAATGGATTACCGTTATCTTATGCAAGATCAGTTAGCAGAAGCAATCAGTACAGGGAATAAAAATAAATTAGAAGAGATATTAAAATTGGTGGATATCGACCGAGTGTTTCGATACTTAGACAAAGATAATGACCTTGATAATCTTGAAGCATTTAAAATGCACTTGATGACCGTCAATACTTATGCACGTATTGCGGCTAAAAATGGAGGTGTCTTGCCTTTATATCTCCATCTAATTTTTGAACGTTTTTCGATGATCATAAAAGATACAAATTCTCTTGATTATCTGGTTGATTATATTTATTTTGAAATTTTTAGGGAATATTGTTATTCTGTTGTTTATTTTTCCACCTCAAACTATTCTTCTGTTATGAAGGAAATTGTTATATATATAACGGATAATCTAACTAGCGAGTTAACCTTAACAAATATTGCATCAATCTACGGTATGCATCCCGTTCATTTAGCTCGTAAATTTAAACAAGAAACTGGCAATACATTTATTGGTTATGTGAATCAGCAACGTGTCTATTTAGCAAAGTATTATTTCCATCTCGGCGAGCACCAATTAAGTGAAGTTGCTAATTTAGCTGGTTTCAATAGCCATTCTTACTTCACAAAAGTATTCAAGAAAATAACAGGAAAAACTCCAACAAAGTATCTTAAAGAAATCCCTGTAAATGAAAAAGAGTAATCTTATTAACCCGCTTCATTTAAGCGCTTGTATTTATATACATAGCACTTAAATTTGATTGTTTATAAAATGAGCGTGGATGACAGTGCTTCTTTTTTGTACACTTAAAAAAGTTTTAAAAAAGTTAAAAATAAGGCGGAGACTTTTGTCTCAGCCTTATTTTTTTGTTTTTAATCACTCTTATTTAATCCCAGTTAACACACTCAGCTGCCCCATTTATTGTATTTAAATATACAGGCTCCTTATCTTTTTCTTCAAAAACCAAAGATATATCCGCTTTAACTGTTTCCTTAATCGTATAGTCCATATTATGATTCATTGGAGCAATGAGTTTATCACTATTTTTCAAACTAACTTGAGCAGTCAAACGCTTTCTGGGATCTTTTAGTTTAACGCTATAATTTTGTTGATCAACATCAACCTTTACTTCAGCCTTCGCTCCTAAATAGGTAGCAAATCGATGTTCTTTCTCTCCATCATGAAAAACTGCAATCGTACCCATGAAATTTATAACATTTAGATCAATATCTGCAACGGATAAAAAAACGGAACAGTCTTCTCTTTCTTTAAAAATATTGGATTGAGCCCAAACGTATTTACTAGGAAATGTTGACCCGCGATCTTTTTCAATGTATCCTTTTCCTTTATTTATAGCGATTTTTTCTCCATTTACAACCACACTTCCTTTAACATCATGTTGCATACTTACCACGTCATGAGAACAAGGCATTTTCAAATATTCAAATGGGCCCATAATACTTGGAGAATAAAGCGTTTGTTCTAAAGGAAGAAATGTTCCAAAACTTAAATCAACTAATAAATCTATCGATTCATCTTTAAGGTGCGCCTTTACGCCAGTTTCACTTAATACGAACAAAGGCATCAAAATAGAATATGGATCATTGACGGTTGTAAACGCCTCTATAGGAAAAGTTATTTTCCCACTTAAAGATTTCTCTTTATAAAAAAGGTTGTATTGAACGAAACATTCTTTCGCTCCAAATAAAGCTACTCCAGGAATGAGCGCTAAGGTGAAATCCTTATCTGGGTCCGTAACTTTAACATACCAGCCTTCAAAATAAGGAGCCGCTGCCCTTGTCCCTTTGAAATCAAAACGATTAGCCATCTTCTTTTTCCCCTCTCAAAACCCCATAATAGTCATCTCTATAAAATGAGACTCTATTTATACACTTCATTGTCTATTGCAACATTAGCTTATCTTATTACTTTTTAAAGCAGCATATATTTCCAACCAATGCACTTACTTATTCAAGTATAGCAAAAAGAAACCTGTTTAAGAACAGATTTCTTTTTCAGCTTAACTATTTAAAATATCTTCGAGCAAATTTGGATTAAAGGTTTTAGCTTTCAACATTTCAATTTCATGCTTATAAGGCGGCTTTTTATTTTTCTTATCTGTCCCTACAAAAGGTGTTTCGAGTATTTTAGGTAAATGTGCTAATTTCTCATGGTGAACAACGTGATTTAATGCTTCAAAACCAATCTCACCAAAACCGATATTCGCATGCCTATCCTTACCTGCACCTTGTATATTTTTCGAATCGTTGACATGAATGACTTTGAGTTTATCAAGCCCCACCACCTCATCAAATTCTTTCAACACACCATCAAAATCATCTTTGATATTATAGCCCGCATCGTGAGCATGACACGTATCCAGAGTAACAGAAATTTTATCCTTTAAATCAATTTTATCGATGATCATAGCCAGCTCTTCAAATGATCGGCCGATTTCTGTCCCTTTACCCGCCATAGTTTCTAAAGCAATCTGAAGTGTTTGCTTCTCATGGATTATTTCATTCAGGCCTTGAGCAATTTGCTCAATTGCACGGTCACTCCCCGCACCAACATGGGCACCTGGATGCATAGTCATTTGCGTTACACCAAGTGCTTCTGCTCGTTTAATTTCTTTTCTCATAAACTCAACAGCAAAACTAAAGTTCTGCTTTTTCACTGTATTCCCAAGATTAATAATATAAGGTGCATGGACAACAATATCAGATACATCAATATCATTTTTTTGCATAAAAGCATGTCCCGCTTCGATATTCATATCTTCTATAGCCTTTCGACGTGTATTTTGAGGTGCACCCGTATAAATCATAAAGGTATTAGCGCCATAGACAACCGCATCTTCAGCAGCTCCTAAAAGCATTTTCTTCCCCTTCATTGATACATGAGAACCTAAGAGAACCATTACTCTGCCTCCGTTTCCTTATCCTTAAGACGCAAACCTAAATCTATCAGCTGATCGTTCGATACGACAGAGGGTGCATCAGTCAGTGGATCCATTGCCTTACCATTTTTTGGAAATGCAATAACTTCTCTTATATTATTTTCACCAGCAAGAATCATAACTAAGCGATCTAAGCCAAATGCTATCCCGCCATGTGGTGGAAAACCGTAGTCCATAGCATCTAACAAGAATCCAAATTGCTTATGCGCTTCTTCTTTAGAAAAACCTAAAGCTGAAAGCATCTCTTCTTGTAAGGCTCTCTTATGAATACGGATGGATCCACCACCGATTTCATAACCATTCAGAACAATATCATAAGCATCTGCCATAACATTTTCCGGCTCAGTAGCTAATTTTTCTATATCTGCTTCAACAGGTTTTGTGAAAGGATGATGTGCTGCATTATAACGCCCAGCTTCTTCATCGTATTCAAGCAAAGGCCACTCAACAATCCAGGCAAAAGCAAGTTCTGATTCATCAATCAAATTTAACTCTTTACCTAAATGAAGCCTTAGGGCACCTAACGCATCATAGACTACATTTTTATTATCAGCTACAAATAATAATAAATCCCCGTCTTCTGCATCCATTGTTTCGACTAATTTACTGCCTGTATCTCCCTCTTTGAAAAATTTAGCAATGGGACCAGTGAGCCCTTCTTCTGTCATCTTCATCCAAGCAAGTCCCTTGGCGCCGTAGATTTTCGCAATACTTTCTAGCGCATCAATATTTTTTCGTGAAATCTGCTTAGCAGCACCTTTAACTGTTAATCCTTTAACCATACCACCATTTTCTAAAGCCGATGAAAAAACTTTAAAGCTTGACTCTTGTGCTATAGTATTTAAATCAATCAGTTCCATATCAAATCTTAGATCTGGTTTGTCACTACCAAAGCGCTCCATCGCTTCTTTGTAAGTCAAGCGTTTAAATGGTGCTTTTATTGTAACATTCTTCACTTCTTTAACTAGTCTGACAAGCAATTTTTCGATCATACTTTGGATATCTTCTTTTTCCATAAAACTTGTTTCTATATCAACCTGAGTAAATTCAGGTTGACGATCACCTCGAAGATCTTCATCTCTAAAACAGCGAACGATTTGATAATAGCGATCATATCCTGAACTCATTAGTAATTGTTTAAACAATTGGGGAGACTGAGGCAATGCAAAGAACTTGCCTTGGTTAACACGAGAAGGTACGAGATAATCCCTTGCCCCCTCAGGTGTGGATTTTGTCAGATAAGGTGTTTCAATATCTAAAAATTCTTCTCCATCTAGAAAATCTCTAAATACTTTTTTAACTTGATGACGCAGTTTTAAGTTTTCTTGCATTTTCGGTCTTCTTAAATCAAGATAGCGATATTTCAATCTCACATCATCAGAAACATCAGCAGTATCAGATATCTCAAAAGCAGGTGTTTTAGCTTCACTTAAAATTTCTACTTTTTCAGCCATAATTTCAATTTCACCAGTATTCAACTCGTTATTTTCTTGACCTTGAGCTCTTGGAATAACCTGTCCTTGCACTGAGATTATAAATTCTGATCTGATTTTTTCAGCTATTTCTAATGCTTCTTTATTTTTATCGGAATTAAAGACTACTTGTACTATTCCGAAACGATCTCTTAAATCGATAAAAATCATACCACCTAAGTCTCGGCGTTTCTGCACCCAACCTGTTATGGTAACATGCTGTTCTTTATATTTACTTGTAATTTGTCCACAATAAGCTGTACGTTCCATTTTATTCATCCTTATTTTTTAGTTTATTTTTCACTTCACTAAATGTACGTTCAAAGTCAGCGTAAAAATCAGTGAGATCAATATTTTCTTGTCGTCCATTCTTTAAATTTTTAATGGTTACTTTATTTTTAGCTAACTCTTCCTCACCCATTGTGAAAACATAGTTAGCGTGCCATTTATCAGCCGTTTTAAACTGCTTACCCGGTTTTCTGTCTAAGAATTCTCGTTCAACAGACATATTATTCTGACGGAGGTATTGCGTCAGTCTTGTTGCGGCTACATTAACTTTTTCACCTATAGTAACAACATAAGCATCTAGAGTTGGTCCACTTGGATAAGTGTAATCCATTAGATCTAGTAAGAGTATTAAGCGCTCCAGCCCAAAACCAAACCCAAAGGCTTTAGTTGAGGGACCTCCAACTTCCTCTACCAGTCCATCATATCGTCCACCAGCACATATGGTTGCATTAGAACCAAATTTTTTATGAGTAGTCATAACTTCAAAAATGGTATCATTGTAGTAATCCAGCCCTCTGACCATATTTTTATCAATTTCATAAGGAATTGATAATTCTTCAAGCATAGTTTTAACTGCTTCAAAGTGCTCTTTTGATTCTTGGTTTAAGAAGTCTAGAATAGATGGTGCATCTGCGACAATTGCTTTATCTTTCTCATTTTTACTATCCAGTACACGTAGAGGATTTTTATATAATCTTTCTTTTGAATCCTTACTTAAATTTTCAAAATGAGGCTCAAGATAGTTTATCAATGCTTCACGGTATTTAAGTCTTGAATCTGCATCACCTAGTGAATTAATAACTAATTTCAAGTCCTTTATATTGAACGACTTGAAAATGTCCATTGCTAAAGCCATTGTTTCAACGTCAACAGCAGGGTTTTTACTACCGAAAACCTCAACACCTAGCTGGTTAAATTGTCGTTGTCGCCCGCTTTGTGGACGTTCGTATCGGAACATAGACCCTATATAATACAGCTTCATCGGTTTGTGGTACTCAGGTGCATATAACTTATTTTCAACATAAGCACGTACTATCCCGGCTGTTCCCTCTGGTCTCAAAGCTAAATGGCGATCTCCTTTATCCTTGAAATCATACATCTCTTTTGAAACAATATCACTCGTTTCACCTACGCCTCTTGCAAATAACTCAAACTGCTCGAATAGCGGTGAGCGTATTTCCTTGAACTGATAATTATGCAGAATATTTCTTGCTTGATTTTCGATCGCCTGCCATTTTGCTGACTCCTCAGGTAATATATCGACTGTTCCTTTTAGTTTTCTATAATTCAATGTATAAGCCTCCCATATCAATCATTTTACATATATATTTTTGCATAAAAAAAGCCTTTTTCTATATCAAAAATAGAAAAAGGACGCATCTGTTGCGCGGTACCACCTTAATTCAGAAAGCTTACACTTTCTCTCTCAGATATAACGTTCACACGTGACAAGTTTCCTTATCAATCCTACTTAGATCGTCCTTCATTCAAACTAATATAAACCTTTCTCAGCCTAGAAGGTTCTCTCTTTCATATTCAGTCATAAATTACTTTATCTAATATGGAATATACTATTATTTGTTCCTTTAAGCTTACAAGAACATGCATGTAAAGTCAATACGCTTCACACTCATCTCTTTACATTTTAACGTTTAAAACTCTCTATTCAAATAAAAAGCAGAGAAATAATAGAGAAATTTAGCGTTTACTATTGCTATAAAAGCCTAGCTATCGGTATAATGGTAATATATCAAAAAAAGGAGGAAGCGTTGTGAAACTTAATTACTTACATAATAAAAATTATCGCTCTATATTTATTCTCCTTGTTTCTCTACTATTTATACTATTATTTAGTTCAATCGTCGCTCTAGCTAATGGTAATAAAGTGACTGTCAGTACTTCAACCTTAAATGTTAGATACGGTCCTGGCCTATCGCATGAAATACTCACACAAGTACACGAAGACGATCAACTAAGGGTCCTCGAAGAAGAAAATGAATGGTACAAAGTAAAACTAGAATCTAACCAAATTGGCTGGGTAGCTAGTTGGTTAGTAAAAAATGAAGAAGTTTCTTTGGATAATAAAATATATGGACGTATTTCTACCCCAAATGTTAATGTTAGACAATTTTCTACGACCGATTCTGAAATAATTGGCGAACTAAAGCAAGGTGAGGAAGTCCCTATCTTATATAGAGATGGAAACTGGGTTCAAATTCTTTTTGACCATAGAGTAGCTTGGGTTCATGCAAATTTAATAACTGTTATAGATGCCTCTGAGAAAAAGGCTGGAACAAACAGTACTCAACCTTCGCGTAAAGTAAACGTGGGATATACGCCAACAAATATACGAAAAGCCCCTTCCACGAATTCTGAAATCATAACAACCTTAAGTTCTACCCAAGAGGTTGTTGTTATATCTGAAGATAATGATTGGTATGAAATTAAATTAAATGACGGATCAAGTGGTTTTGTGGCTAGCTGGCTTACCAAGGAAGTTTCAGCTGATACAACAAATGCAAAAGAGGTACTAGAAGATACATCCACGACTCATTACGCAACAACGTTAGCTGAAGCAACCATTGTAATAGACCCCGGTCATGGTGGGTATGATCCAGGTGCAGTTGCATCAAGTGGATTTCTTGAGAAGGATATCACTTTAAACACGGCACAATTATTGTCAGATCAACTAGAAAAATCTGGTGCCAATGTCATTATGACAAGAAACACTGATGAATTTATTTCGCTAAATGATAGAGTGTATTACGCACACCGGGCAAATGCAGATGCCTTTATAAGTTTACATTATGATGCTGTCCAAGTAGCCAATACGGTGTCAGGAACAACTACTTATTACTATTCAGAGAGTGAAAAAAATCTTGCTGAGGTAATTAATAACCAACTAACAGCTAGCGTACCGCTGAGTAATAATGGTGTAAGACACGGAAACTATCAAGTCTTACGTCAAAACACACGACCATCTGTATTGTTGGAATTAGGCTATTTAAACAATGATCATGATATAAACGTAGTTAATACACACGCATATCAATCATCTGTTGCAAGTGCTGTATATAGTGCACTTGATCTCTACTTCTCACAACAATAATTGTCAAAAAATAGCATGGTTGATGCATTCTAATACATTTTAAGTCACCATTTTGCAGTCAACTGACTGGAATAAGTTTTGTATTTTACTTAACTTATTCCAGTCAGTTTTTTTATAGTTAGTATTACTTGCTTGCTGTTACGCAATTGAACCAGTAAACGGACATATTTTAATAGCAAACATTTGTTATCCTTTTCTAGCATGACTACTGCTTCATTTATATTATCTACACAATCACAATACTCAAGTAAAGAACGCTAGTGCAAATTCTCCGGCTTCTTTAGTTCCCATATTAAACTCTGAAATCAAGTATAAGGTGTAACCTTCTTTATATTCTTTTCTAACAATACTACTTTTGAGTATTGTTTTTATATCTTAAAACACTTTGCCCAATAATACCTTTATCTTTTCCTTTTGCTTTTCTATTTTTCGGTCTTTTATTTTTTCTGCATTTAACGATATTAAAAAGTTAGCGACTTAATTAAAAAATTGCTTTAAAACTGTTCAGGTTAAAACGAAAAAATCGTGCAAGTGAGTTCCTATAGACCCCCCCACACGACTATTAATAACAAATTTGGCTATTTTACTCTAACGTTTGGAGTTCAGTAGCTTTCTACCTTGTTTGAGTATTGTTTAACATTTGAAACAATAAAAATCGATTGTTTATTTTATTTTTTATTTATTCTTTGAATCAATCAATATAGTTACGGGGCCATCGTTAATGAAATCCACTTCCATATGCTCACCAAATTGTCCTGTTTCTACATGAATACCTTCTATTTCCAGTAAGTTATTCAAGCGATTGTACAAATCTTTTGCATAGTCCGTCTTAGCCGCTCCAGTAAAACTTGGCCGATTACCTTTTCTGGTGTCCGCATGTAAAGTGAATTGGGATATAGACAATATTTCACCCTTCACATCCTGCACAGATAAATTCATTTTATTATCATCATCTTCAAAGATGCGTAATTTGCTAATCTTTTTAACGAGATATGCGACATCCTGTTCTTTATCTTCATCTTCTACACCAACAAAGACAACTAGCCCAGCTCCTATAGTTCCTACTACTTTGTTAGCTACTCGTACTTCCGCTTCTTTTGCACGCTGGATCACTGCTCTCACTACTTATTCCTCCTAGTAATTATAGAATTTACGTTGTTATCCGTTTAACGGAATAAACATCGGGAACAGTTTTAACTTTATCAACAATCTGTTCGAGTTCTTTAAGGTTTTGTATAGCGATTGTAAATTTAATAATCGCTGTCCCATTTTTATCTACACGACCATTTATATTACTGAGTTTATTTGTCTGAGAATTAATAACTTGAAGAATTTCATTCAAGAATCCACTGCGATCATAGCCTTCTACTTGTACTTCGGCATTATAATCCTTGCTTTTACTGTCTTTAGTAGATTCCCACTCAACCTCTATTAAGCGTTCTTCGTTACCGTCTGAAGAGTATAAGTTAGGGCAATCTTTTCTGTGAATTGATACCCCGCGCCCCCTTGTTATATAGCCGACAATTTTATCTCCCGGTACAGGATTACAACACTTACTCAAACGAACCAATAAGTTATCAGCTCCCTGGATAACGACGCCACCTTCGTGACGTATTTTCATTCGTTCAGGCTCACTCTTATTATTTAATTCAATATTACTTGTCGTTTCATCTAATTGATAGGTTTCCTTCTCACGGTCGCGTCGCTCTTTTTCTGTAAGATGGTTAACTACCGTAACACTCTTTACTTCGCCGTAACCAATACCTGCATACAAATCATCAATTGTTTGGAAATTGAATCGGTCCGCAGTTTTTTTCAATTTATCCTTTTTCAATATTTCTTTAGGATTAAATTCCATTTCTAATAGTATTTTTTCAAGTATCTCTTTACCGCGATCGATATTTTGTTCCTTTTCTTGTGTTTTAAAAAAACGTTTAATTTTATTTTTTGCCTTCGACGTATTTACATAGTTAAGCCAATCTCTACTTGGCCCAAATGAATTTGCTGAAGTGAGCATTTCAACAATGTCACCTGTTTTCAATTTATAATTCAATGGGACAATTTTTCCATTAACTTTTGCTCCCATCGCCTTATTCCCTACTTCAGTATGGACGTGGTAAGCAAAATCTAATGTGCTGGATTCGCTTGGTAGTTCCATAACGTCGCCTTTTGGACTAAATACATACACTTTATCTTTAAAAATATCTTGTTTAATTGAATCCATAAAGTCACTAGCATCACGGGACTCACTTTGAAGTTCCAATATGTCTCGGAACCATGAGATATGTTCACTCAACTCGTCCTTATCGATTTTTTGAGTCATTCCCTCTTTATATGCCCAGTGTGCCGCTACCCCATATTCAGCAATTTCGTGCATTTTAACTGTTCTAATTTGAACTTCTAAAGGCGTTGCATTGGGCCCTAACACAGTTGTGTGAAGAGATTGATACATATTAGCTTTTGGCATTGCAATGTAATCTTTGAATCGCCCCGGCATCGGTTTCCATCTCGTATGGATTGCACCTAATACTGCATAGCAGTCTTTTATTGAATTTACAATAATACGAATAGCCAACAAGTCATATATTTCATTGAACTGTTTTTTCTGATTTTTCATCTTTTTGTAAATTGAATAAATATGTTTAGGTCTTCCGGTTATTTGAGCTTCGATTTCTAATTCATTGACAGATTTATTGATTGCAGTCTTAGCGTCATCAATATAACGCTCTCTATCTTCACGTCTTGCATTCATGAGATGAACAATACGGTAATATTGCTGTGGATTTATATATCTTAATGATGTATCCTCAAGTTCCCATTTTATCCGATTGATACCCAAGCGGTCAGCTAATGGTGCATAAATATCTAATGTTTCTTTAGCTATATCGCGTTGTTTCTCTGGTCGATGATGCTTTAACGTTCGCATGTTATGAACCCTGTCAGCAAGTTTTACAAGAATCACACGAACATCTTGAGCCATGGCTAAAAGCATTTTTCTATGGTTTTCAGCCTGGTGCTCTTGTTTGGATTTAAATTTAATTTTCCCTAATTTAGTTACACCATCAACGAGGTCCGCAACTTCTGGTGTAAATATTTCTGCTAATTGATTATACGTATATTCAGTATCTTCTACTACGTCATGTAAAAAGCCCGTTGCAACAGTTACAGGGTCCATTTTTAGTTCAGCTAATATACCTGCAACCTGCACCGGATGCATAATATATTCTTCCCCTGATTTTCGCATTTGACCTTTATGAGCTTTGTCGGCTAGATCATATGCTTTCTTTACAAAATTAACATGTTCAATGGTCATATACGTCAGGCAAAGTGCAATAACTTCCTGTGGCGTATAATCTTTACTTTGTGGCATAGGTATCACCTTCATTCTTTAGGGTTATTACTGATGAAGTAACTTTTTTACAAGAAAACCAGCACTTTTATAGGAGTGCTGGTTACTTATTTATTCATTATAAAACTTTTATGCTTTTACTTCAAGATAGGCTTTTAAATTTAATAATCTTCTGTTGCTTCGCTTCCTTCAACGATTGCGACACCATTTGATGTTCCAATACGAGTAGCGCCTGCTTCGATCATTGCTTTTGCATCTTCGATAGAACGAACGCCTCCTGAAGCTTTAACGCCCATATCTTCCCCAACTGTTTTACGCATCAATTTAACATCTTCAAGTGTTGCGCCACCTGTTGAGAATCCAGTTGATGTTTTAACAAAGTCAGCACCTGCTCTTTTAGCTGCTTCACAAGCTCTTACTTTTTCATGTTCATTTAAAAGACACGCTTCAATAATCACTTTAACTAATGCCTTTTCTTCAACCGCATCAACAACTGCTTTGATGTCATCATATACAAGTCCGTAATCTTCACTCTTAAGAGCGCCAATATTGATAACCATATCAACTTCAGTTGCGCCTTCTTTGACTGCTTGCTTCGCTTCAAATGCTTTTACTTTAGAAGTATTTGCTCCTAATGGGAAACCAATAACTGTACATGTTTCTACATCAGATCCTTCTAATAAATGTGCTGTATATTTAACCCATCCTGGATTAATACAGACAGATTTAAAATTATATTTTTTTGCATCTAAACAGACCTTTTGTACATCCATATCTGTTGATTCAGGTTTTAACAATGTGTGATCAATATATTTCTCCATTTTTTTCATTACACTCACTCTTCCTTTTTCATTTTTTTAGAGATAATAGCTATCCAATCTTTCATCTGATTGATTTGAATAATTTCAAAATCATTTTCGATCAAAGTTTCAACAACTTTATCTTTTTTATCTAATATAATACCAGAAGTAATAAAATACCCATCATCTTTCAAGTGATTGTAGGCATCAGGGATAAAAGGCAAGATAACCTCTGTCAGGATATTCGCCACAATAATATCTGCTTCATCATTGACATCTTTCAATAAATTATTAGCTTTGACATCTATTTTTGACTCTAGTTTATTCAACTTTATGTTGTCTCTAGCAGATTTTACAGCAACTTCATCTAAATCGTAGGCTTTAACTTTCTTTGTTCCAAATAAGTGCGCAGCAATAGCTAAAATACCTGAACCTGTTCCTACATCAAAAAGTGTTGCTTCAGGAAAAACACACGTCTCCAAGGCTTGAACGCATAATTGTGTTGTTGGATGTGTCCCTGTCCCAAATGCCAAGCCCGGATCGAGATAAGCAATACGTTCATCTGAAAATTTCCTCTCGTAGCTTTCCCATTGGGGAACGATAGTTAAAAAACGTGTGACATTTACAGGATGGTAGTACTTTTTCCAAGCCGTTGACCACTCTTCTTCCTTAACATCGGTAACCGCAATAGTTAAATGTTCGATATTAATACCAAATTCACTTAATTGACTAATTTTATGTGTTAACTTTAATTTGATTCCATCTAAATCATCAAATTCATTGAAATATCCTTTAATAATAACACCATTTGTGGGAAAGTCTTCCTCATTAAGCTCCCAAAGTGTGTCTTTACCATATTCTGGCAGATTCAAAAAATCATTACGGTCACTAATCGATACGCCTGATGAGCCGAGCTCCATAAATATAGAAGATATCGCTTCTTTAGCTTCGTTGTTTACTGCTACACTAAATTCTTTCCACTCCGTCATCTGTATCATCCTTTTTTAGCTTTTCAAAAAATGATTCTTCACCATCTGGGTCAAACATTAACTTTTCCTCGCTATAGCGTCTAGCTTTTTTCATTGTGTCCACCATGTTCTCTAAATTCTTGTTTTGCCATGTTAATGTGAAAGAATCCGTGAAATCATTGTTTAAAAACTCATTTAATTCGACTTCACCTTTTTTTGTTGTATAATTTAATTTTCTAAGGATGGCATCCACGTAGCCTTTATCAATACCGGCAAAGCTATCCATTGAAAAAGAAGCGAGATAATTTTGTGGTTTGACGTGGCTATACGCAGGATCATAAAAACATATGACATCCTCAAGTTGAACATTGCCAGGTTTATTATTTTTTCCTAACATATCTTGAACTTGAACAGATTCATCTGCTTTTACACTAAACGTTAAAAATAATTCCACTAACTTCTTTTTACTATCTTTAACTATTTTCCATTTAAAATTAGGTAACATTGTCTTTAATTCATTATCCATATATCTTGATAAGTCATCAGACATTGAATCTCCTCCTATAGTCTAACATAGCGCGCTATCTATTATCTACTCTTATTTCCCCTTTTCATCTTTATAAACAGGGGTTTCTACTCTCTGCTAAGGTTATCGTTTTAAACATTCAATCTATTATATTTCTTAACCTTCTTTTATGTCAGATGGTAGATAATCGATCTGAACCTCAAGTACACGTCTATTTCTAACAGCTGTTACAGAAACTTTCATATTATAGTATTTAAAGGAATCTCCTACTTGGGGAAACTGCCCTAATTCCTCTATAACAAAACCACTAACTGAGTTTGATACATATTTTTCATGCTCTGATAATCCAAACAATTCAAATATTTTTTCCAGACTAGCTGTTCCTTTAATTTTATATCGCTTTCCTGCTTTTAATTCAATGACTTCTTCATCTATAATATCTGATTCATCCCAAATTTCACCAACAAGTTCTTCTAGGGCATCCTCCATAGTTGCAATCCCAATTGTCCCACCATGTTCGTCAGCAACAATTGCCATATGCGTTTTACTTTGCTGCATGTATCTAAGTAGTCTTGAAAGATTCATTACTGGTGGCACAAATATAACGTCTTTTACTACTGAGAGTAAGGAGTTCCCATAATTCTTATTCTCTTTCGATCTTAAATATCTGTTGAAGTCTTTTTCATGAAGTACACCCACGACATTGTCAATTGATTCCTCATAGATAATCAATCGTGAATAATTATGTGTCATAAAAAGTTCTTCGATTTCTTGATCTGTTGAGTCCAATTCAGTACTTACAACGTCTACACGAGGAGTAAGAATTGTTGATACTTCCAAGTCATCGAATTCGATAGCTGATTTAACTAATTGACTCTCATGGTCTTCAATGCTTCCACCACTTTCAGCCTCATCTACAATCGATAATAATTCATCTTCACTAATAATTTCTATTTCATCTAAATGAAAAATTCTATCAAGCATTACTTTCCATTTTTTTAATATCCATAAAACGGGTTTGAAAATCGTCATTAAAAAATAGATATAGGGTGTCGATGCCTTGGCAAAAGTTTCACTTTTAGCCTTAGCTATTGACTTAGGAGTGATTTCTCCAAAAATAAGAATAATGATTGTCATGACGACAGTTGCGATTGTCGGGCCATATACTGGAAACCAGCTAACAAATAGCAAGGTCGCCATGGCTGACATTCCAATATTGACGATGTTATTTCCAATCAATATAGTTGATAGAACAGAATCAAAATTTTCAGCTAACTTTAATGTTTTTTGAGAGCGTTTATCACCTTTTTCAGCTTCATTCCGCAATCTTATCCTATTTGCTGAAGTAAAAGCTGTTTCTGAAGATGAAAAATAAGCAGATAAAAAAACAAGTGCTGCTAATATGATGATACTCCTTATATTATCACTATCCATTTAATTGCATTCCCACTTTCATCGTTTTTCCACTCCATTATATCATAGATTATATTAATTCTTTACCCTTAGGCAGAAATCACATAAAAAGATGAAAAGTTATAATCAATGTACAAATTAATCTAAAATAATAAAAAACTTCCAGCATACACTATTTTATAATGACAAAATGATGGAAGTTTTTTATTAAATTTTCTTTATTAACTGATTATTAAGTCAACGTTTAATCTTCATCCAAGTCCAAAACGGCCATGAAAGCTTCTTGTGGAATTTCTACATTTCCCACATTCTTCATACGTTTCTTACCAGCTTTTTGTTTCTTCAGAAGTTTCTGACGTCGTGTGACGTCACCACCATATAATTTAGCTGTAACGTCTTTACGATACGCTTTAACGGTTGAACGCGCAACAATGCTCTGTCCAATGGTTGCTTGTATCGGGATCTCGAATTGTTGTCTCGGGATTGTTTTTTTCAATTGTTCTACAACAGCTCGTCCACGTTCGTATGAAAACTCTTTGTGAACGATAAAGCTCAATGCATCAACTCTTTCACCATGAATCATAATATCCATTTTCACAAGATTACTCTGGCGATAACCTGATTCACTATAATCAAGAGAAGCGTATCCTTTTGTGCTCGATTTCAATCGATCAAAGAAGTCATATACAATTTCGGAAAGTGGAATATTGTAAACGACATTTACTCTAACATCATCCAAATATTCCATTGTGAGAAATTCGCCACGTTTACGTTGAGAAATTTCCATAACTGCACCAACATAATCATTAGGGACAGTAATTGTTGCTTTCACATAAGGTTCCTCGATTGTTTCAACTTCTTGAGGTTCTGGCATTTCAGAAGGATTGGAAACCATTAATGTCTCTTCATCAGTTTTATTGATTCTATAGATAACTGATGGCGCAGTAGTGATTAGATCTAAGTTAAATTCTCTTTCCAAACGTTCTTGAACAACATCCATATGAAGCATACCTAAAAAGCCACAGCGGAAACCAAATCCTAGTGCTTGCGAAGTTTCTGCTTCATATTGCAAGGCGGCATCGTTTAATTGTAAACGTTCAAGCGCCTCTCTTAAGTCTACATACTTTGAAGAATCTGTTGGATACATTCCACAAAAAACCATAGGATTCATACTACGATACCCTGGTAAGGCTTTATCTGTAGGATTTTTAGCTAAAGTAACTGTATCTCCGACTCGCGCGTCACGAACAGTCTTAATATTCGCTGTAAGATAGCCAACATCTCCTACCATTAAGTAGTCTCGTTCAACTGGCTTTGGAGAAAACACACCAATTTCAGTAACCTCAAATGTTTTATCGTTACTCATTAATTTAATTGTGTCACCTTTTTTTAGTACACCATCCATCAAGCGAATACTTAAAACGACACCTCTATATGGATCATAAGCAGAGTCAAATATCATTGCCTTTAAAGGATTATCAATATCACCTTCTGGAGCAGGGACATTTTCGACAATCTGTTCTAAGATATCTTCAATTCCTACGCCTGTTTTAGCGCTTGTAAGGACGGCATCACTGGCATCTAGTCCAATAACCTCTTCGACCTCATTTCGAACACGTTCAGGGTCAGCAGAAGGTAAGTCAATTTTATTGATTACTGGTAAGATTTCTAAGTCATTATCCAATGCTAAATAAACATTAGCAAGTGTTTGGGCTTCGACTCCTTGTGCGGCGTCTACAACAAGCACCGCTCCCTCACAAGCAGCGAGACTTCTAGAAACTTCATACGTAAAGTCCACATGTCCGGGTGTATCAATAAGATGAAGGATATATGTTTCTCCATTTTTAGATTCATAAACGACTTCAACTGTATTTAATTTTATCGTTATACCACGTTCACGTTCCAAATCCATTGAATCAAGTAATTGCTCCTGCATTTCACGGTCAGCAACGGTATGGGTCAACTGAAGTATACGATCAGCAAGGGTAGATTTCCCATGATCGATATGTGCGATAATAGAAAAGTTTCGAATTTGTTTTTGTCTTTCTCTAGCTTGTTTTTTATCCATTTATATAGTTCCTCATTCCTCTAAAAACATTCTTTATTATTATACCAACGATTGAACCAGAGTACAATTACTTTAACATGATTAAAAAGTAATGGTTACTCCTACTTAAGTCATTTTCGGTTGTACATATCCTCAGCATGATAACTTATATGTTTATAAAGACAAAGAGAAGAGGACTTCAAATTGGAGTCACTCTTCTCTTGTTTTATTTTTTTAGCGTTTATCTTTGAAAGCATCTTTGACTTTTGAAAAGAAAGAGCTGTCTCCCTGTTCCACTACTTCGTCATAATCGCCTGCTTGAGCAAACTCTCTTAGATGTTCTGCCTGACTTTCCGTAAGACTATCAGGAATAACAACTTTTACTTTAATCTGTTGGTCCCCGTTACCCGAACCTCGGAGTCTTGGTGCACCTTTACCTCTTAAACGGAACGTGGTACCTGGTTGCGTTCCTGCAGGGATTTTAAATTTAACTTTTCCATGAACGGTAGGTACTTGTAATTCATCCCCTAATGTTGCTTGGACCATATTTATAGGTAATTCATAGTAAATTTCTGATCCTCTACGATCAAACGTTTTCGACGCTTTCACTCTGAAAATAACGTAAAGATCGCCGTAAGGGCCACCGTTTTCGCCTGCATCTCCTTGATTTTGCAGACGCATCTGGTTACCATCTTCTACCCCAGCCGGTACAGTAACATTGACAGAATGCTGTTGTTTGTTATGACCTTCACCATGACAAACGGAACATTTTTCTTTAATTTCTTTACCTGTTCCCTTACATGTCGGACAAACTTGTTGTGTCATTACACGACCGAAAGGAGTGTTTCTTTCCGCATTTACGGCTCCAGAACCTTGACATGTTGAACATGTTTGCGGGCTTGTTCCAGGCTTAGCTCCACTTCCATCACAATTGTCACATTCTTCTTCGCGCTTGTATCGGATTTCTGTTTCTTTTCCAAATATTGCTTCTTCAAACTCCAAGTCCATGACATACTGTAAATCTTCACCCTGTCTTGGTCCGTTTGGATTTCTGCGTCTTCCGCCTCCGCCAAAGAACTGGTCGAAAATATCTTCAAATCCGCTACCGCCAAATCCGCCGCCAGCACCGCCGCCGAATCCTCCACCAGCTCCAAAGTTTGGATCTGTAGAAGCGTGACCGTACTGATCATAGGCACTACGTTTTTGTTTATCACTTAACACTTCATATGCTTCAGATATTTTTTTAAATTTATCTTCAGCGTTAGCTTCTTTATTGATGTCTGGATGATATTTTTTAGAAAGCTTTCGGTAAGCTTTTTTTATTTCTTCTTGCGAAGCATCCTTAGATACACCTAGCAGATTATAAAAGTCTTCTTTCTCAGCCATAGTATTCCTCCATCATTGTAATCACAAATATCATTTCATTTCGTTATGCTCAGTTATAAACGAAGAGATGTATATCAAAAAGAAAGAAAGCACCTGTTGAAAAACAAGAAAAGTGCTTTCCTCTTTTTGGATATCAGTGTTTATAAAAATTATTTAATATAGATATAAATTGTTCAGTAATCTAAGCATAAATTCCTACGAAAAAGATTATCCATCTGACGGAAAACTCGACTAATTTTTTTAAAACAATCAGTTTTTTAGTCAGTTAAAATTGGTTTTTCATAGAAATAAACGGACGCTTAAATAACAGTTATTATTCTTCGTCATCTACTTCTTCAAAGTCTGCATCTACAACATCATCTGAAGAACCATCTGCTTCGCCATTTTCTGCTCCGTCAGCTTGTTCTTGCTGAGCAGCTGCTTGTTCATATAACTTCACTGACATTTCTTGAACGATTTCGTTTAATGCGTCTCGTTTTGCTTTGATTTCATCAGTATCATCATTTTCTAAGGCTGATTTCAGCTCATCACGTGCTTCTTCAGCTTTCTTAACATCTGCTTCATCAACTTTACCTTCTAGTTCTTTCAATGTTTTGTCGATTTGGAAAACTAACTGATCCGCTTCGTTACGCAATTCTACTTCTTCTTTACGCTCTTTATCCGCTTCAGCATTTTCTTCAGCTTCTTTAACCATACGCTCTATGTCTTCATCGGATAAGCCAGAAGATGATTTAATTGTAATTTTTTGTTCTTTACCTGTACCTAAGTCTTTAGCAGACACATTTACGATACCATTTTTATCAATATCAAATGATACTTCAATTTGTGGTACGCCACGTGGTGCTGGTGGAATGTCCGTTAATTGGAAACGACCAAGCGTTTTATTATCTTTAGCCATTGGACGCTCACCCTGTAGGACGTGTACATCAACTGCTGGTTGATTATCAGCGGCTGTTGAGAATACTTGTGACTTACTTGTTGGAATTGTCGTGTTACGGTCGATTAATTTAGTGAACACGCCGCCCATTGTTTCAATACCTAATGATAATGGAGTTACGTCAAGTAAAACGATGTCTTTAACGTCACCTGAAATTACGCCACCTTGAATAGCAGCACCCATTGCAACAACTTCATCAGGGTTTACAGAGCGATTTGGTTCTTTCCCTGTTTCTTTTTTAACTGCATCAACAACAGATGGTATACGTGTAGACCCACCTACTAAGATGACTTCATCAATATCTGATTGAGATAAGCCAGCATCTTTCAACGCTTGACGAACAGGTTTTTTAGTACGTTCTACTAAGCTATCTGTAATTTCATCAAATTTTGCACGAGTTAAAGTGATTTCCAAGTGAAGTGGACCAGATTCTCCAGCACTAATAAATGGCAGACTGATTTGTGTTTGAGAAACACCTGACAAATCTTTTTTAGCTTTTTCAGCAGCATCTTTCAATCTTTGAACAGCCATTTTATCTTTAGATAAATCTACGCCATTTTCTTTCTTGAATTCAGCTACAAGACAATCAATGATTTTGTTATCAAAGTCATCTCCACCAAGGTTGTTATCACCTGCAGTAGACATAACTTCAAATACACCATCACCAAGTTCAAGGATAGATACGTCGAAAGTACCGCCACCTAAGTCAAATACAAGAATTTTTTCATCTTTATCTACTTTGTCTAAACCATAAGCAAGAGAAGCTGCTGTTGGCTCATTAACAATACGGTCAACTTCAAGACCTGCGATTTTACCTGCATCTTTTGTTGCTTGACGCTGAGAGTCGTTAAAGTATGCTGGCACAGTGATAACTGCGTTAGTTACTTTTTCACCTAAATAATCTTCAGCGTACTCTTTTATGTGTTGTAAAATGAAAGCTGATATTTGTTGTGGTGAATAATCTTTACCTTCTACATCTACACTAAAGTCTTCACCCATATGACGTTTAATGGATGCAACAGTATCTGGATTTGTGATCGCTTGTCGTTTAGCTACTTCTCCAACTTGAATCTCATCATTTTTGAATGAGACAACAGATGGTGTTGTACGGTTCCCTTCTTTATTAGGGATGATTTTTGCTTCTCCACCCTCTAAAACTGAAACTGCTGAGTTTGTTGTACCTAAGTCAATACCAATAATCTTTGCCATAATTTATCTCACCTTTACTTATAATATTTTATATTGTTACTGCTACTTTTGCTGCGCGTAAAACACGCTCATGCAATTTATAACCTTTTTCAAAAACTTGTGCGACTTCATTACTCTTTTGCCCTTCTTCAGCAGGCACTTGTGTATAAGCTTCATGGAAGTTAGGATCAAATGTTTCACCTAATGGATTTATAACTTCAATCCCTTCTTTATTGAAACCTTGAAGGAAGCTATTATGAACCATTTCAATTCCTTTTTTAAGATTTTCAGAAGCTTCAGTATCCGTTTCTATCGTTAATGCTCTTTCCAGATTGTCAATTGCTGGAATAAGTTCTTTAGCTAATGACTGTGCACGATAGCGTATAAGATCTTGTCGCTCGCGTTCTTGACGTTTACGAATATTAGATAATTCAGCTTGTAATCTTAAATATCGGTCCGTTACTTCATCTAATTCTTCGTGGACTTTATTAAGTTCAGAAGTCTCTTCGTCAGAGGAGTTAGCTGAATCATCTGTTGCTTTTTCAGCGTCCACCATTTTTTCGTCAATGATTTCTCCATCGACTTTTTTCTTTGTTTCTTCTTGCTCGTGATTATTATCTTTCAAAACTCTTCCTCATTTCCTGATTATTCTAAATAATATTCCAGTAACGTACGTGTTAACTGTTTTCTAAACACATCGAGCACACCAAATGTTTCTCCATATGCCATACTTGTAGGACCAAGAATAGCGATGGCACCTTTACCATAATTACTTACACTATAAGTTGTAGTAATCAAACTAAATTCATTCAATAGATTATGATTAATTTCATCACCTATTTTAACAACAAATCCATCATTAATTTGATCGATTAAGGAATACAAATCTCCACTATTATCTAGCATCGTATATAATGATTTCAATTTTTTTGTATCGATATTTTCAGAAAAATCAAGAATATTTAATTTGCCAGATATATGATGTCTTGACTCCGTTGATTCTTTGAAGACTGACTCAATTGATAAGAACATTTCTGTAGCATTGGATGCATATTTTCTTATCAAAAGTGGAATATCTCGCTGCAGTTTCTGAACCACTTCAATTAATGTGTGACCAACTAAGTGCTGATTGAAAATGTTTGTCACTTTAACTAAGTCTGATTCATTTATGTTTTTAGGCATACGAAATACTTTGTTTTCAATTGTACCCTTATCAGTTTGAATGATTGCCATTACATGATTTGCATTTAAAGAAAGCAATTTAAAACCGGTCAAACGGCTTGTTTCTGCTTTTGGACCTAATACAATTGCAGTATATTGCGTTAGCTCGGATAACAACTGAGCTGACTGATGCATGATATCGTCCATTTGCTGTACGTGAGTTCCCAAAACAGCATTAATGCTATTCAATGTATCTTGTGTCACCTCTTGAGGTTTCATAAGATGATCGATGTAAAAGCGATAGCCTTTAAGTGAAGGGATTCTTCCAGACGACGAGTGCGTCTTCTTTATAAAACCCATTTTTTCCAGTTCACTTAATTCATTTCTGATTGTTGCTGAACTAGCCTTTATATCGGTATTGTTCATTATAGTTTTAGAACCAATCGGATTACCTGTTGATGTATTTAGCCGAATAAGAGCGTCTAGAATAATCAATTGTCTCTTCGTTAACATGTGTAATCACTCCCTGATGCACTATGCATCATTAGAGACTTGCAGTAAGTAAGGCAATAATTAACAATACTCAATGCATATAAATCTTTCTTGCTTTTAGCACTCTAATATCACGAGTGCTAACACAATTATAATTTAACAAATCTAATGATTACTGTCAACAATTATATCTGATTTATTTTGACCTTTGATAAAATTTCTCTAATATCATGTTCGTCCTGCTTTAATTTTTTGATTAATTCTTCAACAGAATCAAACTTAATTTCATCTCGTAAGTAATCTACCCATTTTATTTTAACATCTTCACCGTATATGTCTTCTTTGTAATCAAAGACATGGACTTCAATGGAATAGTTCGGACGATCACCAAATGTAGGATTGTAACCAATCGATGCCATACCATCAAGCCATTCTCCATCTACCCAAAACTTCACGGCATAAACACCTTTTCTAGGGATTGTAACATAAGGATCGGGGTGTATATTAGCTGTTGGATACCCCAGTTCTCTACCTCTAGCATCTCCATGAACGACAAATCCACTTGTTTCATATATATAGCCAAGTAGTTTATTTGCCTGAGTTATATCGCCTTCACTTATATAAGTGCGTATTCGAGTAGAACTTATTTTTTCTTCAGCGTCAACCTTTTTTTCAACCTTGACTATTTCAAAACGTTTTTTTGCATAGGTAGCCATTGTATTCATATTTGCTTCAGCTGCTTTACCATAAGTATAATCAAACCCTGCAACGACAACTTCAGCATGCCAATCTACGATATATTGATCCACAAAGTCTTGAGGAGACAGTTGACCGAATCGTGCAGTAAAATCAACTTCGTAAAGAATGTCAACATTTAAATCCCTTATTACTTCTTCTTTTCGTTCAAGCGGGGTCAGATAAGTATGCTTATCCGGGTCAAAGCGTCGGTACACGAATGCCGGATGACGATTAAATGTCATGACAGCACATTTTAACCCTTTATTTTTGGCTATTTCTACACCTTTACTTATAACAGCTTGATGTCCCTTATGCACACCATCAAAAAAACCCAATACCAAAACTATTTTTTCGTTGATTATATCTTC
Source organism: Alkalibacterium gilvum (assembly GCF_900109085.1). Lineage (GTDB taxonomy): Bacteria > Bacillota > Bacilli > Lactobacillales > Carnobacteriaceae_A > Alkalibacterium > Alkalibacterium gilvum. The sequence goes on along the minus strand of NZ_FNYW01000001.1, from coordinate 125,180 downwards.
CTTTGTATAAGGATGATGAATTTTTTTAATAATCATTTTTATACCACCAATTCATTTCGTAAAACCTTTGCGGGTTTTATATAATCCGTTTTTCTAGGATGAATTCTGTATATAGCCACTGCTAAATCAGAATAATAAAAAACAATTTGCTCTTCTACTTCTTTCATATACTGTTTACGTGTCAATAAACTTCCATTCTTAACCTTCAAATACTCAGCTTCAGATAAATCATATCTGGGGAGTTTTTTTAGCGCCCTCTCTAATGGTAAAAGAGCTTTTTCTATTTTTTCTTGATCCATAAGTTCCTGCAGTTCAGCCAGTGTAAAAGCTTCTTCACGTACGAAGCCACTGCTTGCTTCTCTAGTTAGATCAGACATATGCGAGGGATAACCAAGATACCTTCCTACATCTACAGCTAATGTTCTAACATAGGTTCCTTTTCCGCAAACCACTTTAAAAGAAAAGGATAATGTTTTATCATTCTCATTTATTGTTAATTTTGAAGTGCGGACAAATGAATAAATCATAGCCTCTCTGGAAGGTCTATCTATAACTTTACCTTCTCTAGCATATTCGTATAATTTTTTTCCATCTATCTTTACTGCAGAATACATCGGTGGTGTTTGTTTAATGGTACCTATGAAATTGGATATTGCGCTATCGATATCTTTTTCACTAATTGTTTTGATTATAGTTTTTCGTTCAACGATTTCTCCTGAACTATCTTCCGTCGTCGTGGAGAATCCGATAGTAATTTCTCCAGTATATGTTTTCTGTGAATCCATCATGTATTCAATGACTTTCGTTGCTTTTCCTATGGCTACAGGCAATACACCGTCAACGTCAGGATCTAACGTGCCAGAGTGTCCTATTTTTTTCATTCTGAGTATTTTTCTTAATTTAAAAACACAGTCGTGACTAGTCATCCCTCTTTCTTTCCATACAGGTATTAGACCTTCCATTGAAACCCCTCATTCTATTTCAATTTGAATTTTTACAAAAGAAAAGAGAATCTATGTTCAATAAACAAAGATTCTCCTCTTTTCTTATCTCAAGAAAAACGACTTCAAATCTTACGTGTAGACTTATTCGTCTTACTCTTCTTTTAATTTATTTAATAACTGATCAATTCTACTACCATAGGCAACAGATTCGTCACGGGCAAATGTTAATTCTGGTGTTTTATAAAGAGAGAGTCGACTACCCAGTTCTTTTTTTATTAGACCAGTCGCTTTTACAAGCCCTCTCTGTGTCTCACTGATGCTATCTTTATCATCAGACAATGTACTGTAAAAAACAGTTGCTTGTTGTAGATCTCCTGTGACATCAACACCCGTTACTGTCACACCTTCTACTCGCGGATCACGCACACGCTTGAGTAATATATCTGTTACTTCTTTTTGTATTTCCTGCGAAACTCGACCTACTCTATAGTTAGGCACATTATTCACCTATCCTTAAGATATTATTCTTATTTTTTAATTTCTACCATTTCAAATGCTTCAATAACGTCATCTACTTCGATATCATTGTATTTTTCAATTGTTAATCCACATTCATAGCCATTTCTTACTTCTTTAGCATCATCTTTGAAGCGTTTCAAACTTGAAAGCTCACCTTCATGTATAACTACTCCATTTCTGATAAGTCTTATCGAACTATTACGTTTGATAACACCATCTGTTACGAAACAACCTGCAATTGTTCCAACTTTGGAAACTGCATAAGTCTCACGAACAGTGACTTGACCAGTAACTTGCTCTTCGTACTCTGGATCAAGCATGCCTGTCATTGCTGCTTCGATTTCATCAATCGCATTATATATAACTTGATGCGTTCTAATATCTACTTCTTCACGGCTTGCACTTTCTTTAGCTTGGACCGTAGGACGCACGTTGAAACCAATAATGATAGCTGAACTTGCAGATGCTAGTGTGACATCACTTTCATTAATGGCTCCCACGCCTGTGTGAATGATATCAATTTTAACACCTTCAACTTCTATTTTCTCCAAACTCGCAGCCAATGCTTCAGCTGAACCTTGAACGTCGGCTTTAATAATGACATTTACTGACTTCAGTTCGCCTTCTTCCAAGCTATCGAATAAGTTTTCAAGTGTGACTTTATTTGTAACTGAACGTTGTGCTTCTGTTGCATCTATCGCTCTAGCTTCTCCTACTTGTCTTGCCGTTTTTTCGTCTTTAAAGACAACGAAGCGATCTCCGGCCTGAGGCGTGCCATTCAAACCAGTAATTTCAACTGGTGTAGAAGGTTTTGCTTCTTGAACACGACGACCTTTATCATTGGTCATCGTTCTCACACGTCCAAATGTATTCCCTACAACAATAGGTTCTCCTTGGTGTAGCGTTCCCTCCTGTACTAGAAGAGTCGCAATAGAACCTTGAGACTTGTCTAATCTTGCTTCAATAACTGTACCAATAGCTAAACGTTTTGGATCTGCTTTTAGTTCCTCAACTTCAGCAACTAGTAAAATCATTTCTAGTAGATCTTCCAAGTTTTTATTCAGCAAGGCTGAAATCTGAACGAAAATTGTATCGCCACCCCAGTCTTCTGGGATTAAACCATGTTCTGTTAACTCTTGCATTACACGGTCTGGATTAGCACCTGGTTTATCTACTTTATTTACTGCAACAATAATTGGAACTTCTGCTGCTTTGGCATGATTTATTGCTTCCACAGTCTGAGGCATAACACCATCATCTGCAGCGACAACAATAATTGCAATATCGGTAACATCCGCACCACGCGCTCTCATAGTAGTGAAAGCAGCATGTCCTGGTGTATCCAAAAATGTAATAACTTTACCATTTTCAGTAACTTGATATGCACCAATATGCTGAGTAATTCCGCCAGCTTCTCCTTCAGTTACTTTTGTTTCACGAAGGCTGTCAAGAAGCGTTGTTTTACCATGGTCGACGTGCCCCATAATTGTAACGGTAGCTGGTCGAGTGACTAAGTTATCTTCATTCGGTTCTTGTTCAAAAAAGGTGTCAAAGTCCGTAAGATCTATTTGAACTTTCTCTTCTGTTTCAATACCGTATTCAGTAGCTAGTAATTCAATCGTTTCTTTGTCTAGCGATTGATTTTGAGTAGCCATTATCCCCATCATGAATAATTTTTTCACGATTTCTGCGGGTTCTCTGTGTAATTTTTTAGCTAACTCGGCTATAGTCATACCATCTGTAAATTCTAAAATTTCTGGAAGTTCTTTGAATTTACGTGGTGTTACTGGGCCTTTAGGTTTTTGGTTTTTTCTACCTTTACGTTTTCTTGCTCCAGCAGGTCCACCGTGAATCCCTCTGTGCTGTCTAGAACTACGTCTTCTTTTGTTTTCAAAAGACTGTTTCTGTTTTTCATCAGTTGTGCGCTTAGGTAATTCATTTGCTTTACCTGTGCTTGCTGATGATGTTGCTTTTTTCTGATTGTTTTTTGTTTGTGAGGATGCTTTTTTATTATTTATATTTGTTTGTCCTTTACTGTGTTGAGAATTCTTCTCATTATTTTTGTTTGTTTGTTTATTTTGTGATGCTTGTTTTACGTTAGAGTTCTTATTCGTTTGAGCATTATTTTGATGCTCTTTTTTAGGCCGATCTGCTTGTTTATTACTTGCAGTATTATTTTCATTGGCCTTTTTTATTGACGTTGTATTGTTCTGCTTTGTCTTTTTACTATTATTAGATTTCATTTGAGAACCAGCCGATTTACTTTTTTGGCTAAATGCTTTTTTTAGTTGTTCGACTTCTTTGTCTTCCATAGAAGACATATGACTACTGTAGTTTATGCCTACATTTTTTGCTTTCTCAAGAACATCTTTACTTGCCATTTTATTTTCTTTCGCGAATTCATAGACTCTTTTCTTGCCCATATAATCACCTTCCCAATCTTAATTAGAGCAATTTTTGAAGGGAATGCTTAAAACCATCATCAATGAGGGCACATACTGTCCGGTCCTTCCCTAAAGTGTGAGAAAGTTCTTCTCGAGTAAATTCCACAACGAGAGGAACATTATAATATTCACACTTATTCAAAAATTGTTTTGACGTATTGTTGCTGGCATCAGATGCTAGACAGACAATTTTCGCCTTGTTCGATCTTACAGATTGAAGAACTAGCGCTTCGCCGGAAACTAGTTTACCAGCGCGTTGAGCTAATCCAAATAGATTTAACGTACGTTGCCTATTGTTCATTTTCGATTTCCATTCTTGCTTTTTTATACTCAATGTACTCTACTAATTCATCGTAAAACGAATCATCGACATGCGTATTTAAAGATTGATCGAGTACTTTTCTACTTTTTCCATTTTCAATATGTTTAATGTCTAAAGAAACATATGCTCCACGACCGTTTTTCTTTCCTGTTGGGTCAATTGAAACATCCCCTTCTTTATTTCTGACTATGCGCACCATTTCTTTTTTTGGTTTCATTTCGCCAGATACAACACATTTCCTCATAGGTACCTTACGCTTTTGCATAATCCATCACCTTATATAACATCCTTTTATTCACCACTGTTTTCGTCATCATCAGAAAAAGTTGCTTCTTCAACTTCCTTCATAGACGCTTTATGGCTTTCTTCCTCACCCATACCGTCTCTCTCTTCTGCAAACTCAACTAAATCTTCCGCTTGATTAGGATTTAATTGACCTGCTTGAAAGTCAGTTTCCATTACAGGTTCACCCGGCTGGCGATCCATGTTTTCACTATCTTCTGCTAATACTGTTGAATCCGAGTCATCCGATACATCTGAATCTTTATACTGTTCAACTTCAGTGGAATCATCATCTTCGAATAATGAAGGTGATTCTGAAATGGATTCAAGATCATTCGTCGCGTCGGCATCATTTTCATTTAACGCTTCTAAAAATGCATCATCTTTAAGTTCTTCAGACTCATTACTCAGTGCTTCCATATCGGATTCTGACTTGATATCAATTTTGAATCCAGTTAACTTAGCTGCTAGACGTACATTTTGCCCACGTTTACCAATTGCCAGAGACAACTGATAATCTGGCACAACAATGATACAGGAATGCTGATCTTCATCAAACTGAACATCAACGACTTGAGCAGGATTTAGAGCATTCTTAATATAAACTGCTGGATCTTTATCCCATTCAACAATATCCATGTTTTCTCCGTGCAACTCATTAACAATCGCTTGAACACGAGCCCCTCTAGGCCCCACACAAGTTCCTACAGGGTCAACATTTTCGTCACGAGAAAAAACAGCTATTTTTGAACGATCTCCGGCTTCCCGAGCAATCGAAACTACTTCTACGATACCGTCATAAATTTCAGGTACTTCTTGTTCAAATAATCGTTTGATTAAATTAGGATGTGTACGACTCACAAAAACTTGTGGTCCTTTAGTTGAATTCTCGACTTTACTAACATAAACCTTGATTCGATCATGTGTTTCATATGTTTCATTCTCGATTTGATCACGTTGTGATAGTACAGCCTCTACTTTACCTAAATTAATATAGATAAATTTGTTGTCTTGTCTTTCTACCGTACCTGTCATCAAATCGTCTTCATATTCAATGTACTCATTATAAATAATTGAACGTTCTGCTTCTCTCATTCGCTGCATAATAACTTGCTTGGCTGTTTGAGCTGCAATTCGCCCAAAGTTTTTGGGGGTAACTTTAAACTTAATTTTATCCCCTAACTCATACGCTTTCTTTAGCTCACGCGCTTCTTCTAAACTAATTTCAAGCTGAGAATCGTAGACATCTTCGACAACCTCTTTAACTTGATAAACAGTGATTGACCCTTTTTTTTCATTAAAGTCTACTTCAACATTTTGTGATGTTCCATAATTACGTTTGTAAGCTGAAACTAAAGCAGCTTCTAGCGCATCAATTACAATCTCTTTGGAAATGCCTTTTTCTTTTTCCAAGGTTTCAAGAGCAGATGCTAATTCTTTACTCATATTTTTACATCCTTTACTTAGTTCTAGACTAACGGTGTTTTTAAAATTCGATAGCCAATCGAGCCTTAGCTATGTGTTTTTTTTCAATTTCTAAATCTTTGAGTTTGGTCTTGTCTTTAATAGTTATGACGATATAGTCTTCATGCCACTCTTTAAGTGTGCCATCATAAGCATCATTCCCTTTAATTTCTCCATGCAATTTAACATGGATATATTCCCCTACTGCATTTTTTAAATCTTCTTCAGTACGAAGAGGTTTTTCAGCTCCTGGTGAGGAAACTTCTAAATAATATGCATGAGGAATTGGGTCTGGTTCCACAGCATCCAATCTTTCTCCAATTTTTTCACTGAATAGAGCACAATCATCTAGATCAACGCCTTCTGGTTTGTCGATATATAGTCGTAAAAACCAGTTTTTACCTTCTTTTAAATAGTCTACATCAACCAATTCATAGCCTAGTTCTGATGCGATTGGTCGTGAAATTTCTCTAACTTTTTCTACAGTATTCAAATATTGCTTCACTCCTCAAATTCATATTGTCTTTTGTTTTAATTTTAATAAAGGCTGTGAAAAAGAGTGAGCGGATTCGCTCACTCTTTCCTCAGTCTATCCCGCTCGATTCGTTAATACTATACCATAGTTGGGCAGTTTGCGCAACTTACACCCCTTCTTTATTACAAATCAAATAAGGATAATTGGTTTTCATCAGGCATACCCACTAAGGCCTGGTTTGTTTCCAAATACTCCATCACCGTCTTGGAAACTTTCCCTCTTCGAGACAAGTCTTCTTTAGATAAGAAAGGTCCCTCTTTTCTCGCTTCCACAATAGCATTAGCCACACTTGCTCCTAGTGATGGAACAGCTCTAAATGGTGCAATTAATGCATCGTCTTCTATCAAAAAGTCTTTTGCATCTGATTTATCGATATCAACCATTTTAAATGAAAAACCACGTTCGACCATTTCGTTTGCGATTTCAAGAACGGTTAATAGATTTTTCTCTTTGGTTGATGCGTCCATTCCTTTATCTGTAATTTCTTTCATTCGTGACTTAATTTCTTCTTTTCCTTTAGACATAGCCTCCAAATCAAAATCACTGGCTCTGATAGAGAAATATGCAGCATAGTAGTATAAAGGATGATGGACTTTAAAATAAGCTACGCGTAGCGCCATCAAAATATAAGCGGCAGCATGCGCTTTAGGGAACATATACTTTATTTTCAAACATGATGCGATATACCATTCTGGTACCTCTTTATCACGCATTTCCTTTTGCCACTCGTCAGGTATCCCTCGACCTTTTCTCACGTATTCCATAATCTGGAAAGCTAAACCATCATCAAGTCCCTTATGTTGTAGATAAATCATAATGTCGTCTCGACAACCAATAACTTCGGACAATGGAATATTATTCTTCCTTATAAGCTCCTCCGCATTACCTAGCCATACATCGGTCCCGTGTGATAGTCCTGATATCTGAAGTAATTCTGCAAAGGTCGTTGGCTTTGTTTGTTCAAGCATCTGACGAACAAAACGTGTCCCAAACTCTGGCACACCTAATGTACCAGTTTTTGAAAAAATTTGTTCTTCTGTGACACCCAAGACCTCGGTCCCACTAAATAACTTCATAACGTCAGGATCATTGACAGGTATTTCTAATGGGTCCATCCCAGATAAATCTTGCAACATACGGATCATACTCGGATCATCATGTCCTAGTATATCTAATTTCAAAACGTTGTCATGTATAGAATGGAAGTCAAAGTGTGTTGTTTTCCACTCAGATTCCTGATCATCCGCAGGGAATTGGATAGGCGAAAAGTCATAAACATCCATATAATCTGGGATAACGATAATCCCTCCTGGGTGTTGTCCAGTCGTGCGTTTGACGCCTGTCAATCCCTTGGATAATCGATCAACTTCAGCTGAACGATAAGTTAGTTGGTGATCGCGTTCATAGCCTTTAACAAAACCAAATGCGGTTCGATCTGCTATTGTACCAATTGTTCCAGCTCGATAAACATATTCTTCACCAAATAATTCTTTTGTATACAAGTGAGCTCTAGATTGATATTCTCCCGAAAAGTTTAAATCAATATCGGGTACTTTGTCACCATTAAAACCTAAAAAAGTTTCAAACGGAATATCCTGACCATCTCTATAGAGCATACTTTCACATTTTGGACATTTCTTTTCAGGTAAATCAAACCCTGATCCATATTCTCCATTAGTGAAAAACTCAGAATATTGACAGTCCAAACAACGATAGTGGGGTGGCATAGGATTAACTTCAGTAATTCCAGTTAAGGTAGCAACTAAACTGGACCCCACAGAACCTCTTGACCCTACAAGATAACCATCTTCTACACTTTTATGAACCAGTTTCTGTGAGATTAGATAAATAACTGAAAAGCCATTGCCGATAATACTATCAAGCTCTTTTTCTATACGGGCTTCTATGATTTCAGGTAAGGTTTCACTATATAATTCATGCGCTTTATCATAACTCATCTTCCGAATTTCTTCTTCGGACCCTTCCATTTTCGGTGTATATAAATCCTCTTTTACTGGAGTAATATCATCTGCAATACTATCTACAAGGTCATTCGGATTTTTTATGACTACCTCTTCTACACGTTCATCACCCAAGAATGAAAGACTTTCTATCATTTCGTCTGTCGTACGGAAATATACGGGTGGGTTTTTATGTTGACGAACATGAGATTTATTTTGTGTCTCCAATAAAATATCTCTGTAAACACCGTCTTCAGGATTAATGAAATGTACATTTCCCGTTGCGATGACTTTTTTGTTTAATTCTTTACCTAAATCAACAATGTTTTCGATAATGTCTTCCAAATCATCTTTGTTTCTAACCAATTCACGATTAATTAGGTCCAAATAGGCCTCTTTTGGCATAATCTCAAGATAGTCATAATAGTCAGCTTTCCTTTTCGCTTCTTCATAGCCACGCTGCATCATCGCTTCGAACACTTCACCTTGTGCACATCCTGAACCAACAATAAGTCCTTCTCTGTATTTATCAAGAAAAGACCTTGGCACACGTGGCACCCGATAAAAGTAGTTGACAAGGGAGCCAGAGATAAGTTTAAATAAATTCTTCAAACCTGCCTGATCTTTTGCCCAAATGGTTACATGATTGGGTCTCGCCTTCTTATAAGCGTCCCCTCCACCCATGTATTTATTCAAATCACTGTGTCGCTCAATATTGTATTCTGCCTTAGCTTTTTTTACGAAAATCCAAAGTAGCTGTCCTGTCGTTTGTGAATCATAAATCGCCCTATGATGCTGTTCTAAATTAACTTTAAAGCGTTTAGCTAGTGTATTTAATCGGTGCGTTTTAAACGTTGGATTTATAAAACGCGAAAATTCCAACGTATCTATGACGGGTAAATCAGACATTGGCATTCCATGTTTTTTGTATGCAGTATTCAAGAATCCCATATCAAAAGTAGCATTATGAGCAACCAATAGTGTTCCCTCTGAAAATGCTCTAAATTGCTCTAGTACATCTTTTTCTGATTTAGATCCTCGAATCATTTCATCTGTGATACCTGTTAAATTGATTGTGGTATTTGATAAACGATGACCTGGATCAATAAATTCTTGGAATTCAGCGACAACATTTCCTTTATACATCTTAACAGCAGCTAGTTCTATTATATTATCGTAAATTGCTGAAAGTCCGGTTGTCTCAACATCAAAAACAACATAAGTAGCATCGTCTAAATTATCATCTGATTCATTGTAGGCAATAGGTACGCCATCATCAACAAGGTTAGCTTCTACACCATAGATAATCTTAACATTATGCTTGTTTCCCGCTGAATGGGCTTCAGGATAAGACTGAGCAACGCCGTGATCAGTAATAGCGATTGCCTTATGGCCCCAATCCGCCGCTTGTTTCACAAGGTCTGTCGCGCTTGGTGTGGCATCCATTTGACTCATATTTGTATGCGTATGAAGCTCCACTCTTTTATTGTCTTCAGGATATGTATCCTTACGACTTGCATGGTATGTTTGCGTTATATCCTGCACATTCATCACCAAATCACGCATGAACGTATCTTCCTGAATACTTCCCCTAACTTTAACCCATGTTCCCGTTCTCATTCGATCAAACATTGCTTCATCTTGTTCATTGTTGGAAAATCTTTTACATGAAAAAGAGGAGGAATAGTCAGTGATCTTGAAAATAAGTAGTTTTCGCCCTGAGCGAAGTTCTCTTACCTCTGAATCAAAAATGTAGCCTTCAAGCGTGACACGTCTCTCTTCCTCTTCGATAGATATCATCTGTTTTATTTCTTCATTAGCAGGAATCGGACGTCCCAATTTAATTGGACCTTCTGATTTATTATCTTTTTTCTTCTCTTTTTTCTTTTCAGCTTTTTCCACTAATCGAGTGTACTCTTTTGCTAAAAGCTGGTCATCTTCTTCCTTTTGTAGTTTAAATTCTTCAACTTTCTTTTTATGAGCATTTGTATCGATTAAAGGTGAAATTTTAAAATTTGAAGGAAAACCAAGCTGATGATAGCTTTCAGATATTTTAGGTAAAAATTCTTTTTCATATTTTTCCTTAGCTAATTCCTGATCAATCAAGAAATACCATTGTTCATCTTTTATTGTTGGATAATTTTCAGCGAGTGTTTGATTGCAAATAGGAGAATCAATCCCACTAAGATCACAAGCATATTTCCAGTACTGTTTCGTCTTTTCTTCAGTAATAACTGGGTTTGCAGTAACAATAAACAATTCAATATCTGAAACTGCATCGAAAGATGTTTTCATTGCATTTTTTAAAGACAAAAAAAGTGGGAAAGGTAAGATGTTATTTAGACTTAATGTAATGCGCCATTTTTGTTCTTGCTTAAATACAGTAACTTGCTCTACTTCTCCCCCCTCAAGCCATTCAGCTTCTTCAAAAGTAGGAGAATATTCAATTTGTTTCAAGAGGGTTTGAAATAATTCTTTTTTACTTAAACTCACATTCAATCCTTCTTTCTTAAGATTTCGGTCTTACAAAAATAATAAAGTGGATATGAAAACTGAGGCAGTTTATGCCTCAGTTTTCATATCACTATTTCTGTTCAAGATTTGCGTTCAAGATTTCAACGGTCGAAAGAATATCATCCACTTTCGTTTCGACTCTTTCACCTGTCTTTCTTATCGTCACTTCTACAATATTTTCGGAAGCCTTTTTCCCAACGATGATTTGTACCGGAATCCCGATGAGTTCTGCATCAGTAAATTTAACCCCTGCACGTTCTTTTCTATCGTCGATTAAAACTGAATATCCTAATTTCTCAAATTTTTGACATAGCTCTGTAGCCAAATTCATCTGTTCTTCTTTTTTCACTTGAACAGGTATAACATGTATATCAAAAGGCGCAACGGCAGATGGCCAAACAAGGCCTTTATCGTCCGCATACTGTTCAGCAATAGCAGATAACAGTCTGCTTACACCAATCCCGTAACTTCCCATAATGACTGACGTCTGTCTGCCATTATTATCTAAAACAGTGGCATTCATTGCATCACTGTAACGTGTGCCTAATTTAAATATATGTCCGATTTCAATACCTCTAGTAAAGTGAAGTTCTCCTTTGTTGTCTGGATCAGGGTCACCTTCCTTTACGATGCGTATGTCTGCATAAGTATCTACAGTGAAATCTTTTTTTGCATTAACATTTGTGTAATGTAAGTCTTCCTGGTTTGCTCCAGTTACTCCATTCACCATATCCTGTACAAGAAGGTCAGCAACGATTTTAACACTTCCGTCTAAGCCAACTGGTCCAACATATCCAGGATGTGTTTTGAATTTCGTTTTAATTTCTTCATCTGTAGCTGGCTCAACCTCTTCTGCGGCAAGTGCCATTCTAAGTTTGACCTCATTCACATCTTGGTCGCCAGGTACTATGGCTAATACGGGCGTTTCTTTGTCAGCCATATACAGAACGCTCTTGAAAATGTTCTGTTTAGCAACTTTCAAAAAGTCCGAAAGGTCATTTATTGTCTTTATTCCAGGTGTTTTTACTTCTTTCAATTCAAGTTGGACGTCTGTTTTAGGAGAGTTCTTATAATAGCTAGACGCCATTTCTAAGTTTGCTGCATAATCTGTTGAATCTGAGTATACTACTGTATCTTCGCCTGCATCAGAAAGTGCCATGAATTCAATAGAATCTCTCCCTCCCATTGCTCCAGCATCGCCAATGATCGCACGAAAATCTAGCCCTAATCTAGTAAAGGAATTGTTATAAGCCTGTGCTATCAAATTATAATATTCAGACAAACTTTCATAAGTGTCATGAAAAGTGTAAGCGTCTTTCATTATGAATTCTCTCCCACGCATAAGACCGAAACGGGGCCGTTTTTCATCACGATACTTTGTTTGAAATTGATATAATAACAAGGGTAACTTCTTGTAAGACTTGATTTCCTCACTAATTAGTTTAGCAAAGGTTTCCTCATGAGTTGGACCAAGAATAAAGTCCCTCTCGTGTCTATCTTTCAGCTTAATTAAATCTTCACCGTATGTTTCATATCGGCCTGATTCTTTCCATAAGTCAGCTGGTAATAAAGCTGGCAGTAACATTTCAGAACCATCAATAGCATTAAGCTCTTCACGGATAATTGCTTTTATTTTCTCGAGCACCTTGTTTGCAAGAGGCAAGTAACTATATATTCCGGATGAAGATTGGCGTATATAACCTGCGCGTAACAACAATTGATGACTAATAACATCAGCATCATTGGGGACATCTCTTAAGGTTGGTGCAAATAATTTTGATTGCTTCATTATAAACTGATAACTCCTTCAATAGTTAATTTAAAAAGAATGTTTGTATATCATTCCACGTAACAAGTAGCATGAGTATAACAAGGAAAAGAGCGCCAATAAGAGTAATATACCCTTCTTTGTCTTGACTTATAGGTTTTCCTCGGATACCTTCAATTATATTTAGCAGCAATTTGCCTCCGTCTAAAGCAGGGATTGGCAAAAGATTCATGATGCCTAAATTGACACTTAAAAAACCAAGCCAGCTTATGAGTCCAATAGCTCCTGCCTGAACAACAGCCTCTGTCGTAGCATAAATAGCCACTGGTCCGCCTAACTGATCTACACTAAAGCCACCAGTGAAAAAAGAAGCTAATAGTGAAAATATTTGACTAATAATAAATACCGTATTTGTAAAGCCATAAGACAGTTTAGCACTTACACTATCTTCCATATAGGCGGCTATACCAATTCTACCGATATCCTCTCCGTCTTGCTCAAAAGTCATTGGCACAATAGATTCTTTATAAGTGTTCCCACTTTTATCTTCCATTTGGAAAGCTAGTTCTTCTCCTGGATTTTCTTGTATAACCATGACCATTTCATTCCAAGATTCTACATCTTCCCCACCAATCGAGAGCACCCGATCTCCTGTTTCCAAATTAGATTCAGCAGCTGGTGTATCTTCTGTGATTTCACCAATTAGAGAGTCATTCGAGCTTACGCCTCCTTGAACGAAGGCTAGTAGTGTAAAAGCTAGTATTGCCAAGATAAAGTTATTTAACGGTCCAGCAAAATTCGTTAGCATACGTTGCAACAGCGAAGCACTTTGAAACTGCCTGTCTTTGGGAGCAACTTGTAATATTGTCCCATCCTTTTCGACTAATAGTGCGTCACGGTTTACTTGAAAGGTCTTTTCTTCAGTATCCGTACCGACACGGCCAGTTAAATACATTTCTTCTTCTAAATCAAACGAAGAGACTTCGATTGGAACTGTGTCGACCGACTCATTTGTTCCTTGTATATCAATTTTTTCAACTTTGTCTGCCTTGTCTAAGGTCACCTTAACAGCCATTCCGGGTCTTAAATCAGCTTCTTCTTCATAGCCAGCCATTCTGACATATCCGCCCACAGGCAACATGCGAATTGTATAAGTCGTTTCTCCTTTTCGGTGGTGAAAAAGTTTCGGACCAAAACCGATTGCAAATTCACGCACGAGAATGCCTGCGCGTTTCGCAAAATAAAAGTGCCCAAACTCATGAACGACAACAATTATTCCAAAAACGAGTAAAAATGCTAAAATATTTTCAATCATATAAAATCTCCTTTACAAATTACACTACTCCAAGTATAAACAGGACATTTAAAACAAGGAGCATGCTATCAAATCGATCAAGTATTCCTCCGTGTCCTGGTAAAATATTTCCTGAATCTTTAGTACCATACTCTCTCTTTAATTTAGATTCAAGAAGATCTCCCACTTGTCCAGTAACAGATATAATTACCATTAGGAAAAACGTAGCAAATAAACTGTCTGACAGCGGAAAAAAGAAGAGATAGATAAATACAAGTGTTGAAGCTAGGAGTGTCCCTCCCAAAGCACCCTCAACGGTTTTATTCGGAGATATTTTTGGTGCCAGTTTTGTCTTGCCTATTTTTCTACCAATTAAATAAGCACCAGAGTCCGTAGCCCATATTACTACCAAAACAAGTGCCAATAATAGGAGATTCGTTGCTCTAAGGGCCACAAATGCATAGAACCCTATCCCTACATAGCTTAACATTAAAATGATTTCTGCAATATCTTTTGTTGTTGTTTTTTGGAAAACAAGCGAATATAAAAAAAGCAGCACCATAGTTAGTACAATAATTCGCGAGAACACTTCTACTGCAGATAAAATTGGTAAACTAACTGACAAAACAATTATGAAAACACTAGCCAGAGATAAAAGTGAAGGAAAAGATAATAATCTCATTTTTTTCATTCGTAGGAACTCTGAAAGTCCAATCGTAGCAATTATTGCCATACCAATAACTAATGGCCAGGATCCTATCCAAACAAGGGGTATAAAAAGCGCTACAGCTATAAGGGCTGTAATTACTCTAGTAAACATATTCTATCCTCTGCTTTCTGTATTTTAAATTGCTCCATATCGTCTTTGTCTTTTTTGATATTCCAATAAAGCTTGATCAAAGACAGTTGCATCAAAATCAGGCCAGAGCAATTCAGTGAAATAAAACTCGCTATAAGCATTCTGCCAGAGTAAAAAATTACTCAATCGTTGTTCTCCGCTACTTCTAATTAATAAATCGACATCCTGATAAGGTGTTATAGACTGGGTAAATAGATGCTCTTCTATTCTATCTTCAGTAATGTCATTGGAGGACAATTCATTATTTATTACTTTTTCACACAGTATTTGAGTTGCTTTAACGATTTCAGCTCTACCTCCGTAATTGAAAGCAAAATTTAATACCATACCTGTATTATTTTTAGTTTCGTCCATTGCTTTATTAATTGCTTTTTTAGTTGATTTAGGCACCTTCTCTTCAAACCCAATCATATTAACTTTGATGTTGTTTTTTTGCAGTTCAGGTACAAAGCGATCAAAAAAACGTATCGGCAAGCCCATAAGGAAATGGACTTCCTGTGGTGGTCTTTTCCAATTTTCTGTAGAAAACGCATAGAGTGTAAGAACCTTGACTCCTCTTTCACTTGCTCTCATGGTCACCCTTCTTATGGCTTCCATACCTTCTTCATGGCCAAATTTTCGTGGCTTATCTTGTTTTTGTGCCCATCGACCATTACCATCCATAATAACCGCTACATGATTTGGAATGTTTTTTTTTTGCTTGTCCATAATAATCGGTGCGTAGACTAACTGCACCATACCCTCCTAAAGTCTTAAACGTCTCTTTTATTGTAGTAAAAAAACACATGGATTACCATTAAATTTTTTATAAATTAAATCTAGAGCAATCCTTTTGGTTTATCAAAATTAGTCTATTTGATACAATATGAATAGCTTTATTTTCATTTTAATAACATTTTCCAAAGGAGGAGAACTTATATGAAGCGTTTAAGTAAGTATGTTCTAAGTCTAGTTATCACTGCAGTTGTGACTAAACTTGTTAATAAATATATTATAGATAAATTATAACTATTCAAAAAAGGAGAGTAAACTCATAAACTTAAAGAATGATACCTTTAGAAGAGGACATTCTTTTAAGTTTCCTTGAGCTACTCTCCTTGCTTTTAACCCTCGATGATTTCTTTTTCCTTTTCATTTGAAAGTTTATCGATCTCTTTAACACTTGCGTCCGTCAGTTTCTGTACATCCTCTTCATACTGACGCAACTCATCTTCTGTTATGTCACTAGCTTTTTCAGCTTTTTTAAGTGAATCCATCGCATCACGACGAATATTTCTTATTACTATTTTTGCGCTTTCAGCTTCTTTGCCAACCTGCTTAGCGATGTCTTTGCGACGCTCTTCAGT
The DNA here is from genome assembly GCF_900109085.1 of Alkalibacterium gilvum. GTDB lineage: Bacteria > Bacillota > Bacilli > Lactobacillales > Carnobacteriaceae_A > Alkalibacterium > Alkalibacterium gilvum. The sequence goes on along the minus strand of NZ_FNYW01000001.1, from coordinate 108,928 downwards.
TAAAGCTGGAACAACTAATCTAATCACATTACCATCATTGGACGGTGGAATTCCAATATCAGATTGATTTAATGATTTTTCAATATTTCCTAATGAGCTCTTGTCATAAGGTGTAATCAAAAGTACACGTGCTTCCGGAACTGAAATTTGTGCTAGTTGATTCAGTGGTGTTGGCGCACCGTAATATTCAACGTTAACCCGATTCAACAGACTAGGATTAGCACGACCTGCTCGGATGGTTCCTAACTCTCTTAAATAAGACTGTTCAGATTGTTTCATACGTAATTTAGCATCTTTTAAAATTTCTTGTGTCATTGTTTTTTCCTCCTAACAGTTGTTCCTATCGTTTCTCCTTGAACAACACGTTTAATGTTTCCTTTTTTATTTAAATTAAATACTACCAGAGGGATATCGTTATCCATACTTAATGATGAAGCTGTTGTATCCATAACCTGTAATGAGTTATTTATGATATCTAGATAAGTTAATTCCTCATACTTAACTGCATCGCTATTTACATTTGGATCAGAAGAATAGATTCCATCAACATTATTTTTTGCCATCATAATAACATCTGCCTGCATTTCAGCAGCTCTAAGCGCAGCTGTTGTATCTGTTGAAAAATATGGACTACCTGTCCCACCTGCAAAAATAACAACTCTTCCTTTTTCTAAATGCCGCATTGCTTTTCTTCTGATGTAAGGTTCTGCGACTTGACGCATCTCTATTGAAGTCTGTACACGAGTGGGAACTCCGATGTTTTCAAGAGAATCCTGCAGAGCTAGTCCATTCATAATCGTAGCGATCATCCCCATATAATCAGCCTGAGAGCGTTCCATACCCATCTCTGCACCTATATGCCCACGCCAGATATTACCTCCACCCACGATTATAGCTATCTCAACACCTAATTCATGGACATCTTTTATTTCTTGACAAATCTCGTGAATGGTTGGTGGCTGTATGCCGAATCCTGTATCACCAGCAAGTGCTTCTCCACTTAGTTTCAATATAATTCGCTTATACTTCGGTTCATTCATAAAATCTTTCCCTTCATCATTCATACAATCCAATTTTACCATAATTAGCGAGTAGCGTCATCAACAAATGCGATACGATTTTTATGCTCTTTAAAAAAAAGCAGGAGATAGTTAAACGCTATCCCTGCTTTAATTAAATTATTTATTTTCTAATTGACTTTGTACTTCTGCTGCAAAGTCTTCAGAACGTTTTTCAATTCCTTCGCCAACTTCGTAACGAATGAATGACTTGATTGAAGCATTATTTTCTTTCAAATATTCTCCAACAGTTAAATCTGGATTTTTAACGTAAGGCTGGTCTACTAGACTTACTTCAGCTAACCATTTATTCAAACGGCCTTGTACCATTTTTTCAACGATATTGGCTGGTTTACCTTCGTTTATAGCTTGTTCTGTCAATACACTTAACTCGTGATCTCTTTCTTCTTGAGCAACATCTTCACGTGTAATGTATTTAGGGTTGATTGCTGCAACGTGCATAGCAACATTTCGAGCAACTTCTTCATCAGATCCTTCTAAAACAGTTAGGACAGTAATACGTCCACCCATGTGTTCGTAATCACCAAACACATCTTTATCTGTTTTATCAACAACTGCGAAACGACGGAAAGTAATTTTTTCTCCAATAGTCGTTGTTGCTTCAGTAATTGTATCTTCGATTGTTTCACCGTTCATATCCAGTTTTTGAGCTTCTTCAACAGATGATGGCTTATTTTGTGCCACTGTTTTAGTGATACCTTTTACAAGGTTCTGGAATTTGTCGTTTTTAGAAACAAAGTCAGTTTCAGAGTTGATTTCAGCGATTGCTGCAACATTATCTTCAATATAAATGTTTGCTAAGCCTTCAGCTGCAATACGGTCTGCTTTTTTTGCTGCTTTAGAAACACCTTTTTCTCTAAGATAATCTACAGCTGCTTCCATATCGCCATCAGTTTCTACTAATGCTTTTTTAGCATCCATCATACCTACGCCAGTTTTATCGCGTAATTCTTTAACTTGAGCTGCTTTAATATTTGCCACTAGTTTTTTCCTCCTTCAGTAGATCGTGATTCTAGTTCGTTAATTTTAAATTATTCGTTGTCGCCTTCAACAACTTCAACAATTTCATCTAAAGAATCAGATTTTGCTTCTTCTTCGAAGCTTTCTTCTCCTTGGTTACCTTCTATAATAGCGTCTGCCATTGTTTTAGTTAATAGTTTAACTGCACGAATAGCGTCATCATTTGAAGGGATGATTACATCAACATCATCTGGATCACAGTTTGTGTCTACCATAGCAACGATAGGAATATTAAGTTTTTGAGCTTCTTTAACTGCAATGTGTTCTTTACGAGGATCTACAATGAACAAGGCATCTGGTTTACCAGGCATGTCTTTGATTCCGCCCAAGAATTTATCTAAGCGGTCACGTTCTTTTATCAAGATACCTACTTCTTTTTTAGGTAAGACTTCAAATGTTCCGTCTTCTTCCATTTTTTCTAAATCTTTTAAGCGTTTGATACGTTTTTGAATCGTATCCCAGTTAGTTAATGTTCCACCAAGCCAACGGTGATTAATGTAGTAAGCACCGGCTCTTTTAGCTTCTTCTTGAATAGCGTCTTGTGCTTGTTTTTTAGTCCCTACAAAAAGAACGTTTCCGCCATCTTCTGTAACTTCTCTTACATAGTTGTAAGCTTTATCAATCAACTTAACTGTTTTTTGCAAGTCAATGATGTAAATACCGTTTCTTTCTGTAAAGATGAAAGGTTTCATTTTTGGATTCCAACGTCTTGTCTGGTGTCCAAAGTGAACGCCTGATTCTAATAATTGTTTCATTGATACTACTGCCATTTGTCATTCCTCCATTTGGTTTTTTATTTTCCTCCCTTGATGTCAACTGTCTGAACACTCTGTGGCTGCAGAGCACCATTCAAAACATCGATCAAGGTGTGAAATTAGTGCTTTAAGCACCGTCAATAAGTATACAATAATAAATGACGAATTGCAATACATAAATAACTATATAAAGCTAGATTTATTAACATAGGTAAGAAATGGTGCTCGAAATCCCCTTCTGGTACTGATTTTTTGTTCTATCCATGTCTTACCCAAAGACAGTAACAGTAAATTTGTCTTTAGCTTTTTAATTATCATTTATTCGTATTATTTTATTTTTATTGCATTAGCTTCGGAAAAAATTCTTGCTAAATATTCTACTCTAACGCATACTATTTATAGAAGATAAAAAAAGGAAGTGCTTTATATGTTTTTTTCAATTGTTAGAAGTATTATTCGTCTATTAGCATGGATACTTAATGGGAAACCTACTTTTATCGGTAAAGAGAATCTACCGCAGGATGACAACTATATTCTAATTGCCCCACATCGTTCTTGGATTGATATAGTATATCTTGTTCTAGCAACAACTCCAAAGCAGTTTAGCGTTATGGCTAAAAAGGAGCTCTTTAAAAACCCAGTTTTTCGATGGATTATTACACACTTGAATGCTTTTCCAGTCGATAGGGATAAGCCCGGACCAAGCGCCATAAAAAAACCTGTTAAATCTTTGAAGGAAACAAATCTTGGTTTGATTATATTCCCATCAGGCACACGTCATTCCAGTGAATTAAAAGGCGGAGCAATTACAATTGCTAAATTAAGTAAAAAACCGATTATTCCGGCTGTTTATAGTGGTCCACTTACATTCAGCGAATTAGTCAAAAGAAAGAAACCGGTTGTTCGTTTCGGCAAACCTTTCTACGTTGAACGTAAGATTGAAGGTGTCAAGGATACAACCGCTTATTACTCAGATAAAATCCAAACAGTTTTTGACGAATTAGATCACAATTAAAACAAACATTTCATGTTCTATTTTTTATAAAAACCGGTTGGCGTATGAGCGCCAGCCGGTTTTTTTGATTAAATGCATTCCTGTGAATTAAAGAGATATAAAACGTTTAACTCAAAGCTTAACTGTGCGTGAGTGGACATTTTTCTTCTCGTAATGTCATACTCACTGGTTAACTGCTAGCGAGTGTGCACTTTCATTCTCGTAATGTCATACCCAAACATTAACTATTAGTGAGTGTGCACTTTGATCCTCTTGACCCGGCATACAGCATCCAAAACATGCTAGTTGAATAAATATATAGAATTAATACAAAAAAAACAAGCAGTAAAGACTCATCGGTAGAAGAGCCTAAATGCTTGTTTAAAAACTTAACTATTTTGTTTGCAAACCAAGATTTTGTAGCTCATACATATCTTTATATTGGCCGCCACGATCTATAAGTTCATCATGCGTTCCACGTTCTATGATATGCCCGTTATCCAGCACTAAAATCTTATCTGCATCTCTAATTGTAGATAATCTATGGGCAATAGCAACCGTTGTACGCCCTTTACGCATACGCTGAAGTCCTTCTTGTATCAAGGCCTCTGTTTCTGTATCGATATTGGCAGTTGCCTCATCCAATATAAGGATTTTAGGATCTCTTACGATTGTACTTGCAAATGAAATAAGTTGTTTCTGACCACTTGAGAAACTAGCGCCACGTTCTACAACTTTTGCATCATACTGACCTGGAAGTTCCTCAATGAACTTGTTTGCTTGTACAAAACGTGCTGATTCAACAATTTCTCTATCTGTAATTGATTTATTTAGTAATCGAATATTATCCTTAATTGTACCATAAAAAAGGAATGAATCTTGAAGAACTAAACCAATTCGTTGTCTAAGCTCTCGCATAGGAAACTCCTTAATTGATTTTCCATCAATAAGTACCTCTCCCTCGTCAAAATCATAAAAACGCATGAGCACATTGATTATAGAAGACTTCCCGCTGCCTGTATGACCCACCAAGGCAATTGTTTCACCCGGATTAACTGTGAACGAGATATTCTTTAATACTTTATTCGTGCCATCGTAGGAAAACGATACATCTTTAAATTCAATTTTACCTTCTTCAATGTGGGCGTCTTTATTATCTAATTGAGCCGGTGCATATTCCTCGTTATCCATAACAGTCAAGATTCGGCTACTTGAAACAATGCCGTCTTGGAATAAACTCATACTGTCCATTAGCCGGGTAAGTGGTCTGAAAAAGTTATTCGCATATGTTGTAAAGGCGTATATAACCCCAACCTCCACAGGGCCATTCAAAGCATCAAAACCAAATATCGTCAAAATAACAACAATGGATAGAGTATATAAGAGATTGATAACAGGACTTAAAAGTAACGCATTGATTTTTGTCATTGAAAACCTGGAATCAAAATAAGATTTATTCGTCTCTTCAAATTCTTTTTGCAATCGTTTCTCTTGACGAAATTGCTGGATTATCGAAATCCCATTGATTGTCTCAGCTAATTTAGTGTTCAGTAAACTAAGTTTGGATTTCATTTCGCTGTATGTTTTTGAACTATACACTTGATAAATTCTGATTATAATCAGCAATATCGGAGCAAAGAGTAAAATCCAAAGCGTTACAGATACATCCAACAGAAACATTGCTCCTAAGGATATAACAACACTAAAGATACCTTGCATGATATTTAAAAAGACATTCCAGAAATCTTTCATTGCTTCAGTATCATTCGTTACACGAGTAATTAGCCAACCTGTTGAGGTTTGGTCAAAGAAACGCATCCCTAATGTGTGGAGCTTTTCAAAAAGTTGATTACGTATATTTTTAATAGTCTTTTCTGAAGCCATATTAAAAAGATAAAGCTCCAAATACCAAACCGTCATTCTTATAAGCGTTACGCCAAAATGTAAACCGGCAAACATTAAAATGATTTGAATCGTTAAGTTTCCTGTTGTTAAGTGATTATCTATAAATTGTTGAATAATTCTCGGCAATGCAGCTGTTGATATTGCCAACGCTACACTGAAAAATATGGCCAACGCAAATTGATTTTTATATGGCTTTCCGAAGGCCATTATTCGTTTCAAAACATGCATTTGTTCTTTGAAAGGTATGGATCTTCTAACTGATAATTCTTTTTGCTCCATCATTAACGATCCTCCCCTTCCAATTTTCGTTCAAGCTGTTGCTGCGCATACATGTCATTATACCAACCATCTTTTTCAAGCAATTCACTATGCGTACCTCTTTCGATGATTGTTCCTTCTTCAACTACAATAATTTCTTCAGCATGCATCACAGAACTAATTCTATGGGCTGCAATAATAGTTGTCTGTTCTTGACGAACATTTTTCAAACCGGTTAATATGATTTCTTCTGTTTTAGCGTCTACTGCCGATAAGGAGTCATCTAAAATCATTAGCTCAGGATTAATTAGAATGGCTCGAGCAATTGAAATACGTTGCTTCTGCCCGCCTGAAAGTGACACCCCTCGTTCTCCCACTTCCGTATCATAGCCCTCTGGGAGTTCGATGATATCGTTATGGATATTGGCTAATTTTGCAGCTGATTCAACAGCCTCATCGGAGAAAGTTGGGTCTGCAAAACGTATATTCTCTCTTATTGTTGTCGAGAAAAGATAATTATCTTGTGGAACGTAACCGATCTGTTTTAAAAGAGCGTCTAATGTATAATCTTTTATATCATAGCCTCCGTAACGAATCGTCCCTTTATAATTATCATATTCACGGAGTAAAAGCTTCATAATAGACGTTTTTCCCGCACCTGTTTTCCCTACGATACCCAATGTTTTTCCTTGTTCCATCGTAAAGTTTATATGATGTAAAGCGACCGTTTCATCATCTGGATAACTAAATGACTCAATTTCAAAGTTTAAAGTACCAGTTATTGGCTTCTCAAAAGCCCCTTGTCTTTCTTCAATGGCACTTTCTTCATGTAATAATTCCTCAATACGATCATAACTTGCTGATCCTCGTTCAATAATGTTGAATAAGCGTCCAATAGCAAACATAGGCCAAACGAGCATGCCTATATAATTAATGAATGTGACAAAGTCTCCTATGGTGATTTCGTTTCCCATAATAAGATATCCACCTACTACTATAGTAAGAACATAAGATACTCCCATAATTAAAGTAATCGCTGGATCGAAAAGCGAGTCAATCTTGTAGACAGATTTATTTTTAGAAACAACATTGTCCGTCTGTTTCTCAAATGCATCAACATCTTCTTTCTCTTGACCAAACGTTTTCATTACTTTAATGCCCTGAATGCTTTCTTGCACTTTATTATTTAAATGTGAAAAAGCTGCTTGTGCATCTCTAAAGCGCACATGTAACTTTTGTCCTAATATTCTTGAAGTTAAAGCTAAAAAAGGCAATGGAATAACTGCAATCAAAGTTAAGCGCCAATCAACAACAAATAGCATAGCCAAAAGTGTCGTGACCCCCACACTTATTGCATCAGCCATAGTTAAAACACCACCACCCGCAACCATTCTAAGGCCACGCAAGTCATTAGTAGCGTGAGCCATCAAATCACCGGCTCTATATTTTTGAAAAAAAGTATTATCCATACTTGTAAAGTGTTCATATAACTGCTTTCTGACAATCTGTTCTAATTTGGCAGCGTTTCCCCATATGTTCACTCGCCAAATATACCGTAAAACATATTGTAGAATAGCAGTCGACGTTAGAATTATCAACCATTGTAACAGAGAGCTTTGAGTTAAAGCATCCGTTTCTATCTCATCCACTACAATACCAATAATTCGAGGCGGAATAAGTTGCAATACAGCTACAATTAACAAGCCTGCAACACCTATTAAATAGGATTTTTTTTCTTGCTTGAAAAACCATCCTAATCGTTTAAATATATCCATTTTCTAATCTCCCACAATTATCGTATAGTAAAATGTTGTTATTCAATTATGACAATATGTCATAATTGAATCAAATTAAACGGACAGAAATCTGTCCGTTTAATTTTACTTTATTTCTTTTTCTTTTTTGTATTTTTACTCTTTTGCTGAGTTTTCATTTGACTCATCATTTGGTTAATTTTTCTTTCAGAAGGTTTTTGCCCCATTTGCATCATCATCATACGCAACATGTTTTCATCGATGGGTGGATTTTTTTCAAAGTAATCCATCATGTATTTTCTTGCGAGGAAAAACCCTCCAACGAGCCCTCCAATTAAGGCCAATATAATTAATAATATCGCTAACCATGTATCCATTCTATTCACTCCTCTCAATTTTTTCAACTTATAAAATTCTGTCGCTCGTTTTATACAAATAAAACTGCTCACTGGACTATTTTACACAATTAATAATGAAAAATAAACCTATAAAATTATTTTAATCAATAATACTAAGTTTAACAGAAAATTAAAGTATAAAAAACTTCCTTTCAATACTATGATCGAAAGGAAGTTTAATTAATTCTTAATCAAGCATTATATGTTTTATTTATCCAAAGACAAATAGGTGTTTACTACATTTTCTGGTGTAAAGCCATAAGCTTCAACAACAGCTTCGCCATTACCACTAGCACCGAATTTATCGATTGCCATTACTTTGCCCGCATCTTTAACGTATTTGTGCCATCCGAATGATGATCCCATTTCGATTGCTACACGCTTTTTAACAGCACTTGGTAAAACTGATTCTTTGTACTCGTCAGTTTGGTCTTCAAACAAGTCAAAACTTGGCATTGAAACAACTGAAACATCTTTACCTTGAGATTTTAATTCCTTTTGAGCGTCCATTGCTAATGAAACTTCCGACCCTGTTGCAATTAAGATACCGTCCGGTGTCTCTTTATCCGCAGGTGAAAGTACATAAGCACCTTTTTTTACATTCTCTCTTGCTAATTCTTTAGAGCCAGATAATACAGGTAAATTCTGACGTGTTAGAACAAGCATCGTTGGTCGTTTTTCAGAAGTTAATGCAACTTCCCAAGCTGCGGCTACTTCATTACCATCTGCTGGTCTCATAACAGTCAAATTATGCATGCCACGGAAACTTGAAAGTTGTTCAACAGGCTCATGTGTAGGTCCATCTTCACCTACAGCAATAGAGTCATGTGTCATAACATAAACTGCTGGTATCTCTGATAGAGCTGCTAATCGTACAGCTGGTCTCAAGTAGTCAGTAAAGACAAAGAACGTTGAAACATAAGATTTCGTTCCTCCATGCAGTAAGATACCATTTAATGCGGCTGTCATAGCAAATTCACGTACACCATACCAAATGTTTCGGCCGTCATACTGTCCAGCTTGGAAATCTTCTACGCCTTCAATCATTGTTTTGTTAGATCCAGATAAGTCAGCAGAACCGCCCCATAAATTAGGAACATTCTTCGCAATTGCATTCAATACTTCGCCACTTGTTGAACGTGTCGCAGCTGCTCCACCTTCTTCTGAATAGCTAGGTAAATCCTTATCCCAATCTTCTGGTAATTCGCCTGATAATGCACTTTCAAACTGTGAAGCTAATTCAGAATGAGTTTTGCGATAATCTTCAAGCATTTCATTCCACTCTGACTCCGCTTTTTCACCATTATCAGTCATGTGTTCTTTAAAGCGATTTGCTACTTCTTCAGGAACGAAGAAATCTTCGCCTTTCCATCCGTAAGCTTCTTTAGCTGCTTCAACGCCTTCTGGTCCAAGCGGTGCACCGTGGACGCCATGTGTGCCTTGGTTAGGTGCTCCAAAACCAATAACTGTTTTAATTTCAATCAATGTTGGTTTGTCAGTTGATTTTTTCGCTTTAATGATAGCTTTGTCGATAGCATCTAAATCGTTGCCGTCTTCAACTAAGATATGTTCCCAACCATAAGCTTCAAAACGCTTACCGACATCTTCAGTAAATGCTTTAGACGTTGGTCCATCCAATTGAATATCATTGGAATCGTATAACATTATCAATTTACCTAACTTAAGATGTCCAGCAAGCGACGCAGCTTCTTGTGAAACGCCTTCTTGTAAATCACCATCTCCACACAATGTATAAGTATAATGATCAACAATTTCATGGCTATCTTTATTGTAAGTAGCTGATAAATGTGCCTCTGCCATTGCCATACCTACAGCATTAGCAATCCCTTGTCCTAGAGGTCCAGTAGTTGCTTCTACACCATCCGTTTCATGCACTTCCGGATGACCTGGCGTGTTTCCTCCTAGTTGACGGAAATTTTTAAGATCATCGATACTAACATCGTAGCCTGATAAGTGAAGCAGACTATAGAGCATCATTGATCCATGACCAGCACTTAATACAAAACGGTCACGATCGAACCATCTTGGATTTTTAGGATTTACTTTCAAGTGACGTGTCCACAATGTGTACGCCATTGGTGCGGCTCCCATAGGTAAACCTGGGTGGCCTGAATTAGCCTTTTGAACGCCGTCAATACTTAATGTACGTATTGTATCGACTGCCATTTGATCAGTTTTATCGAACAAAGAATATCATTCCTTCCATTTTCTGTAATTAAACTTTCTTTATCATTGTACTATCATTACTCTCTTATTTCAATGTGAACGTTATCTTTTACTAACTATAGGCTTACTTTCTATCGTGAAGCCCTTTTTCCTTTTGAATTTGTTTCACTTTATCTGGTGTCACATCATTACCATCTGGGTCAACTATCTTCATTCCTTCTATCTGATTTTTCATTCCAGAACGGAAGGCAGCCATATACTCTTCTCTTAATTCTTTTTGTTCAATCTTTTCTTGTTCAGTCAAATTGTTTTCACGCTTTTTTTGCGCCAATTCATTTATTCTTTCAAGCTTTTCTTTTTCGAGCATGTTATCCCCCTTTGCTAGTGTTTGGATACGTCTACAAACATATACAGTACATAATACCATTTGTGACAAACATAAGAAAGTTATAAAATAATATTCTTATGTTTTGTTAATAAATAGATTTATCTATCGAAGCTTCTGAAATTAGCATTCTATACTCGTTAATTATTCGAACATTCGTTTGATTAGCTATTTGTATTATGCTATACTTTAGTCAAATATAGAACAGTTGTTCCATCTATTTATTATATAAGAGAGAGGATTTTATCATGACTACAAGAGGACGTAAAGGTGAAAAACAGTTGGAAATCCTGAATTTCATTTATAAACAAGCTAAAAAGAAAGGCTATCCACCCACTGTTAGAGAAATCGGTGAGGCTACAGGTTTATCTTCTACATCCACAGTTCACGGACATTTAGCAAGATTAGAAAAAAATGGCTTCATTTTAAGAGATCCATCCAAGCCTCGCGCCATCGAATTCACACCTTTAGGACTTGAAAAGTTAGGAATCAATTTAGATGAAGACAAGATCCCTCTTTTAGGTGTTGTTACAGCTGGCGAGCCTATTCTAGCTGTTGAAGAAGCAACAGACTACTTTCCAATACCCAATGATTTGGAGCTTGAAAAAGGTAACCTATTCATGTTGACTATTCGTGGAAATAGTATGATGGACGTAGGTATTCTAGATGGTGACCAGGTTATAGTAAGAAAACAAGAATCAGCTAATAACGGTGATATTGTTATTGCTATGACAGATGAATACGAGGCCACCTGTAAACGATTCTTTAAAGAAGCCGATCACATTAGGTTACAACCAGAAAACGAAACAATGGAACCCATCTTGCTTAATGATGTATCCATACTCGGTAAAGTTATTTCTTTATATAGAAGTCATATCCTTTAATTAATATTAGCAGGTTTACTTTAATAGCCCGTATAGAATCTTTATCTATTGTTTGTTTTAGTATGTACTTTATAACTTCATTGTCAAAAGTAAATCAAACACTAAAAAAGAACAAGGCGATTTTGGAAAAATTCCATAATCGCCTTGTTCTTTTATGTGCATTTTCAGTTGCTGCGCATGCTCCATTTAGGTTTATTCTTTCATTATTTCAGCTTCTTTAAGTTACTTTTTATGTTCACATACCTCAACCTGGTATGTCCTTCAAAAGCGCCTTTTTTGTTAAAGAAAAATAACCAATCGTTTAATATTTCATTAATGTGAAAATGTCATAACCTTTAATTTTATCTCGGCCTTTAAGTTCTTCTAGTTCAATAAAGAAAGCACATCCGACAATAACGCCACCAAGCTTTTCAACAAGTTCAATAGTAGCTGCGATTGTTCCTCCTGTAGCAAGTAAATCATCAGTAATAAGTACTTTTTGCCCAGGTTTTATAGAATCTTTATGCAACTGTAGGACATCTGTCCCATATTCAAGGCCATAGTTAACTTCAATCGTTTCACGAGGTAGCTTCCCTTTTTTTCTGCAAGGTGAGAAACCTATTTCCATTTCGTAAGCAACAGGACAGCCAACAATAAACCCTCTAGCTTCAGGACCAACAATCATCTCAACGCCTTTATCTTTAGCGTATTCTACTATTTTATCGGTGGCAGCTTTGTAAGCTTCGCCATCTGCCATCAATGGTGAAATGTCTCTAAATATGATACCTTTTTCTGGGAAATCAGGAACATCAGCTATATACTTCTTAAAATCCATTTGTCTTCCTCCATTATTTATATCGTTCAACATTTTCTTTCAGGTAAGCTAGCAACTCTTTAAAAGAACTGTAGACAAGAATTTCTTCAGTTTCAATTTGTTTCAGTCTTTTTTTATAAGTTAGCGTATTTTCTAACTCTTTCTTTTCTGGGGTTGAAACTAAACTTAGCTTTCCACCCTCCATTGTAACAAATTTATTCTCTAAAAACACCATTAACATAAATTTAATCGTTTGTTTATCCTTCTTCATAATTCTGACCATTTCTTTGCTATCTTCAGACAATACAACTTCTTGTTTTTTTATTAACCACTTGTATAATTTCTGGAAGTCCTGTTTCTTGGGCATTCCATTTAGGTAATAATCGAAGGGTGAATGAAAATATAGATACATAGGATGGGATTGATACTTTTTGTATACATTAAAAAACTCACTCAAATCTTCTGGTACATCGACGACAGTCACAATATAATCGTCAGGAATGTCTGAGAGTTTTTCTCTTTTATCTACAATCTGATATGACGAATTTTCATCTATTAGCGGTGAAAATTTTTCGGCAATTTTTTTCTGGAAGAATACAAAATGAGTATTTGAAGTTTTAAACATTTTTTTATCTATCGTATTCTTTCTCTGATCAATTATTTCAGAACTTTTAGATTTATAATCTATTGCCTGTAACTGAACTTTCTTGAAACCATTCCATTCATTAATAGATACGTATCCTATTAGGTCTATTTCTGGGGAAGATTTCAAAAAGCTAAACCACTCAGAACGATTAAAAGCAATCATGTCTAATTGCTTCTCATTTCTATGGAGAGTAGTTTTTAGGTGCGTTTGTTCAGATCCAATTTTTTTAGTATTTTCAGGATGAATAGATTTAATTTCAATAAGTGGTTTTTTGTTATCCACTCCAAAAGGCCGCAATAAGTCTATTTCTTCAACCATTTGAGTGTCTATTTTTTCCATTTCTATAGACAAATCAATAGTGAATGTCTTTTCTCTTTCCAATGTTTGAAAAATTCTTTGCGCTTCTTTATTGACTTCTTCTGTGAACACTTCTAAATTGATTGGATCTAAACTCAGACCACATGCCATCTCGTGACCGCCAAAGCTAAGTAATTTTTCTCTTTGTGAATTTACACAATCATAAAGGTTAAACCCGTCAATGCTTCTACCAGACCCTTTTATTATATCGCCTGTTTCATTCTTTGTTAGCACCAGAACGGGCTTGTAATACTTTTCGGTTAATTTGCTAGCTACAATACCTAAAACGCCTTCATGCCAATTATCTTTAGACAAAACCATCAATGATTGTTCCTGCTTATCTTCGGCCATCCTCATGGCTTCTTCCGTAATTTCTTCGACGATAGCTTTTCTTTCTTTGTTTTTTTCTAAGATATTTTCACTTAATTTGAAAGCTTTCTCCTCATCAAACGTTGTTAGAAGATCAACGACCATCGATGCATCATCTAAACGTCCAACAGCGTTGATTGGCGGCGCTAATTGGAAGGCCACTGTTTCTTCATCAATTGAATCTGGCTTGATATTACTGGATTGCATCAAGGCTATTAATCCTAAACGTTGCGTATTTTTAAGAGAATTTAATCCGTAGTAAGCAATCGCTCTGTTTTCTCCAGTGAGCGACACAAGATCCGCAATAGTGCCAATAGCAGCTAATTCTATAAATTCAGCTGTATTTTCTCCAAGTAAAGCATGAGCCACTTTCAAACTAACACCTGCACCCGATAAATCTGGTGTTGTATACATTTTTTCTGGATGTCTTGGATGTATAATACCGTAAGCATCAGGAAGTTTTGCTGGGCACTCATGATGATCCGTCACAATAACATCTATTCCTTTTGACTTTGCATGCTCTATCGCCTCATGTCCAGAAATACCATTATCCACTGTTACAATTAGCTGTGTTCCATTGTCAATCAATCGATTGAATGCCTCGGTATTTGGTCCATATCCTTCTTTAAATCGGTTAGGAATGAAATAATCAACTATACCGCCCAACAACTCTATCGCTTCATACAATATCGCTGTACTCGTCACACCGTCAGCATCATAATCACCATAAATAGTAATTTTTTCACTATTTATAATGGCCTTCTTGATACGTTCCACCACTTTTTCCATATCAAAAAAGGAGAAAGGATCTCCAATCATATTCATGTCTGGAGTAATGAACTCCTCTACATCTTTTTTTGTTTTTAGTCCTTTACTCAAACATAATCGAGCGAAAACCTCTGATTTGTCAAGTTCAGTTGCTAGCTGCTTACTTAATGTTTCATCTATTTGATTGTTATGATTCCATATAGTCGTTCTCATTTATATTCTGACACTCCTTATCTTACTCACAGATCCTTATTATAACAAAAAACAAGACACAATAAAGATTAGTCTCTATTGAGTCCTGTCACATTACATATTGTTATTTAGTCTAGAATCTGAACACCAATACCTATCAGTCCAGGCCCCGTATGCACGCCTAATGCTGGACTGACTTGATCAAAGTAAAAACGTTCAAAATGAGGTAGCTTTTTCTTCATAATTTCTCTAATTTTTTCAGATTCTTCACGAGCAGTCTCTCCGCCATAAGCAATAGCCAAGTTATATTTTTTTGAATTATTTGCAAATTCCTGCACTAGTTCGATTGTCTTTTTCACCGATCTAGATTTCCCTCTTACTTTAGCTACTGTATGGTAAATCCCTTCATCATTACACGTGATAATGGGTTTTAAATTCATTAAGCTACCCAGAACCGACTGAACTAGCCCGATTCTACCACCTTTTTGTAAATACTCGAGTGTTGGGACATGAAAAAATATTTTTGCCTTCTCAACGCCCTCTTTGAGTTTTTCTTTAATTGCTTCCCATTCTAAGTCACTATTTGCCTGTATGGCTGCTTCAGCTACAGAAAAGCCAGATCCAATACCTATATTCTTTGTATCCAGAACAAAGATATCTAGATCCTTGTATTGTTCAGCAACAACTCTTACCATATTATTTGTGCCACTTAAGCCACTAGAAATAGTAACTGCAATAACTTTTTCATACCCTTCAGATTTAATTTCATCAAACATTTCTTTGATTAATTCTCCATCTGGTAATGACGTTTTTGGAATTTCTTTATCCATACGATCATACACTTCTTGAGCAGTAATCGTCTCTTTATCGATAAATTCACCATCACTGAAGATGATTTTTAAAGGTATTACTTTAACATCATATTTTTCTTTGATTTCCTGTGGTACATCTGAACCAGAATCAGTTAAAACTGCAATTTTATTCTCATTCATACCCTTACCCCCTACCATAATTTACAGCTTTATAATTTATTATCACTGTTTATATCATTATTTGATTCGGTATTGATTTCATTATCATTATCCAATGGACTTTTCGTGTCATTGGCTGTTTTGATAGTGCTGTCAGTTGGTTTTTGGTCTGAACTAAACTGTTTTGCTGATGTTTTATGTTTATTTTTTCGTTGATCTTTGAAGGCTCTATACGTAGACAGTAATGTCGCAATTAGAGCACCTAGCAAAACAGATGCAAAAATGATAATAATTAATGGCCATTCTACTTCAACAAATCCAAAGTTAACAGGTACAGGCTCGACATTAAGTACAGATAAAATTGCAATCACTAAAAACAATAAAATTGCACCAACCATACTCCATTGTTTCTTCATTCTATTCTCCTCCAATATATCGCATTCATATATTTAAGAATAACACATCTTCAAAGTGCATCAAATTAATATATATTATTTCTTATCAAATACATGCTCGACGAGAAAGTCTCCAACTGAAGGAAATAGAGCATAAAATCTTGATGATACTTCCATTGTTTTTGGTATATTCACTTCTCGCTTATTCTTACCTATAGCATCTATCGTTCTTGCAGCCACTTCTTTAGGTGTTAATACGAATGGCTTAACTTTTTTCAAATAACTCCCGTCTGGATCAAATGCATCAAAAAAAACCGTGTCAACTGGTCCAGGATTTACTGTGGTAACTCTGATGTTTTGCTTCTTAAACTCGAAGCGTATAGCATTACTAAAACCAATAACTGCAGACTTAGTTGCCGAGTAAACCGCTGATTTAGGTGTTGCAATTTTACCCGCTATAGATGCGATATTAATAATATGAGCTGGGTCATTAGCCATCAATTTAGTCGCTACTTTTTGAGTTATATGCATCAAGCCTAATACATTTACGTCAAACATATTTTCTGAATCTGCGAATTCAAAATCAATGAATTTCCCTGTATGACCATAACCAGCACTATTGATTAAGACATCAATTTTACCTAATCTTTTATTTAGAATCGATACAATCCTATCTACCTCAGTTTTATTGGCAACATCCAATGGGCAAACAATCACTTGAGCATTATATCTTCTAATACAATTTTCTTTAACACGATTCAATTCTTCTTTGCGTCTGGCACTGAGGATGAGCACAGCACCTTTTTCAGCTAGCCCATAAGCAATTTCTTCTCCTATACCTGAGGACGCTCCCGTAATCCAAACAATTTTATCTTTAACAGAATACATTTCATCACTCTTCCTTTTTTAATGGAATAGAAACTTCAGTAAAGTCACTCATAATATAAGTATGTTCAAATACTTGACGTGCAGATTTTTCCATATGCTTACTATCTGCATATAAATAGCGCGCGCTAACATGTGTCAATAACAGTTTTTTCGCACCTGCTTCTTTGGCTATAGTAGCGGCTTCGATATTTGTGGAATGATTATAACGATGAGCAAGCTCTTTGTCTGTATGCATAAAAGTACTTTCATGAACTAATACATCTGCATCCTTTGCTAACGTTATACCATTTTCATTATACTTTGTATCCCCTAAAATAGTTACGATTCGTCCTTTTTGCATTGGACCAATAAAGTCTTTCCCGTCTATTTCTCGACCATCTTCAAGTGTGATGGTTTCACCCTTTTTAAGTTTTCCATATAAGGGACCGAAAGGAACACCGATTGATTGAAGCTCGTCGGCCATCAACTCCCCTTTAGTATCCTTCTCCGTAATTCTAAATCCATAGGAAGGGACACCGTGCTGTAAGCGTTTTGTCGAAACAAGAAACTGTTCATCCTCAAATATTGTTCCTTCTTTTTCGATTTCAACAAAACGAATGCCATATCGAAGGTGTGATTGCGAAAGTTTAAGCGACATTGTTACATATTGCTTTATTCCTTTAGGGCCATAAATGGTCAAAGGTGTGTCTCCACCTTGAAAGGCACGGCTACTTAATAATCCAGGCAACCCAAAAATGTGATCACCATGCATGTGCGTAATAAAAATTTTCTCGATTTTCCGAGGTTTAACCGTCGTATTTAATATTTGATGCTGCGTTGATTCTCCACAATCGAACAGCCACATACTATTCCTCTCGTCGAGCAGTTTCAATACGATACTCGATAAATTTCTGTGTTTAGCCGGAACGCCTGAACCTGTACCTAAAAATAATAATTCCATACAACATTCCTTTACTTTCTTTTATTCTACAAAATCAAATTCAAAGTCATCAATTCTTACTGTATCTCCATCTTGGGCACCACGGTCTCTAAGAGCCTTGTCAATCCCCATCCCTCTAAGCTGTCGTGAGAAACGCATGACAGATTCGTCAAATTGGAAGTTAGTCATCTTGTAAAGTTTTTGAACCTTATCTCCTGTTATTTCCCATGTACCGTCCGGATCACGCGTAATTGTAAATTCTTTATTTTCCGGCTGGAATTTATAAAGCACTCTTTCTTCTTTTTCTGTCTCTTCTTCATAAAGAGGAAATTCAGGTGCTGTTTGAAGAAGTTCAGCCGTACGAGACATTACCGCATTTAGGCCGGTTTGAGTCAGTGCGGATACTTCAAAAATTTCAACATCTTCGTTATTCTTTTTAAGCTCCGCTTTGAAAGCAGAAAGATTATCCTGCGAATCAGGCATGTCCATCTTATTGGCTATAATTAACTGCGGTCTTTCGCGAAGTTTCAAATCATATTCTTTTAATTCCTGATTTATCGTATAATAATCTTCGATTGGATCTCTACCTTCAACACCGCTCATATCGATAACATGTAATAGTACTCTTGTTCTTTCGATATGACGTAAAAATTCAATACCCAATCCAACACCTTGAGAAGCTCCCTCAATTAGTCCAGGCATATCCGCTAGTACAAAACTCTGATTCTCCTCAGTGTTTACCATACCAAGGTTAGGCACAAGCGTTGTAAAGTGATACGCACCTATTTTAGGTCGTGCTGCAGAAACCACGGATAATAAAGTCGATTTCCCAACAGATGGAAAACCTATGAGCCCTACATCTGCTAATACTTTTAATTCTAATTCAATTTCTTTATCTTCACCTGGTTCTCCGTTTTCTGCTATTTCTGGAGCAGGATTTTTAGGCGAAGCAAAGCGGATGTTACCTCTACCACCGCGTCCACCTTTTGCAATGATAGCTTTTTGATTGTGATCTGTTAAATCAGCATAAAGAGTCCCTGTCTCTGCGTCTTTTACAACAGTACCTGGAGGAACTTTTACAAATAAGTCTTTTGCTCCTCTACCATGCATGCCTTTAGACATACCATTCTCTCCATGGCTGGCTTTGAAATGACGATTATATCGAAAATCCATCAACGTTCTTAATCCTTCGTCAACGATGAAAACGATATCTCCGCCTTCTCCACCATCGCCTCCAGCTGGTCCTCCATCTGGGACATATTTTTCACGTCGGAAAGCAACCATACCGTCGCCACCGTTCCCAGCTTTTACATTAACCTTTACTTGATCCAAAAACATGGACATTTGTACCCCTTCTTTCTATAAAACACTACACTATCATTAACTTATTTTACACTAAATGACTATGGATATCTAATTAGATTGCCAATAAAAAAGAAGAGCCCGTATCAGACTCTTCCTATACTTTGAATCCATTTAGATTTTCGTACCTATAGTTGCGCTTGAATGTCTTTTTTAAAGGAGCGCTATCCCTTTTTCTTTACTTTTTTGATTAAATGTATCCATAAATGCATTGGATTCATTGGTTACGTAATCTTCATAGAAAGTACTTGCTACTTTTACCTTTTCTGAAGAATAATCATTTCCTTTTGATTCAGGAATTTGTATATAATTCATCTCAGGATAGTCAAAAAAAAGCGTTTCATCTTGAGAGCCACATAAGTCTAAAATGAGTTGATTCTTTGTCGAGGGTCTCATTTCATGCATGTCTTCTAACAGCTCATTGGAAAGCCAAGCATTTTTTACTGATGGGCCAATAATTATGACATCTGATTTAGATAGCCGATAAACAAGTTGATTTAAATCAGCCGTTTGAATTGTATTTATTTTTTGAAGTTTATTTGTCAATACTAAACTTCTTCTTAAACTAGCTATCATTTTCTTTGATTTCTCATTTTTCTCAAGAAAAGTTAAATAGGCATTAGTCTTTCCAACAAGATACGTAGATAAGTGTTTGAGAATCTGATGGCTTCCTATAATTAAAAAATCTAAATCTTCTTTTACAGGAAGGTTTAAATCCATAGACTGAATCATTTTTGCTTCATAACTATTTAAAAGAGGATATAAAGCTTTTTTGTCATAAAGAGAGAGCGAGAATGAAATAGAACGATTAAATAAATTTTCTAGAATCTCTCCAGTTGTTTTAAGCAACTTCCCTTCATATAATGACTGTTCGAGTACACTTAATGGCTCTGAATACTCATTTACAACACTCGTTAAACGAAATAAATGTGTGACAACATCACTGTTGAATTTACTGTAAGTTTCAAGAATAATATTTTCTAAACTTCTACCTGTATGAACAGACAAATACCTTAATAAATCACCATGATTAAATATCGTTTCATCGATATACAAATAATATTCGTTTCTTTTCTCAGTTGCGACCAACATGACTTCAGAAACACCTTTAAAATTTGAAATGTCTTTTAAGTGTTGTTCTCGCATTGAATAGTCAAGACGATATTTATGGAGTACATCTTTAGAAACAGTAGTCTGATTCATACCATACATAATCAGCTTCATGCTTTTTCATCCTTTAATAAATGTGCTGATAGAGCATCCCAAACATTCCCTCTTCCCTCTCTAGTAAAAGATGAAAAAGTAAAGAACTTATCCTCAGGATCAATATCTAATGCTTTTTTTATAATGCTTTCATGTTTGTTGTGTTTTGATTTTTTTATTTTATCAGATTTAGTAGCAATGACATACACAGGTACATTGAAATGTTTATAGAAATCATACATCAATATGTCATGCTCTGACGGCTCATGTCTAAAGTCTACAAGTAGGATGCCTAGAATAAGTTCTTCTCTAGACGAAAAATAATCCTCCATCATACGGCCCCATTTTTCTTGCTCTGCGTTGGAAGCCTTAGCATAACCGTAGCCTGGTACATCTACAAAAAAGAGTTCATTTTCAATATTAAAAAAATTCAATGTTCTTGTTTTTCCAGGTTGCCCTGAGGTACGTGCTAAATTTTTTCTATTAACCATAGTATTAATAAAAGAAGATTTCCCTACATTAGAACGACCTGCTAACACGATTTCCGGAAGGCCTTCTTTTGGATATTGAGAAGGAGAAACTGCACTTATTGTTATATCAGCGTAATTAATTTTATTGCTATTCATTTTCATCTCTCCTGGGATCATTTAGTGAAACACTTGTTAGTATAACACATTTTTTTGAAACATAAAGACGAATATTAAATATTTATTACAAATATGAACTGTATTACAACACAATTTCAATTTTTCCAACATATGCTATTACTTTTCAATAATTTCATCTTTTTTAAAAAAATAAACAGGTTTACGAATGTGCTTTACTATGCGTTATTAATCACTAGTGATACACTAATTATAGGATAGTTTTCTTTCGGCATTTAAAATATCCAATACTTTCTAAGGAGTGTTAAACAATGAAAGAGAAACAATTTAACAACGTTTCAAACAACAAGGGGTTCATAGCAGCATTAGACCAGAGCGGTGGTAGTACGCCTAAAGCACTCGCAGCTTATGGTGTAAAAGAAGATACGTATTCTTCTGAAGAGGAAATGTTCGATCGTGTCCACCAAATGAGAACGCGAATCATTACAGCACCTGCTTTTGACTCCAAACAGATACTTGGGGCCATTCTCTTTGAACAAACAATGGATAGCAAAATTGATGGTAAATATACCGCTGATTATTTGTCAGAAGAAAAAGGAATTGCGCCCTTCCTTAAGATCGACAAGGGGCTTGCTGAAAAATCTAACGGTGTCCAATTGATGAAACCAAATCCAAACTTAAATAAAATGCTTGATCGTGCAAACGAAAGAAATATATTTGGGACAAAAATGCGCTCAGTCATACATGAAGCTAATGAAAAAGGAATTAAAGATATTGTTCAGCAACAATTTGATATAGCTAAACAAATTACTGATGCCGGTTTAGTTCCTATTGTGGAACCTGAGGTTAATATAAACAGTAAAGAAAAAGCTGAGGCTGAAAATATTTTGAAAAAAGAAATAATGAAATACCTTGATAAGTTAGCCGAAAATGAAAAAGTCATGCTGAAATTGACCTTGCCAGAACAACCAAATTTATATAAAGAAGCTACAAAGCATCCAAAAGTTGTGAGAGTCGTTGCCTTATCAGGTGGTTATTCTCGTAAAGAAGCTAATGATAAACTTAAAAACAACGATAATGTTATTGCCAGTTTTTCTAGAGCTTTAGCACAGGATCTTCGTTATAATCAAACGGATGAAGAATTTAATAACTCTCTTAAAAAAGCAATCGACTCCATTTATGATGCTTCAGTCAATAAAAATTAATGTCTTTTAATCAAATAGATACTTTTCAATAAAAGCTGTTTAATCATTGTTTGACTTTGAATGCATTATAAATAGATGTATGTAAACCGATTATTTAAGTTAATAATATAAGGAGATGATATAATGACACACTCGTATGACGTGGTAGTTATTGGTAGTGGCCCCGCTGGCAAGTCAGCCGCTTCCAGTCTTGCCTCAAAAAACAATAAAGTAGCTGTTATTGAAAATGATCTTTGGGGAGGAACATGCCCTAATAGAGGTTGTGACCCGAAAAAAGTTCTCGTTTCCGCTGTTGAATCTCAGACCATAGCAAACCAATTAAGCGGAAAAGGTATTAAGGATACCCCAACAGTCAATTGGACAGACTTAATGACTTTTAAAAAGACGTTCACCGATCCGGTCTCAGAGCAAAGTAAGAAGAGTCTTGATTCTTCAGGTGCAGATACCTATTATGGTACTGCAGAATTTATAGATGAAAAATCACTAAAGGTTAATAATAATGTGTTAGAAGCTGATCGTTTTATTATCGCAACGGGAGCTCACCCAAACATATTAAATATTAAAGGGAAAGAACATTTCCTGACGAGTAATGACTTTTTATCTCTGCCGGATATGCCTGACACCATTACCTTTATTGGAGGTGGCTATATTTCCTTTGAATTTGCAGCTATAGCAAGTGCTGCTGGAGCAAAAGTAAATGTTATTCAATATGACTATTCTCCACTCAAACAATTTGATCAAGAGTTTGTAAAGGAAGTAATGAAAGAACTAGAGGCTAAAGGAGTGACTTTTCACTTAAACACGAATGTAACTGAAATAAAAAAAGAGTCAGGTAAATATACGTTAACTGGCGATAACAATTTCTCACTCCAAACAGATTTAGTCTTTAGCTCAACCGGTCGAGCACCTAGTATTGATAAATTAAATCTAGATAAAGCTAATGTCCCGTATGATAAGAAAGGAGTAAAAGTTAACGATTATCTACAAACAAGTAACCCTTCTATCTATGCAATAGGCGATGCTTTATCAAAAAATCAACCTAAGCTCACACCGGTATCCAGTCTTGAAGCTAGTTATATTGTCGAACATTTTTCAAGTAAAGAAAATAAAAAAATTGTTTACCCAAGTGTTCCTAGTATCGTCTTTACCAGTCCAAAGCTAGCTCATGTTGGTGTGACAATTAAAGAAGCTACGGAAGATGACAAAAATTATGACATTAACGAAGTGAATGCAAGTAAATTTTTTAGTTATAAAAGAACGAATGAACCTGTATCTAAAGTGAAAGTAGTTACTGATAAGCATTCAGGCCAACTTGTTGGTGCCACCTGCATTAATAACGAAGCAGATGAACTGATCAACTATTTTAGTATACTCATCAATAAAAAAATAAAAGCGGATGAATTATCTGAACTCTTATTTGCTTATCCAACAATTGCCAGTGATTTACCATATTTTTATAAATAAAATTAACAAAGACCGTTTAACCCTTATTGGTAAAAGGGTTAAACGGTCTTTTCTTTTGTTCTGATATTATTTTGTTCGTTTGATCTGTTCTCGCTTTTTTTAAATACTACTTAACTGACCATTTCGCCATTTTCATCGTAAAATAGTGGATGTTCATTGGTTTCAACGGTTTCTTCAGTAATTCGAACTTTCTTAATTTCTGAACGACTTGGTATCTCGAACATGATATCCATCATAAGCGTCTCAATAATTGAACGCAAACCACGTGCGCCTGTATCACGATCAATCGCTTTTCTACCTATGCTACGCAGGGCGTCTTCTTCAAATTCTAGATCAACATCATCAATCTTGAGTAGTTTTTTATACTGCTTAACGAGTGAATTTTTCGGTCTTGTTAGAATTTCAACAAGGTCTTCTTCATCCAGTTTATCTAACACAGCAGTAATAGGTAAGCGACCAATGAACTCAGGGATCAATCCATATTTAAGTAGATCTTCAGGAATGATTTGCTGCATGATGCTCCCTTTATCTTCTGTGTCTTTGCGCTGAGTAGATGCTCCAAAGCCAATGACCTTATCTCCTAAACGATTTTTAACAATATTTTCAATCCCATCAAAGGCCCCACCGACAATAAACAAGATATTGGTAGTATCAATTTGAACCAATTCTTGATGTGGGTGTTTTCTTCCTCCTTGGGGTGGAACACTAGCTGTCGTTCCTTCAAGTATTTTTAGCAAGGCCTGTTGAACACCTTCGCCACTTACGTCTCGTGTGATAGAGACGTTTTCTGATTTACGAGCAATCTTATCAATTTCATCAACATAAATAATACCATGCTGAGCTCTTTCTACATCGTAATCAGCAGATTGTAATAACTTCAAGAGAATATTTTCAACATCTTCTCCAACATACCCTGCTTCAGTTAAATTAGTAGCATCTGCAATAGCAAATGGAACATTTAAAAGACGAGCAAGTGTTTGGGCAAGATATGTCTTACCTGATCCAGTCGGACCAATCAAACATATATTACTTTTTTGCAGTTCTACATCATCTTCTTGCATGTCTGCCATGCTATTGACACGTTTATAATGATTATACACTGCTACAGATAATGTTCTTTTAGCAGATTCCTGACCAATAATATAGTCATTTAAAATTTCTCTAATTTCAAATGGTTTAGGTACAGTCATATCACCATCAAATGACTGCTTACTAAATTCTTCTTCCATGATATCTTGGCAAAGATCTACACACTCATTACAAATATAAACACCAGGTCCAGCAACGATTTTCTTTACTTGATCTTGTGATTTTCCGCAAAAAGAACATGAGATATTTCCATTTTGTCCTTCATCATCAAACATATACTTGGTCACCCCTTTTCAAGCTTTTCAATTTCATCTATGAAAAACGGGAATGCTAATTAGCATCCCCCATTTTCTATTTAAATTTATTCAGAGTCAGAATCGTTTTTTGATTCCAAAGTTTCATTTGCAGTTGAAGTAATCAAATCAATTGCTTTTTTCAATGAAATATCTCTATTTAAAAGTTGTGGAGAAAGAACATTTTTAACTTGTTCAACGTCCATATTATATTGTCCTGCTAAATCAGATATTTCTTTTTCTCTATCTTCTTCAGTGGCTTCAAGTTTTTCTTCTTCTACAATTGTTTCCAACACTAGGTTTGTGCGAACATTAAATTCTGCTTCGCCTTCAAATTGCTTGTGTAAGTCTGCTTCAGTAGATCCTGTCATTTGGTAATACATGTCAGCTGATATACCTTGCTGTTTCAGATTATTTAAGAACATTTCCATCTGACGGTGTACTTCTTCATGCGCCATTTCAGCTGGAATTTCTTCGATTTTAGCATTTTCTACAGCTTTTTTTATTGCTTCATCATCTTTTGCATCGTTAGCTGCAGAGTTTTTGTTTTCTTCTAGTTCTTTACGAACTTTTTCTTTCAATTCATCAACAGTTTCAACATCTTCATCTAAGTCTTTAACGAATTCATCGTCTAATTCAGGTAATTCTTTAGATTTCACTTCATGAACTGTCACTTTGAAAGTAACTTCTTCTCCAGCTAAGTCTTCTGCTTGATAGTCTTCTGGGAAAGTTAAGTTAACTTCTTTTTCTTCACCAGCCTTAGAACCAATTAGTTGCTCTTCAAATCCTGGAATGAAAGAATTAGAGCCTAATTCTAGAGAATGATTCTCGTCTTTTCCACCTTCAAATGGCTCGTCACCTTTGAAACCTTCATAGTCGATAACAACAGTATCGCCTTCTTCAGCAGCATCTTCTTTAAGTACAAGCTCTGCCATATCTTGACGACGTTTTTCAATATTTTCAGTTACTTCTTCTTCTGTAACCGTACGATCTTGTTTTGTAACGTCAAGTTCTTTGTATTGACCAAGTTCTACATCAGGTTTCAATGTTAATTCTGCAATCAATTCCCAATCTTGGTTTTTTTCAACTGATTTAATATCGATGTTCGGTTGAGCAACAGGTTCTACATCAACTTCACTAATTGCTTTAGAATAAGCATCCGGTAGTAAATCATTTAAGGTATCTTCATACAAAGCTGCTTCCCCATACATTTGGTTAAATATACGACGTGGTACGCGACCTTTTCTGAAACCAGGTACATTTAAAGTTTTTTGTACTTTTTTAAATGTTTTATCTAATCCTTTTTTAACTGTTTCTTGATCAATTGTAAAATCTAAGCGACCTGTAGTTGGCCCAGTCTTTTCAAATTTTGTTTCCATTACTATTTACCTCCAACATGAATTTTGTTTTAAACGTTATAAATAGAAGCAGCCAAATATGTTTCTTCTAGCTACAAATAATTTATTATGCATATTAATCGAGCATACTTACATATCATACAATATCTAAGTTGAAATGTAAACTATTGAGCTTCAAAACGCAGCAATTCATCATGGATTTTATTGACCCAGTTATTTATGCTGATTTGCTTCGTGTTATCCTCATTTAGTTGGGTTGTATCCGATGGGTTAATCACTTTAATGACAGCTTCAATCCACTCATTTTCACTTCCGGAATAAACAATCTCTTCTTCAAAAGGATAGAGCATCAGAAGAAGAGTATTTAATTCATTTTCGGCTAACTCATAAAGTGAAGGATTTTTAGATAGGACTTCCTCTAACTCTTTAAATAAGATAATCGTTGTAGGTTTCTTATCTATAGATAACATGTTTAAAGGGTTAATAGTTTTCATTTCCCCAAACCAAAGATATTTTAAGGGTTTGTCTATTTCCCTTTCTGTAAGAAGAGAAAACAGCGTTGCGCGAACGAGCGGATGAAGATATGGGTTCACCAAAAGTTGTTCTGATAGTTTTATTAAGTGACTATTAGAAAGTTGGTACACATCTTTCATTTTGGAAAACTGTTCTAGTGTATTTAGGGACGGCAACGAATAAAGCTGTCTGAAAATCTTTTCTTGTTCTTTTTGTGTAGCCTTTTTTTGCATTTCCTTCCGGAGATTTAACTTATTCTCTAAACGCAACCAAGAGTCTAGGTATTGAGTGTTTTGGTCTGCTAATTGATCGTTCAAATATTTCTCAGCTTTAAGCATCTGGTTATTTTCTATCAATATTTCAATATAAATGAGCAACCTTTTTTCATCTGCTTCATAAAATTTATGTTTTGACTCTGCTAAAAGCAGTGCTTCTTCATATTCCTCCACTTGTAAAAGCGAAGAAACCATTAGTATGTTTAAACTATCGTCCTCTTTAATTGCATAAGCTTTTTTCATACAATCTATAGCATGTACGATATTTCCTTCTTGTAAATTAGTCATAACTTGGGACATGTACATACTAAAGTTTTTTGGAAAATCTATTTGTTCTCCCATTATACATTCACCTCTTCCCTAGTGTAGCATAAGTTAATCACTTAATAATGCAAAAAAAGCAATGGGATGATATAAACCCATTGCTCAAAACTTCCTGAATCTTTGATAACGCTCTTCAAGTAATGTCTCTTTAGACATCTTTCTCAAGTTAATTAACTTATCATAAATTTCCTTTTTCATTTGTTTCATTAATAACTGTTTTTCTATCCATTCATCATGATGGTTTTTTTCAGCTATAACTTTTTCCACAATGCCTAATTCTTTTAAGTCAAATGAAGTTAAGCGCATCAAATCAGCTGCTTCAGAAGCACGCTTTGCATCCTTCCAAAGTATTGAGGCAAAGCCTTCAGGAGATAATATAGAGTAAATGGAATACTCCATCATCCAAACTTCATCGGCCAAAGCAAGGGCTAAAGCCCCACCGCTTCCACCTTCTCCCATAATAATTGAAAGGACAGGTACATTAAGATTGCTCATTTCAAAAAGGTTTTTTGCAATAGCTTCTCCTTGTCCACGTTCTTCCGCTTCTACACCACAGTATGCACCAGAAGTGTTGATAAAGTTTACAATAGGGCGATTGAATTTTTCTGCCTGTTTCATTAATCTTAATGATTTACGGTACCCTTCTGGATGTGGAGAACCAAAATTCCGTCTCATACTTTCTTTAACATCTTTGCCCTTTTCGTTTCCAATAACTGTGACGGGTAGTCCATTTATCTTTCCTATCCCACCAATAATAGCTTGATCATCTTTATACAACCTATCACCATGCAATTCAATGAAATCTTCAATCATATCTGTTGCAATTTCTGACATGCTCAACCGATCTGTTTTACGTGCTTCTTTAACCATCTCCATGGCTTCACTCATAGCGTTCACCTTCTTTTTCATCTGAATACGAGTGCATGTCAATAAGAGAAGCAATCACTTGTTTAAGCTTTTCTCTTTCAATGATCTGATCGATAAACCCATTCTTCATAACTGTTTCTGCAAGTTGAAAATCATCAGGTAAGGATGCTTTTATCGTCTGTTCAATAACCCTTTTACCAGCGAAACCAACTAATGAACCAGGTTCAGCTAAGATAATATCGCCTTCCATAGCAAAACTTGCTGTTACCCCACCTGTGGTTGGATCAGTAAGTACAGTTAAGTAAAATAGACCTTTATCAGAAAAGCGTTTAATGGCTGCACTTGTTTTCGCCATCTGCATCAATGAGAAAATCCCTTCTTGCATGCGAGCACCACCGGACGCAGTAAAAAGTACGACCGGCAATTCTTTCTCAAGGGCTTTCTCAAATAAACGAGTAATTTTCTCTCCAACGGCTTGCCCCATACTTCCCATGATAAAATGCGAGTCCATGATACCTATAGCCGTTTTATGTCCGTTGATTTGAGCTTCCCCAGTAAGAACCGCTTCTGTTAAACCCGTTTTAGCTTGTGTTTTCGTTATTTTATTTTCATAATCAGGAAAATCAAGTGGGTTTACAGTCTTCACTTTTGAATTCCACTCGTTGAATGTACCAGCATCAATTGTGATGGCTAGTCTCTCTTGGGCACTGATTCTAAATGTATAGTGACAGTTCGGGCATCGCCTCGATTTACCTAGGGATTTAACATAAATAGGCCGTTGACAGTTTGGACATTTTTCAAACATGCCGTCTGGTACTTGAGGGCCATTTTGTGCTTCAGTCTTCTGTAAAGAGATATAGGGTCGTTTCTTAAATAACCTCATCCATTTGCCTCCTTGGTTTTAAGCCAAGATGGGATAATCTTCTGAGTGAGCGTATCAGTAGTATATTTTCCATCTTGGAAAGATTCATTTTCAAGCAGGTCAATATGAAAATCCAAATTCGTCTGAATACCTTCAATAACCATTTCATTTAAAGCACGATTCATTTTATTTATTGCTTCGTCTCTTGTATTGCCGTGTGTAATAACTTTAGCAACCATTGCGTCATAAAAAGGTGGAATCACTGCCCCTGCAAACATGGCCGTATCCACACGCAATCCTAAACCACCGGAAGGAATATTCAGGAATTCTATATTTCCTGGAGAAGGTGCAAAATTAAATAACGGATTTTCCGCATTAATACGACACTCAATAGCGTGTCCTGTCAGATTTACATCATCCTGGGATACAGAAAGTCTTTCACCTGAAGCTATCTTGATTTGTTCTTTCACGATATCGATACCAGTAATCATTTCAGTTATGGGATGTTCCACTTGAATACGTGTATTCATTTCCATAAAATAAAAATTTTCATCTGTATCTACAAGAAATTCGATTGTTCCTGCATTTTCATATCCTACTGTTTCCGCAGCCGCTACTGCACTTTGACATATACGCTGTCTAGTTTTCACAGTTAAAGATGGACTTGGCGCTTCTTCAAGTATTTTCTGATGATTCCTTTGAAGTGAACAGTCACGTTCTCCCAAATGAATCACATTGCCGTAGTGGTCAGCTAGTATTTGTACTTCAATATGCTTAGCTGGTGTGATGATACGTTCGACATACATACGATCATCATTAAATGCGGCTTTGGATTCAGATTGTGCCTGCAGAAATTTAGCTTCAAGCTCTTTTTCCTCAAATACCATTCGCATTCCTTTTCCGCCGCCACCGGCCACAGCTTTAATAATAACTGGGAGTCCGATATCATCAACCATTTTTTTTACATCTTCAAATAATGTAATGGATCGATCACTACCCGGAACAACAGGTACATTCGCTTTTTTCATCATGTCTCGCGCGTTTGATTTGTTCCCCATCTGATCAATGACTTCTTTTTTTGGGCCAATGAATGCCACATTAACTTCTTCACACATTGCAGCAAACGTACTATTCTCAGAAAGGAATCCAAACCCTGGATGAATCGCTTCGGCACCAGTTAAAACAGCTGCACTTAGAATATTATGTATATTCAAGTAGGACTCATTTGCTTTAGAAGGACCTATGCACACCGCTTCGTCTGCCAGTTGCATATGAAGCGCATCCTTATCCGCCGTTGAGTAGACAGCTACTGTTTTTATATTAAGTTCTTGACACGCCCGAATAATTCGAACGGCAATTTCTCCTCGATTGGCTATAAGTATTTTCTGAAACATGCACATACCTTCCTTATACATTTTTAAGTGTCACATTCATTATCTACCAATAATAAATGTTAATTCCGCTTCACATACTTTTTTTCCGTCAACGTATGCAACACCCTTGCCGATACCTGCGTAATCTTTTAGTTTCACGATATCAACCTTTAGCTCAAGGACGTCTCCAGGCTGAACTTTTTTTCTAAACTTCACTTTATTGAGTCCACCTAAGTAGGCTGTTTGTGATTTGAAACGGTCCAATTTAAGTAAAGGAATTGAACCTGCTTGCGCAAGGCTTTCTACAATTAACACCCCCGGCATCACCGGATCTCCAGGGAAATGACCTTGGAAAAACTCTTCATTAATTGTAACATTTTTTATTGCTGTTACGTGTTCTCCTGGAATTAGTTCGGTTACCTTATCAATATAATAGATGGGATAACGATTCGGGATTAGCTCCTGAATCTCCGCAATATTCATTGTAGTCATTATATTCTCCTTTTAATCTGTTTTGATTTTAATTAAAGTTTGATCAAATTCAATGGCTTGACCATCTTCGACGCTTATTTCTTCTACCGTTCCCTGAACATCGCTTTTAATTTCATTCATCACTTTCATTGCTTCAATAATCATTACCGTTTGGCCTTCTTCGACCGTATCGCCCACCTTCACAAAAGCATCTGAATCCGGTGAACTAGAGCGGTAACTTGTACCAACTATTGGTGACTTAACGAGATGTAATGTTTCTTGTTCTGAATTTGAAGCCTCTAATGAATCAATAGCCAGCTTTGGTTTTTCATATTCCTGAACGTTACTTTCTTGTTTTAAACTGCTGTTCTGATCGCTCGCTTGATCCGATTCTACTTTCTGGCTCGTACTGTCAGATTCACGCTTACTAAGCTTCAGCGATGCGGAATCATTTTCAAATTCAAAATGAGTCAAGCTCGACTGATCGATGAGGTGAATAAGCTCTTTTATTTCATTGTTATTCATTCTGCTTCACTCCATTTTTTAAAACATGTAACGGCATTATGTCCACCAAAACCAAGTGAGTTATTCAAGGCATATTTATTTTCCTTCTCACGCGCTTCTCCAAGAATATAGTCTAAATCACATTTCTCATCCAATTCTTTAGTATTGATCGTTGGTGGCATGACGTTCTCTTGTAATGACATCACGGTTGCAATTGCTTCTATTGCTCCTGCTCCACCCAATAAGTGACCCGTCATACTCTTCGTACTTGATACAGCTACTGTTTTAGATGCTGCCTCTCCAAGAGCCAATTTTATAGCACTCGTTTCTGCAGAATCATTGGCAGGTGTAGAAGTCCCGTGAACATTAATATACCCTACTTCATCAGGTTCAATTCCCGCTTCATTCATCGCCATTTTCATTGCTTTTGCTGCGCCTTCGCCATCTGGTGTCGGTGCTGTCATGTGGAAGCTGTCAGCTGTTGCGCCATATCCAACAATTTCAGCATAAATATGTGCACCACGTTCCTTAGCTGAAGTAAGACTTTCAAGAATAATAATACCTGCACCTTCACCCATCACGAAACCGTGGCGCTTTTTATCAAAAGGTATTGAAGCTTCATCAGGATTATTGCTTGTTGACAATGCATTCAAAGCAGCAAAGCCGGACATCCCAATTTCATTTAAGCTTGCTTCTGACCCGCCGGCTAGCATGTAATCTGCATAACCATGCTTAATTTGTCTAAAGGCTTCGCCGATTGAATTATTACCTGAAGCACATGCCGTAACGATTGATAAGTTAGGCCCCTTTGCTCCAGTAGCAATCGAAATATTTCCAGCCACCATGTTACCTATCGCTTTTGGTACAAAAAGAGGTTCGACCCTGTCTAAGCCCTTTTCATGCATTTTTATAATTTGTTTTTGCATCGTGTTTAGCCCGCCGATACCTGATCCTACAATAACTCCCAAACGATCAGCATCAAAAGCGTAGTCAGCTAATCCACTATCTCTCATGGCTTCGAGTGATGCCGCAACCCCATATTGTGAAAAAGGATCCATGCGCTTAGCTAGCTTTCTATCCATTAACTCTTTGGCATTAAAATCCTTTACTTCTCCGGCAACACTAACATCTATAGCTTCACCATCAAATTTTGTTAAAGGAACGATACCGTTCTTTCCAGTTTTTAGTCCTGTCCAAAATTCTTGTGCTGAGTTTCCTAAAGGAGTGATAGCTCCCAAACCTGTAACGACAACTCTTTCCATTTATATCCTCCTAGATTTAACCATTCATGACCATTCCACCATCTACATGAAGGACTTGGCCTGTAATATATTTTTGGTCACTCAAAAAGTTTACTAATTCTGCAATTTCTTCTGCTGTTCCCAATCTCTTTAGAGGTATGGATTGTAACGCCTGCTCTTTAATCTCATCAGTCAAGCCATCCGTCATGTCAGACTCAATAAAACCTGGTGCAATCGCATTGGCTACAACACCACGTGGAGCAAGTTCTTTTGCAATCGTTTTTGTAAAGCCAATGACTCCAGCCTTACTTGCCGCATAGTTTGCCTGACCAACATTTCCTGTAGTGCCAACGACACTTGATATATTGATGATATGACCAGAACGTTGCTTCAACATAACTTTTGCTGCTTCTTTTGCAGTGAAGAATGTGCCTTTTAGGTTTACTGATAAGGTTGCATCAAAATCTTCTTCAGACATACGAATCAGTAAATTATCTTTTGTAAGTCCTGCATTATTAACAAGGACATCAATTTTTTTAAAAGTTTTTTTTGTTTCTTTAATCATTTTTTTTACAAAGGTTTCATCGCTTATATCACCAATAATAGGATGTGCTTTTCCTCCTAATCCATTGAAATATTCCAACAACTCTGGTTTGAATTCAGATCGACCGTTGACGACGACCGTATGCCCGTCCTTTAAAAAGGAGGATGCAATGGCTTTACCTATCCCTCTTGAACTTCCAGTGACAATTACAACTTTTTTATTGTCCATACTCGACTCCTTTAAGACTGTACTAGCTTCGCTATTGTGTCTATTTGTTTGACTTTTTCAATGTTTTTAACTGTGACACTTTTATCAATTCGTTTTACAAAAGAACGCAGAGACTTTCCAGGTCCTACTTGTATAAATGTTGTAACCCCATCAGAAATCATTTGTCTGATCATTTGTTCGAATTTCACTGATGAAGCTATTTGTTTTGTTAAAAGCGGTTTGATTGACTCAATATTAGAATATGCATCCGCTGTTACATTGGTATAGACAGTTTTATTGAATGGCTGAAAATTCACTTTATCTAATGTTTCAGCAAATTCGCGGCTTGCAGATTCTAGCATTTTAGTATGGAAAGGACCACTTACTTTTAACAATACAGCTTTCTTAGCCCCTTTATCCATTGTTTTATCCATCACTTTATTTACCCCTGAAGTTTCACCGGAAATAACTAGTTGTCCCGGTGCATTGAAATTTGCTATTGAAACAAAAGACTCTTCAGAAACTTCTTTACAAAGTTGAGCCAAAACAGATGCTTCTAGTCCTAAAATAGCAGCCATAGCTCCCTTGCCGTCTGGAACAGCCTTTTCCATCAAGGATCCACGTCGATGCACTAATGGTATGGCCTCTTCAAATGACAATGCCCCTGAAGATACCAAGGCTGTGTATTCACCCAAACTTAACCCAGCAACAACATCAGCAGAAATCCCCATGCTTTTTTTTAAAACATGCTGGATTGCATAGCTGACTGTCAGTATAGCTGGTTGAGTGTATGACGTTTCATTCAATCTAGCATCATCGTTAAAACATATTTCTGCCATATCCGTTTCAAGTAGTCTGCTCACTGTATCAAAAATGTCTCTGACTTCACTGAACTCAGCATAAAAGTCTTTACCCATTTCATTATACTGGGCACCTTGTCCACTGAATAAAAAAGCTGTCTTCAAATAATCGCTCCTTTTCTTTTAACTAATTGAGTCATTGAAAACTCTCAGTTAAAGCTTTGATTATCAAAGTAATCATCTAAAAAAACGCGGATGCCTAACGACCTCATCGTATTCATCCATTAATTCTTGAATGATTTCTCGACAACTTTGCTCTTTTTTAACCAAACCAGCGATCTGACCTGACATAAATGAGCCTCCGTCTTTGTCACCTTCTACAACAGCTTTTCTCAAAGCACCTTTAGCAAGTTCTTCCAAAGGAGTAAAGTCTGGATTTTTATCACTCGACATTTCTTTTTCAACTTTTAAATATTCCCTAGTTAATTTGTTTCTTAATACTCTCACCGGATGTCCAGTAATTTGACCAGTAACGACAGTGTCGATATCACGTGCTTTAATAATGCGCTGTTTAAACGTATCATGAGCGATGCTTTCATGGGCGACTACAAATCGTGTTCCCAACTGGACCGCAGAAGCGCCAAGTGAAAAAGCAGCTGCCATCCCGCGTCCATCAGCGATTCCACCAGCAGCAATTACAGGAATATTTACAGTGTCAACCACTTGAGGAACCAGAGTCATTGTTGTTAACTTACCAATGTGACCGCCCGCTTCCATTCCTTCACATATAATCGCATCGGCGCCTTCTTTTTCCATACGACGAGCTAGCGCTACGGAAGCTACAACCGGAATAACAGTAACTCCCGCTTCTTTAAATCTCTTCATGTACTTCCCAGGACTGCCTGCCCCTGTAGTAATGACTTTAATGTTCTCTTCACAGATCACATCAACAACTTCATCTACATACGGGGATAATAGCAATAAGTTGACTCCAAATGGTTTATCCGTTAATTTTTTAGTTTCTATAATCAATCCTCTGATAAACTCACCGGGTTCATGTCCTGAACCTAACATACCTAATCCACCAGCATTAGAAACTGCTGCTGCAAGACTTGGGGTTGCTACCCAAGACATGGCTCCTTGTATAATAGGATAACTAATCCCTATCTTTTCTATTAATGATTGATTCATCTAGGAGCTCCTTCCAGAATTATTTCAATTATTTTTGATTTTCTACATAAGTGACTAAATCAGAAACAGTGTTCAAACCTTCTTCTGACTCTATTTTAATATCAAATTCATCTTCTATATCATTAATAATTTGGAATAAATCTAAACTATCAGCTTCAAGTTCATCTCTAAAGTTTGTATCCATTTGTACTTCACTTTCTTCTTTGTCTAACTGGTCCACGATTATTTCCTGAATTTGTTCGAATGTTGTCATTATTAATTCCTCCATGTATTTGTTTTTTGTTTTATACTTTTATTAATAACGTTCCCCAGGTTAATCCCCCACCGAACGCACTTAAAACGATATGTTGTCCACTATTCAGTTTAATTGTCCCATTTTCGATCGATTCATCCAGTAATAGAGGTAAACTAGCTGCAGATGTATTACCATAGTGAGCGATGTTCATCGGAAACTTATTGAGCGGTATAGTTAATTTTTTTGATACGATTTCAATAATTCTAGCATTCGCTTGGTGCAGTAAAAAATAATCTACCTTTTCACTATCCATCGTTTCTGCTCTTAGAACATGTTTTATACTTTTGGGTATTGATTTAGTAACAAAATTGAAAATTGCCCGACCATCCATTGTTAAAAAGCCATCCTTTGAATCCACTTTACACATTGGATTTTTTACTTCCTGTTCACCTGAAACTAAGGCCTGGCCTTTCTTACCGTCTGTATGCAAGTCTTCAGCTATGAAGCTTTCTTTCCCTGCTTCTCTCTTCAAGATAACTGCTCCAGCTCCGTCACCAAAGAGTACAGATGTCTTACGGTCTGTCCAGTCCAATGTTTTTGACATAACCTCGCCACCAATCACAAGTGCATATGGATAATCCATATGCCGAAGCATTTTTTCAGCGATAGATAAACCATAAACAAAACCAGAACAGGCGGCACTTATATCGAAAGCAACTGCATTATCTGCATTTATTGCTGCTTGGACTTTACTTGAAACAGAAGGCGACTGACTGTCTGGCGTCATTGTAGCAACGATAATTAAACCAATTTGATTAGGATCAATCTTTTTTTTATTGATGGCCTTTTGACTTGCCTCTATACACAAATCACTTGTATCTTCGCCTTTAGAAAGATGTCTTTTCTCGATACCAGTTCTTTTTTTAATCCATTCGTCAGACGTATCCATCCATTGAGTCAATTCATCATTATAGACGATATTCTTAGGAACATAACTTCCTGTCGAATGAATAGTTACTCCATATGTTTTCATTAGTCTGGTAACTGCCCCTTCGTTCGTTCCAAAAACCTATGTAGATTTTTCAAACCCAACATAAGTACTTCAGATTCTTTTTCACCCATTTCATTGATGGTTTCCTTCACCATGTCACGATGAAATTTGTCATGTACTCGATATAACAATCGCCCTCTGTTAGTTAGAGCCAGTTTGACGACTCGTCGATCAATTTCGCTTCTTACACGTTTGACGTAGTCTTTTCTTACTAGGTTATTGACAGAAACAGTCAAAGTCCCGACTGTGATACCAAGTTTTTTAGCAACCTCACTCGTTGTGTGCTCTTGATACATCCCAATAGCATCGATTGTATGCATTTCCTTGATTGAAACATCCTTAAACTGACTCATTTGTAAGGTTCGCTCCTCAATCATAAGAACATCATTGAATATAGAAACTAAATACTCATTGACTTCATTTACTCGTTGATCCACACCAACCCCTCCAATTTCGAACCCATTTATGCTTTGAGCGTCAAACTATTTGACAATCAAAATAATAACTCAGATTTTTACATCTGTCAAGAAAAAAACTAAAAAAATAAGCCATCGTTAAAATGGCTTATCATCTATTTACTCTTGTTCTGTTTCATTGACTTGACTTTTAAATCCTTCTATATCTTTAAAATTTACTACTGTTTTTTCTTCAACTAAATCATGCATACGTTCAGCTGAATGTGTCCAGTTTATTTTAACTATTGCACTATTGGTCAGTAGTTTTTCGATTTTCCCTTCCATTGGTTCATCACGAAAAGTAAAGATGATTTCATCCCCAACATCTGGTCTTAAATTTTCTTTAATCGTGTCTATAATCTCTACTGCTTCTTTATAAGGCAAATCTAGCAGATTAGCAATACGGGAATTGCTGGCGCCTTTACGAAGTTCTGTTTCCACAAGATCTTGAACTTCAGCAGTTATTTCAACTTTTGCCACTTTCATCCCTCAATTCTTTAGATAAATTTTAATCCTTTAATCAGTATACCATAAAAAACCATCTTTATCGACTAAACGCTTCCAGTAGAATAATCGTTTACACTTATTACAATGCTGCTGACTATTATTCCAATAGTTCAGCAGCTTTGTATCCCACTTTTTTTAATGTTTTTTGAAGTTCAATCACTTCATCTTTTGAACATGGTTCAAAGATTTCTGAAATTTTTTCAGCATGTTTTGGAAAAATATCTTCCATCAAACTTCTACCCTTGTCAGATAATTCACAGAATGTAACGCGACGATCATTTTCATCTGTCTTACGTAAAATAAGAGTTTTTTCTTCAAGTCGCGTGACCACATAAGTAATGCTGCTTGATGCAAGCAATACCTGCTGACCAATTTTTTGGATGGGTTGCTTCCCTTTGCTATATAAAAGCTCCAATACTGTAAACTCTGTCGCATTTAGTCCGTAGGAAGACATATCTTTTTTTACAACATTTTCTACACTCGTTGAGGCTTTTAATAATATTCTCAACGCTCTTAATTCTTCTTCGTTCATTGTTATTTTCATCACCTTTAATTAGTCGTGTTATCTAATTTATTTAATACTTTATTTTAAAACTTGTAAGAGTACATCCACTTTCCTTTATTCATTCTCCATAACATAAAATAATCTTGCATACTTATAGAAGGCAAGTAGTTGAAAAAGACTGGCAAGTATCACAAGAACGGTAATCGTAGCGTCTGTTAGATTTGGGAAAAAGACGGCAATAAACATTGTTAGATAAAAGATGATTGTTGCTATTTTCCCATACCATTTAGCTCCATCCAGCGTTATGTTTTTTCGATACAATCTTAAATTCTGAATGAACATAAACGTTTCCTTAATTAGAAATAAGACAAACAGAAAAATGAATAATCGCCATCTAATCATTAATACGCCAACCACAGCGATTTGCGTGAGCTTATCAGCTACTGGGTCTAAGAGCTGTCCAATCTTTGTACCCTGATTATACTTTCTGGCAATAAAACCATCCAATGCATCAGTAATACCAGATAGTAGTAGAATCACGGTTGCATAAACATAATCCATCTGCGTTTCTGCGCCAAGATAATAATAAACAAAAAAAGGAATGAGAATCAGCCTAGAATAAGATAGAAGATTTGGTACCTTGAACCAGTCTCTCACAGCCATATCATCATTCCTTTCTAAATATTTCACTCGTACCGAGAGTGAGCGATTTGAACCCTCGCACGACAAGAAGCCGCCTAACGGATTTCGAGTCCATCGCCTTCAGTCGAGCTTGAGTAACTCCCGTATTTATAAATCACAGTATATCTAATATCCAATATGTTTTCAATAAAAAAAGGAATATCGGCATTATATTGCTTTGCCATAATATTCCTTTCTTTTTAATTATTTTCTGACATTATCTGGATCTGGATCATCAGGATTGAAAACATCCTCGTGCGTGTCTGCATCTGATTTCGGTTTGTTGAGATTTACTCCGAAACCAGGTGCTTTAATCCCTTCAGAAGATAGTGAGTTCGGATTTTTTGATGTGTTTTCAACATTTTTTGTATGTTTTTCGCCTGATTTATTTGACTGATTGGCTTCTTTTACTAAAAGAACATAACCATTATTTATCATAGCTTCATTGAATTTTTTTTGATCATATTCTTCTAGATTATATTTTTTTAGTGCGTCGGTTTTGCCTGACTTTAAATCCTTAATATTCATTGTTTCACTGGAAATATCCGATATTTTCTCATACTCTTTTTTATTTTCTTCTATACAGACAAGTAACAACTTGTCAACCGAATACTGCGCTTGCTGTACTGCTTTTTCAATAGTCATAACTAAATTGCTCGTTTGCTTGTTAGCTTCCAGAACTTTCATATCAGCACTCTCCTCTTATTCACAATATTAACAAAAGAGAGTGTTTGTACCAAATCTAACGTTTATTAGTTATTAACCTAACGCAACGTCTAAAAACATCATGACTGTAAATCCAATCATCGCACCGATTGTTCCTATATCATTATGTCTTTCAACTTTAGCTTCTGGAATCAATTCTTCAACAACCACATAAATCATTGCTCCCGCTGCGAAAGCAAGCGCATAGGGTAATATTGGACGCATAGACAGAACTAGAGCAGCACCCAAAACGCCGGCGATTGGCTCCACGATTCCTGATGCTTGACCATACATAAATGCCTTTGTTCTACTGAACCCTTCTTTTCGTAAAGGCAGAGATACTGATGCTCCTTCTGGAAAGTTCTGGAGGCCAATCCCTATTGCCAAAGCAACAGCGCTTGCGACAGTGGATGCCGGAAAACCAGCTGCTGCAGCACCGAACGCCACACCCACTGCAAGTCCTTCAGGAATGTTATGTAGTGTGATAGCCAACACCAAAAGCACACTTCTTCTTAAATCTGTTTTTATCCCCTCTTCTTTCCCACCACCACCATTTAGACTTGGATGCAAGTGAGGTAATAGTTTATCAGTAACCCATAAAAAGATTCCTCCTGATAAAAAGCCAACGACAGCGGGAATCCAGCCCGGTACGTTTGTTTGCTCTGCAAGTTCGATTGCTGGTGCAAGAAGCGACCAGAAGCTAGCTGCAATCATGACTCCAGCAGCAAAGCCTAACATTGCAGTTAAGACATTCTTATTCATATCTTTCATTAAGAAAACTAACGATGCACCCAGTGCAGTAACAGCCCAAGTAAACAGCGTAGCTAAAAATGCCTGCATTACGGGATGCAAAGTAATAAACCAATCCATTATACATTCTCCTCAAAATTATATTCACTTTGTATTATAGCGAAAACACAAGTCATTTAACACAATTATGCACGATTAAATCAATACCTAATAGTCATAATCATTTTAAAAGTTATTAACATCCATTATCTATTTTTTATAATTTGAATGGATAAGACTTAAACTATCAATCGAGTTAAAATAAGATAAAAAAAGAAGTGACCTAAGCCACTTCTTCTTCGGTGTGAATCTGAAAATAAATACGTTCTGGGAGGGATTCGAACCCCCGACCGTTCGCTTAGAAGGCGAATGCTCTATCCAACTGAGCTACCAGAACAATTTTACCAACAGAATTTATTATATAGCGATTTTTCTACAATGTCAATGATAAATTAGGTTTATTCAAATAAAGATACAAATATTTCTATTTTTCTCGATTCTATGATTTTTTTCTGCTTTTAGCCCTTAATCTTTATGGAAAACTTTGCCTGTTTTTGTATAAACATTTTCTTCCCTATCAGATTGTTTATTTAAATACCTTGCTACAGTAAAAAAGTAGTCAGATAAACGATTAAGATATATCAATATATTTTTATCCACTGATTCTTTTTCAGAAAATCTCAAGAGATTTCTTTCAACACGACGCATCACCGTTCGAACAATATGCGCTTGTGCCGCTTGTTTTGTTCCACCAGGCAGGATGAAATATTCGATTTTACTTAACTTTTTCGTGAGTGCATCAATTTCACATTCAATACTTTTTATTTTAGATATATCAAATTTGAGATTCAATTTATTATCTTTATCGGCCAATATACTCCCAATGTCAAACAAATCATGTTGTATGCTTAACATGTCTGCTTTGACGTCCTCTAAAAGACTTTCATGTTCTTCATCAATGAAACTAATTAGCAAGCCTATATGAGCGTTTAATTCATCCATACTTCCGTAAGCTTCAACCCTTGGATCTGTTTTTTTTACTGTTTGGCCACCTATAAGGTTAGTATTCCCAAAATCGCCCCTGCCCGTGTAAATTTTCATCCCTGCACCCCATATAATATATTTTAGTTTACTTATCACAATAAGCAAAAAGCAATAAAACTCTTGAAAGAAGTTTTATTTGCCTCTTTCAAGAGCTTTGTACATTTTTTTAGTCATTCAGATTATTAGTAAAGTTTAAAGTAGCGATCCATTTCATATTTCGATACAGCTGTTGAATATTTTCTCCAGTCTGCTTCCCTGGCCACAACGAATCGATCAAATATATGTTGTCCTAAAGCATCAATGATCGTTTTATCTTTTTTGAGGGCTTCAATCGCTTCTATAAGTGTCATAGGTAACGATTTAATCTGATTTTCCTCACGTTCAAATTGATCCATATTATAAATGTTTTTATTAATAGGGTTCGGAGCACTTTTAGCTTCTGATATTCCCTTCATGCCGGCTTTTAACAGTACTGCCAAGGCAAGATAAGGGTTCGCAGTGGGATCTACACTTCTTAATTCAACACGTGTAGATTGTCCTCTAGAAGAAGGCACTCGTATAAGTGGGCTTCTATTTGTGCCAGACCAAGCGATATAAACAGGCGCTTCAAATCCAGGCGTCAAGCGTTTGTAAGAGTTAATGATCGGATTGCAAATGGCTGTATAAGCTTGCGCATGATCCAATAAACCAGCAATAAATTGATAGGCTGTTTTACTTAAGCCTTCTTCAGAATTTTCGTCGTAGAATGCATTTTTTCCATCTTTAAACAATGACATATTGAAATGCATACCTGATCCACTAATGTTTTCTATTGGTTTAGGCATAAAGGTTGCATGAAGGCCGTACTTTCTAGCAACTGTTTTAACAATCAACTTAAAAGTCTGAATATTATCACATGCTTCAACTGCGTTCGCGTATTTCCAGTCGATTTCATGTTGCCCAGGAGCAGCTTCATGGTGACTTGCTTCAATTTCAAATCCTAGTGCTTCAAGTTCCAAGACGATGTCTCTTCGACAGTTTTCAGCTAAGTCAGTTGGAGCTAAGTCAAAATATCCCCCATGATCATTTAAATTTTCACTTGGATTACCATGTTCATCTAATTTAAACAAGAAGAATTCTGGTTCTGGACCTAAGTTGAATTCTGTAAAGCCTAAATGTTCCATTTCTTTTAAAATACGCTTTAAATTACTTCTAGGGTCACCATTAAATGGCTCTCCCGAAGGCATGTAAACATCACAAATGAAACGTGCAATACGGGTATCACTAGAGCTAAGTTCCCATGGAAAAATTAACCATGTATCTAAGTCAGGATGTAGTTTCATATCACTTTGATCGATTTCCACAAAACCATCTATAGAAGAACCATCAAAAGCCATCTCATTATCCATTACTTTGTCTAGCTGACTGATAGGCACTTCAACATTTTTGATTACCCCATCGATATCCGTAAACATTAGTCTTAAAAATCTAACATTTCTCTCTTTTGCTTCCTTCTTTATTTCCTCTTTACGCTTGGAGGACATTTTTCATTCATCATCCTTTCAATAATATGTACCTACTTTAAGGTTACGTACTCCCTGATAAATTGTCAATTATTTTCCTTTTTTAATAGCTACTTTTTTAATTAAGTATAGGACATTCTTTTTTTATGCTTAGAATACAATAAAAACGCCGAGATCAAATAATCTCGACGTTTAAAAAAGCATTAAGTTTTTATGCTTTAACTGCATCTTTTAAAGCTTTACCAGCTTTGAATGCTGGAACTTTAGTTGCAGGAATCTGGATTTCTTCCCCTGTTTGAGGATTACGTCCTTTACGTGCTGCGCGGTCGCGTACTTCAAAATTACCAAAACCAATAATTTGTACTTTCTCGCCATCAGCTAATGTATCTTTGATAGAGTCGAATACAGCTTCAACTGCAGCTGTTGCATCTTTTTTTGTAAGATCAGCTGAAGATGCTACTTTTTCGATCAATTCTGCTTTATTTGCCATTGTATCTTTCACCTCCT
Organism: Alkalibacterium gilvum; assembly: GCF_900109085.1. Lineage (GTDB taxonomy): Bacteria > Bacillota > Bacilli > Lactobacillales > Carnobacteriaceae_A > Alkalibacterium > Alkalibacterium gilvum. The sequence goes on along the minus strand of NZ_FNYW01000001.1, from coordinate 65,279 downwards.
CAAAAGAAGCTCATGCATAAAATTCATTAAATGAATTTGCTATCTGATTGCATTCTTTTTTTCTTGAAATGCACTTGGGTGAAATAGTCTGTTATGACATTTCAATTAAAAAGATACCATAGAATCCTTGATACTGCAATGCTTTTATACTATTCTCTTAGAATTATAGCTGTTTTTCGATAGAATCTATGGTTACTTTTTAAAGTTTAATTCATTTTACTTACTTTCGTTTACGTGGGATGATTCGAATAGGCGTTCCCGAAAAATTAAATGTATCTCTGAATCGATTCTCTAGAAAGCGGGCATAAGAAAAATGAAGCAAATCCGGATCGTTCACAAAAATAACAAAAGTAGGCGGTGATACAGAAACTTGTGTTGTATAGTAAATTTTTAGACGACGCCCTTTATCAGTCGGTGTTGGATTTGTTGCCACTGCATCCATAACGACATCATTTAAAATGGAAGACTGTATACGTAAGTTACGATTCATAAAGACCTCTTCAATGCGTTCTGGTAATAAATGCAGCCGTTTTTTTGTTAAAGCAGAAACAAATACAATTGGAGCATAGCTTAAATATTGGAAATTATCTCTAACATCTAATTCAAACTCTTTAAGGGTGTTGGTCTCTTTTTCTATGGTGTCCCATTTATTGACAACCAAAATTATACCTTTTCCTGCCTCATGAGCATAGCCAAATACTCGCTTATCTTGCTCTCTAATGCCTTCTTCAGCGTTTATAACACACAAGACAACATCAGAACGATCAACCGCTCTCAAGGCTCTTAAAACGCTGTATTTTTCAGTTGATTCATAAACTTTACCTTTTTTTCGCATGCCTGCAGTATCTATTACTACAAAATCTCTACCTTCTTGCGTCTGAAAATGTGTATCTACTGCTTCACGTGTTGTACCTGCAATATTAGATACAATGACTCGCTCTTCACCGATAATAGCATTTACAAGGCTCGATTTTCCTACGTTAGGTCGTCCAATGACACTGAACTTAATAGTGGATTCATCATAATCACTTTCAGAATCCTCTGGAAAATGTTTAATGACTTCATCCAATACATCCCCTAGGCCTAGACCATGTGAACCAGAAATTGGATAAGGATCTCCAAGTCCCAACGAGTAGAACTCATAAACATCACTTCTAAGCTCAGGATTGTCTGCTTTGTTTACAGCAAGAATAACAGGTTTTCCTGATTTAAAAAGAATTGGAGCAACTTGCTGGTCTTCGTATGTGACGCCTTCTCTAACACTAGTCATCATTATGATAACATCTGCTTCTTCAATAGCAATTTGAGCTTGCTGTCTAATTTCTACATTCAAAGGTTCATCCTCTAAAGTGATTCCCCCAGTATCAATTAAAGCGAACTCTTTTCCTAGCCATTCAGCATCAGCATAAATTCTATCTCTAGTTACACCTGATGTATCTTCGACGATTGAAATGCGTTCTCCCACGACTCTATTAAAAATCGTAGACTTGCCTACGTTAGGTCTTCCTACAATGGCTACTGTTGGTTTTACCATCAATAACACCTTCTTTCATATTTATAATTATGCGTTAAAACAGGACACCCAACTGTAATAGGCATTATACCTAAATACAGTTGGGTGCGGTAAAAGATACCTTTTTATTGATTACTCTTCGTCATCTTCATCCATAAATCCTGAAAGTTGGTCACCAATTTGATCACCCAATGTAAATGCACCTTCGTCATCTTCATCGCGTAATGCTGGTTGTTTAATTTCAGGTTTATCTTCAGCTTTTTTCTTAGGCGCTGCTTTTGGTTTTTCAGTGTCTGCTGATTCGTTCGGATTTTCTTTTAAAGCTTTAATACTTAAAGAAATACGCTCTTCATCAGGTTTAACACTCAATACCTTAACGTCTAATTCTTCATCTTTAGCTACAACTTCGTGTGGTGTTTCCACATGCTTGTGAGCCATTTCAGAAATATGAACGAGTCCTTCAACACCTGGTTTAACCTCAACAAAAGCACCAAAGTCTGTAACACGTTTAACCGTTCCTTTAGTTACAGAACCAGCTGGAAGCTCTTCTTCAATATTATCCCAAGGTCCAGGTAATGTTTCTTTAATAGATAGAGAAACACGTTCTTGTTCTTTATCCACTTTAAGAACTTTGACTTCCACTTTGTCACCTTTAGATAATTTATCCTTAGGTGATGCGATACGTTCATGAGCAATCTCTGAAATATGAACGAGACCATCTACGCCACCAACATTGACAAAAGCACCAAAGTTAGTCAGACGAACAACTTCGCCTTCAACAACTGATCCTTCTTCAAGTTTTTCGAGTGCTTCTTCACGTTCTGCTGCTCTCTCTTTTTCTAGTAACACTTTACGTGATAAGATTAGCTGGCGCTCTTTAGGATCAATTTCAATGATTTTAAAGTTGTAGGTATTTCCTTCAAACTGATTTAAATCACTGACAAAATGAGTGTCGATTTGTGAAGCTGGGACAAATCCTCTTACGCCTAAATCGATGGTTAATCCCCCTTTAACGACGCGAGAAACTGTTGCTTCGATCACTTCATTATTATCATATTTTTGCTGTAATTCTTCCCAAACTTTACGTTGATCTACACGTTTTTTAGATAAAATGAAGCTCCCTTGTTCTTTATCTTTAACGTCTCTTAACACAACGACATCGATAGTTTCACCAATAGATACAACATCAGATGGTTTATCAAATCGTTCAGTTGATAACTCACGTGGCGGAATGACACCTTCTTGTCCGCCTTCTAAACCAACAATGACTTGTTTATCATTATCGATGGTCAACACTTCACCTTTGACTAAATCTCCAGGGGTGATATCGTCGACGTCTCTCATTACGTCAGACATTGATTCACCAGATGCTGCGTCGTCTATTTCAACTGCAGGTTGTACCTGCTGTTTCTCATTTTCCGCAAAAACATCTTGTGCAGTAGTATCGTCAGGTGTATCCACCTGTACTTGCTCTTTTGCAGCTTCTACTGCTTCCTCTTCAGTTACTTCGTTTCTGTTTTCTTCTGTCATTATATTTGCCTCCCAAAACCAATAATTCCTACATCTTTAATTGTACCGAATATATAAAATAATTTCCACTAAAACATACTATATTGTGCGAGAACTGTTAATTAAATCTTTTGAATCAACTTTTTTATTTCATTTACGACGTCATCTATAGACAGTTTTGTTGTATCGATTCTGAAGGCATCTTCTGCTTGTTTTAAAGGTGATGAGTCCCGTGTCGAATCTTTGTAGTCTCTTTCAGCAATATCTTTTTTAAGTTGATCGATATCAGAAAAAATACCCTTTTCTTTATTTTCTTTATGCCGTCGCTCAGCTCTTTCTTTCACACTGGCAACTAAAAATATCTTGAGATCCGCATCTGGCAAGACCACCGTACCAATATCACGACCGTCCATGACAACGCCATTATTCGAGGCCATATCCTGTTGGCGTTTCACCATTAAGACACGTACTTCTGGATGTGCTGCAACTACTGAAACAGTATTAGTTACATTATTATCCCTTATATCGTAAGTAATGTCTCGTCCATTTAAAAATACAGACTGCCCTTTTTCATTTGGCTCAAATGTTACATCTGTCTTTTCCAACAAGTCAACAAGAGCTTTTTGATCCTTTATGTTTACATTGCTTTCCAGCGCCTGAAATGTCAATGCTCGATACATTGCCCCAGTATCGACATAAATCAAGTCCAATTCGGATGCAATCCTTTTTGCTACAGTGCTCTTTCCTGATGACGCTGGCCCATCTATGGCGATAGTTAATGTTTCGTTTTTCATTCTCTCCACACTTTCATTATCAGATTAATTTACTTGTAACTGTTGACCGATATACACTGTTTCAGTTTGAAGACCGTTAAGTTGCATCAGCTCTTCAGTACTCATGCCGTGATTTAGTGCAATACGGTACATATTATCTCCAGCTTTAACAGTATAATAAGCTGCATCTTCAGCTACTGAGTTATTTTCTTCTGTTTCAACAACTGGCTCTTCAGTCACACTTGTGTCCGAAGGTTCAGTGTTCGTTTCAGTCTGCTCTGCATTCTCTGTCGCTTCTTGATTTTCTGTTACTTCTGATTCTGATTGAGTTTCATCTGTATCTACTTCTGATTCAGTTATAGATTCCGAAGTTTTATCTGGCTCCGTATCTTCACTGGTAGACTCTTCATTTGAACCATCATCAGGTGCATTGCTGGTCTCATTATTATTTTCAGTTTCAGTTTCTTCTTCTTTGCTATCATCAGATGTTTCAGTTTCTTCTTCTTGATTATTTTGAGCTACCTGCTCTACTGAAGGACTGGATGGTTCTTCAGATAAATCATCTCTATTAACCCACCAGAAGTAGGCGGAGGTAGGAAGGATAGCAATTAACAGCAAGAAAACTACAGTGACAGTTAGTATAGGAGATATACTTTTTTCTCTTTCGCGTTTTGCTTTTCTGGATAAGGGCTCTTCTCCATTCGTTTCACTTTCTTCGTCAAAACGTTTTGACCAGAGCTCTTCCATAGATTTACGGTCTTTTTTACTCATAAGGCGACTCCTTTCAATTGATACGATACTCATTATAGCATATTTGAGATCACTTTTCTGGATGACTGCTAAAATTAAACAATTTGTTAAAAATGATCTCCCAACCTTCTTTTTTATCTATAACAGACACGTTCGGTTCAACCCTATCATAAGGTAATGACAAATTATTTCCACAATTTGAGCAGCACATTCCCTCTCTATCTTCAATTTTCTCATTGAAATATTCTAAAAGTAGCAGCCGCTTACACTTATTTGATAAAGCATAATGAACCATAACCTCTAATTGTCTTTTTTTATATCGTTTTCTTTTCTCAATAAGTTCTATCACTTGATTAACAGGTATTCTTTGCGAAATAAAATAGTTTGCCAGGCGCATTTTACTGTCGTCCTTCAGTTCTTTTAATTTTTCAGGATACTTGTACGCATATCTTAATTCAGGCTCTTCCGGGAGGGATTCTTTTTGTAACTTTTCCTGGAGATACTCATCTCCAGGTTCATATAAAAGTAGAGCAACACCGCCTTTTTTATCTCTACTCGCCCGCCCAACCTCCTGTAAATACATTTCAGGATTTGAGGGCATGTGATAATGGATAACATATCTAATGTCTGGCTTATCAATTCCCATTCCAAAAGCACTTGTCGCACATATAATATCCAATTTATTGTCTAAAAACTGTGCCTGTATTTTTTTCTTATCTTTTGTCTCTATTTCACTGTGATAGCTTTCAGCAGAAAAGTCAGTTGTTTCACGAATTATTTTTGCCATTTTTTCAGCTAGTTTTTTGCTCGAAAAATAAACAATGCCTGATGACCCAAATGTTTTAAGCGCTTCTATCAGTCTGATATTTTTATTTCCCGAGCACATTTCAACTCTAAATTGTATGGTAGGTCGATCAACTGAATAAATCACTTTTTTTATATATGATCCAATATTTAAGTTTTCAATTATTTCTTTTCTAACACTTTTCACAGCAGTTGCTGTTAGAGCCATTGTCAAAGGTTCTGATAGCTCCTGTCTTAGATCACCGATTTTCAAATAATCCGGTCTGAAATCCATTCCCCATTGAGAAATACAATGTGCTTCGTCGACAACGAGTAAAGAAATGTCTATTTTTTTTAAACGTCCCATTATTCTCTCTTGTTGCAGCATTTCTGGGGATATATATATAAATTTATATGTATCCAATAACTTTAATGCTCGTTTTTTATCATTAGCAGACATGTGACTATTTAAGGCTACTACAGATTTCTCTCCGTTTTTTTTCATGTTTTCAACTTGATCTTCCATTAAAGAAAGTAAGGGAGAAATAACAAGCGTTGTTCCTTTCATAAGGTATGATGGTAGTTGATAGCATAATGACTTTCCAGTTCCCGTAGGTAACATAACAAGGCTATGATAGCCGGTCAGGGCAGCTTCTATAGCTTCTTTCTGTCCTGGTCTTAAAGCATTAAAACCGAATTTTAGAGCGAGCATATCATAAATCTTTTTTTCCATTATTTCATTCATCATGTCTAATCCTTTCAATCTCAACTAAACGAAAAGTAAAAAAATCTAACTCTTTAATCATATCTTTTGCTTCAGAATATTTAACAGCCGAATGCTTCTCAAACAGTTCATGGCAGGCAGAATATTTTTCATAAGGGACATATCTTTTAAAGTGTGGCCAATTTAAGATCAACACGCACTCAAGGATATGTTCTTTTATTGTATTGGGCTTCAATTTTCGTATTTTTGCGACTTCATTAATCTCTTTACCTCTTTCAAGCCATTGTTTAGTAAGGTTTGCACTATAACTCAATCCTTCGTTACAGTCTTTATGCGTGCTTCTTAATAAAGAAGAAAGTAAAGGATTTATTTTTGAATCCAACGTAATGATTCGATTATTAAACTGAGTTAACCTTATGCTATACTCTTCCTGTGTATAGTTGTACTTTTCTTGGATTTGACGACTCGTTTCGCCGTGAACCATATATCCAGTAAAATGTTCAGCAATGAAATCTGCTTCATTTGCAGGTAAGTGTCTAAATAACGTGCTTAATTCTGCAGACCAGTTATAAATTAGTGTGTCCATTGGAAGAGCTTGCTTTACTAGCCATTTCTTGATTTTTATCTGGTCATTTACAGAAGAAAGGTATGGGGAGTAATTTTTATTAGAATAGCTATATTCAGATAAAATTTGTGTAATAAAAACCAGTCGATTAAAGAAAATGGGAATAGTCCCCGAATAGCTTAATTGATTTAAATTATTAAAATTTGGGAATTTTTCAAGGAATGACGATTTAACAATAAATCCTTTTTTAGTTAACCTCATATGTCCATCCGTTCGACTTAATAAGTCCTTATCAATTAAAACGCTTGTCGTCTCTTCCCATTTTTTCAACGCTATATCAGGAAAAAGACCAAACAATGCATATAGTTTGTTTTTTTCAACATTAAATAAAACAGAAGGTGTTCGCTTTGCTTTTGCAATTAAATTTAATTGTTTAGCTGATACATAGGTTTTTTCACTAAATAAGCTTAATAGATACTTAGAAAAAAAATCAATCTCCACTATATGGTTCACCTCTTTAATTTAGAATTTATTTTCATTTTCATTATAACATTACTCAATAATTATCTCAGAAAAAAACCTATTTAAATACAAGAAAAAAGGATATATTATACCTGTATAAGCGTATAGTATATCCTCTTTTAAAATTCAGTTATTATTTATTATGTTTCATTAGTCATAACAGTATGGATTGGCTTTTTTTTGAACTTCCTTTGCATTTTATCTAGCCAAGGTTTTAACTTAGTGAAAGCAACATAAAATACTAGTCCGACTAATACACCTTTTATCAAGTTGAAAGGCATGACAGCTAGCAGTAAATAAGAGCGCATAGGACCAACATCAAAGCCCATAACTGTCATGTAGGCTGGCGCAATAAAGAACCAGTTTAGAATAGACATCATCACCGTTAATGATAATGTTGATGAAACCATACTGATGACTTTATTTTTCACCGTCAAACCATATTTAGCAATAACGAGGTAAATCGGTAATGTAAACGAAATGGATGCAATGAATGCAGCGGTGTCCCCTATTGGGAAACCCATCTCCCCGCCTTTTTGAACGTAAGATAAAAGCGAGCGAATAAAGGCTATCGTAACTCCGGCAGCTGGTCCATAAACATACATACCGAATAAAACAGCGAGATCACTGAAATCTACCTTTAAAAACGGTGCGCCTGGCAGCAATGGAAACGATAGCATAGAAACCACCCAAGCGATAGACGCTAACATAGCGATTCCCACTAATTTCTGTGTTTTGTTATTTGACATAATAAATCCTCCTAAAAGGATTCATCCTACTGAGGGTGAACTTCCCTGAATTATACTGTCCTTTTATTTCCTGAAAAATGAGATAAAAAAACTCTGCTTATCCCAAAATTTCAGGAGATAAACAGAGCCATAGACAGTTTATTGTTCAGTCAAAAAGCTCCATCTTCTTTATCCAGACTATACTGTCGGTACTGGAATTACACCAGTTCAGCAATTTTACTCGCTCGTGGACTTTACCACCGGTAGGGATTTTCGCCCTGCCCCTGAAGATGAATCATACTTATTCTAATTTGACTTAATTATACCGCACAAAGATAATTTGTCAAGAGTTTGTTTCGTTTTTCACTATCCTGATTTATTTACCACTCACTTGCGTCGTACTCTCCATCTTCAACAATGGGGATATGAATAATGAAAGCTGATCCTTCTTCAAAACTTGATTCCACTTCAATAAAACCATCGTGAGCTTCTATGATGTTCTTAACTAATGATAACCCTATGCCCGTGCCTTTTGCTTTAGATATCTGATTATTTCGCGCTTTATCTGCTTTAAAGAAACGATCAAAGATGTAAGGCAAATCCTCATCTGGTATTCCAGTCCCAGTGTCTTTAACAATCATTACTATCTCATTCAATTCTTGTTCTTTAAGCAATTGTAATGTTACGACTTTTTCATCTTTATCAGTCATGCTTGTATGTCTAATTGCATTATTGACAAGATTTACAAAAACTTGATCCATCTTATCCTTATCAAGAATCTGATAAATCGTTTCTTTCGGTGCCTCCATTTGAAGTGAAACCTCGACATCGCCCGCCATTGTATCAAATCGGAAAAGTAAATTACGAAGATACGTATTTAGATTTACTTCCGTTTTTTGTAATTCGATATATCCAGCTTCCATTCGTGACAAATCAAGCATCTCATTAACCATACGATTCATCCGTTGAGATTCATCTCGTATTATTTTGGCCATTTCTTTTTTCTCTTCTATGGTTTCAGCAACATCATCAAGGATAGCCTCACTATAACCCTGTATCATAACCAGCGGAGTACGTAACTCGTGAGAAATATTATTGATAAAATCAACTCTCATTTTATCTAATCGATGTTCCTTGGTTAAGTCTTTTGTTGATACAACAAACCCCCGTAACTCCCTACTTTCTCTCTCTAGTAGCGGTAGAATCGTAACAACATAGTACGTTTCTTTCAATTCAATAGTAAATTCAACCGGAGATTTTGTGCTAAAAACATCTTTTAATTTTTCTTCAATATCAACAAAATCACTTTGCTTGGATTGTGAAGCTTCCTCAATTTGATAATGTGTTAGAAAAATCTCTCCAGTAGGATTAGATAATAAAAGGGTTTTGTCAGAATCATAATACAAAATACCTGTTTCAACATTATCTAAAATATGAGAAAGTAATTCTTTTTCCTGCTTAACCACCATTCGATTTGTTTCCAATGAATGTCCCATTTTATTCATCGCCATCGCCAGCTCTGACAAATCATCTCGACCCGAGATAGGTAGTTGATGACTGAAATCATCACGTGCATAATCAAAAGCAATATTCGTCATTGCATTAATCGGTTCAGAAACATTCCGTTTAAGGTACAAATAATAATAGAACGCAGCTAGAAGATGAGCAAGAATCAAACCGGTTAGCAAATAACTGATTCGTTTTTCTAATGTAACTAAAAAGGATAAGTCAGCCCATGAATATAATAATGCATTTTCTCCATCTATGGTCGTTGATTTGATATGAAAAACATAGGGTAAGTTAGATTCATATTCTTTGTTTTTATCGGTTCGAATAATGATATTCTCATCGGAATTAATGTTGTCTATTATCCCAGGCTCTTCCAATATTATTTTCTGTTCTTCTTCTTCAAATGGCAAAACCCATTCATCATCGTTTGATGTGTACGTATCATCTAATAACAAGGCAAAATTAACTTGAGGGTGGAAACCATTGATAGACTCAATATTTTCCAATAAAAAACGTGGATCCTTAGTTGATAAGCTCTCCACATTTTCTATGACCTGTTCATATTCATTCATATAGTTTTCTTTAATCTCACGAGAATAAAAGACCCCATAATAAATTGTTGTTATAAGGAAAGATAATAATGTTATACCAAACGTAATAAGCCAGATTCTTATAGCTACTACATTTAATTGCATACGATTACTCCTCTTCATCTGGGTATGAATTTAATTTATACCCAAGCCCCCAAACGGTTTCTATCATTTTGGATGCAACAACGGATTCTTTTTTTAATTTTTCTCTCAATCGTTTTATATGAGTATCTACGGTTCTTAAATCACCAAAGAATTCATATTTCCACACTTCCCTCAATAACTGTTCCCTACCAAATATTTGATCTGGAGAAGACATTAAGTAATGGAGCAAATCATATTCTTTTGGCGTAAGGTTAACAGATTTCCCATCCGCTGTGACTCTTCTGGAATCATTATCAATTTCCAAGTAGGGCAATGTTAAAGTATCAGATATATTTCCGTTAGATTTATTGGAAGTATCACTCTTAGTACGTTTCAATATGGCCGCAACACGTAAGACTATTTCTCGAGGACTAAATGGTTTAACAATATAGTCATCGACCCCTACTTCAAATCCCTGTATACGATTTAATTCTTCACCTTTAGCTGTAAGCATCATAATTGGCGTTTCTTTTTCTTTTCTTATTTCCTCAGCCACTTCAAGACCATCTAATTCTGGCATCATCACATCTAAAAGTATCAAATCATAATTATTTTCTAAAGCCATATCCAAAGCTTTCTTTCCATTTTCTGCTTCTTCAATAATATAATCAGCTTTCTCTAAATACATTTTAAGTAGTCTTCTAATTCTATCTTCATCATCAACTACAAGTAATTTTTTTTGATTGTCTTCATTAGTCTCGTCAGTCACGTTTAGACACTCCTCTGATTCATACTTTAGCCATTACTAGCAAACCATCATTCTAAATACGTTTAATTGATACTATTATAACTAACGGATTCAATTTCCGCCAACAAATCCACTTTTAAGCGTTATCTTTGACAAGTTGTCTCAATTTATTGACTTCAAAAGATTTAAGCTCGCGCCATTCTCCAGACTGTAATCCTTCAGTTGTTAAGAATCCATACTGTGTTCTATTTAATTTTTCAACAGGGAATCCTACTGTCTTAAGCATTTTTTTTACTTGATGATTTTTCCCTTCATGAATAGTCAACTCAACCATACTTTTGTTTTTTCTTTTATCAACATCCATTATTCTTGCCTTCGCTGGCAATGTTTTATAATCATCAATGTCTAATCCATCTTCTAATCTCTTTATAGCTTGTTTATCTATAGAACCTGTAACTTTAGCTATATAGGTTTTTTCAATACCATATTTAGGATGCGTTAACTGATTGGTCAATTCACCATCATTTGTTAGTAAAAGCACACCTGTTGTGTCATAATCTAAACGTCCGACCGGATAAACACGCTGATCAATATGATTAAAAAAATCAACCACTGTTTTTCTACCTTTAGGATCACCAACACTAGAAATGACGCCTCTCGGTTTATTTAGAACAAAATATAATGTTTGTTCTTTTGTTATTGGAATATCATTTACTTTGATCGAGTCTTTATTGCTTACATTAACACCCATCTCAGTAACGACCTTGCCGTTGACTTGTACTCTACCTTCTTTTATTAATTTCTCTGATCCTCTGCGGGAAGCAATTCCTGCGTGCGCCATTACTTTTTGTAGACGTTCCATAATATTCTCCTTTAAAATTCAGACTCTTCATCGAATAACTTTTGATTTTTTACTTTTTCTTCAATCTCTAATTCTGGTAGTTCGGTTAAATCATTCAAGCCAAAGTAATCCAGGAAGTAATCTGTCGTACCATAGAGTACTGGACGCCCTGGCGCTTCGACACGCCCGATTTCTTTAATAAGGTTTCTAAGTTTTAGTTTCTGCAAACTCGAAGATAATTGGACACCTCTAATGTCTTCAATTTCCATACGTGTGATTGGCTGCTTATAAGCAATAACCGCTAGAGTTTCAACTGATGCCTTGCTTAATTTTTTTGTCAGCGGTGACTGTGCATATTTCTCGATGACAGCTGAGAAACTCTTTTTTGTGACCAAACGAAAGGTCCCTGCAGTTTCTATTAATTTAATACCACATGCTTCATCATTTAAATAACGTTCTGAAAGTTTTGAAAGACAGTTTCTAACATGCTCTGGCGTCGAATCAGTTAACTGTGCTAGGGTATTCATGCCCATTCCCTCTTCGCCTACAGTAAATAATAATGCTTCGTATGTAGCAAGTTCTTCCATTGTAATTGAACCTTTCCTTTCTTTATCATGACCGGGATAATAAAATCTCACCAAAGCTATCAGCTTGTTTAATGTGAATTTTATTATCCTTCATCATTTCCAAGAGCGCTAGAAAGGTGACTACATATTCTCTTCTAGTTGGTTTTTTAAATAACAAGCTAAAAGGGATTTCTTGATTACTATTTTGTATTCTATCTTCCAGCCATTCAATTCTCTCATTAATTGTAATTTCTTCTAAATCAACTGTACTAGGAGCAGGATTTAGCCACTCTTTTCTTTTTAAAATAACACTAAAAGCTCCAATTAAATCTTTTAATTTCAGTTCCTCTGGTTCCATAGGTATAAATTGTTGGAATTTGGATAAATCTTCATGCGGTTTTGAATAATGCTGCTCTCTACTTTTTCTATTTTCATTTAGTTTTAAAGATGCATATTTTATTTTACGGTATTCAAGTAATTTTTTTTGAAGATCAAGTATCGTTTCTTCTTCCACATGATAGTCTTCCCCTTCTTCTTCCCATGACTCATTTCTAGGCAGAAGGAGTTGACTTTTTATCGACATTAACGTTGCTGCCATAACAAGATATTCTCCGGCAACATCTAAACGTAACAGTTGCATTGCTTGTATATAATTTAGATATTGATCTGTAATTTCCTTTATAGGGATATCATATATATCAATTTCTAGTTTATTGATTAAATGTAACAGTAAATCAAGAGGTCCTTCAAAAACATCCAGATTCACCTTCCATTTTTCATCCATAAAATCCCCTACTTTAATAATTTATTCATGATCACTATTTTTTTGCCATTTAGTAACCAGGGAAGCTGTTTCAAGCGTTCCAACAATTCTTTTAGTGGCATACATATTTTTTAGCGCAGTTAACATAGAATAGGCCATTCCTTCTTCACGGTATGAAGGATTGATAGCTATATGTCTTAAAAGAATAATCTCCTCATCCTCTTCTATTCCAATTACTCCAGCTAAATCTTTTGTTTCTTCACTTTTCCATAGAAAAAGCTGTCTATTATCTTCTTGATTATACCATTCCATTTCCTTTGTCAAACGTCCTGTATCTTTTAAATCAGCTACATAGGAAAGTAATCCCATCGTGATTTTCTGATAGTCAGCTTTATATCTGATGAGCATGAAAGCCCTCCTATTTTATTCCCAGTTTTTGATACTATTTTCTAATTTGAGATAATCTTCTACTGTTTCTCTTCGAATGGCTAAAAAGTCATTCCCATTTTCGATGAATACAACAGCAGGTTTCGTTAGTCGGTTATAGTTACTGGCCATTGCATAACCATATGCACCTGTACTAAACATAGCTAAGATGTCTCCTGGCTTTGGCTGAGGGAGTACAACATCCCACATTAGCATATCACCGCTCTCACACGCTTTGCCGGCAATAGATACCACTTCTTCGTTTAGATCTACTACTTTGTTTGCCAAAACACCACTATACTTTGCTTGATATAATGCGGGTCTTATATTATCAGCCATTCCCCCATCAACCGAAACATATTTTCTAATTTGTGGAATATCTTTTTGTGTCCCTACCGTGTAAAGAGTTGTACCGGCTTCTCCAACGATACTTCGACCTGGTTCAATCCAAATCTCTGGAAGGTTTAAATTGTTAGCCGCTGAATGTGTCCGTACAGAACGTATGATCGCTTTGGCATATTTATCCAAAGGAAGCGGAGAATCATCATCAGTATATTTTATACCAAACCCTCCTCCAACATTTAAAACTTTCAAATTGAAATCATACATTTTTTTCCATTCTGAAGCTTTTTGCAAGAGTTTTTCAATAACAATTTCATAACCTTCAACCTCAAATATTTGAGAGCCGATATGAGAATGTAATCCAATCATATTTATATTTTCAATCTCTTTTATTTGCTTAATCGCCTGATCTACTTGACCTGAAGCTAAGTCAAATCCAAATTTAGAGTCTGCTTGCCCAGTAGTAATATATTCATGTGTATGAGCTTCAACACCTGGTGTTACACGAAGTAAGATATCTATTGTAACATTTAATTCATTCACTAGTTTCTCAATCATAACAATCTCGTAAAAGTTATCAACCACTATGCATCCGATTTGCTCAGAAATAGCCGTTTTAAGCTCTTCATAAGATTTATTATTCCCGTGAAAATGAATACGACTTTTTTCAAATCCAGCTTTCAAAGCTAAATAGAGTTCTCCTCCAGATACAACATCTAAAGAGACATCTTCTTCAGCTAATACTTCAAATAACGCTAGTGAAGAAAATGCTTTACTAGCATAAGCCACTTGAGTCAAGTTTTCATACTTTGAAAAAGCATTCTTAAATGTTTTGATCTTTTCTTTAATCAAAGTAAGATCATATACATTTACAGGTGTGCCATACTTCTTAGCAATCTCAACTGCGCTGACTCCCCCGATGACTAAATGGTTTAAATCGTCAACTTTCATATTGTTCATTAATCGATTACTATAGGTATTTTTATTCATTATTTCCCACATTTCTTATTTTATTTATAGTTTACAAGATAGAAAATCATTCATGACAATCATACCTATTTACACCCAAAAAATCAAACGGCTAAATAAAAACAAAAAAGCAGAAAGCGCACACGTTTCTACACATGTACGCCTCCTGCTAATAAGAGTTGAACTCACATATTATAGTTTTTCAATTACTGACTTAACTAAACTCTTAAATGTTTCTCTAACCCGTGTTGTAACTTCTACAACTTCATCATGATTTAAATTATCTTGCATTCCTGCAGCATAGTTTGTTATGCAAGAAATCCCAGCAACTTTAAGTCCTGCATGATTTGCAATAATTACTTCTGGAACTGTAGACATGCCTACAGCATCTCCGCCTAGCGTACGAGCCATTCTAACTTCAGCAGGCGTTTCATAAGTAGGGCCAGAGAATCCCATATAAACACCTTTTTTAACATCAATATTCTGTTCTGAAGCTACTTTTTCAATAACATCTTGGTAGCCCTTGTTATACGCGCTACTCATATCAGTAAATCTTGGTCCTAAATCATTGTCATTTGGACCATGAAGTGGATTAACACCGATCATGTTGATGTGATCTGTTATAATCATTAAATCACCTGGTGTGTAGTCTTCGTTGACTCCTCCAGCAGCATTTGTGACGACTAGTGATTCAACGCCCAGTGCTTTCATTACTCTAACAGGGAATGTAACTTCTTGCATAGAATACCCTTCGTAGTAATGGAAACGTCCTTGCATTGCCAAAACTTTTTTTCCACCTAGATCTCCGTAAACGAGTTGTCCTGCATGACCTTCTACAGTTGAAACAGGAAATTCTGGAATTTCTTCGTAAGGAACAATTACAGCGTTTTCTGCTTCATTCGCAAGTTCACCTAAACCAGATCCTAGAATAAGTCCTACTTCAGGTTTGTCCATCCCTTTTTCCTTAAGAAATGTTGAAGCTTTCTCAATTGCATTAGTATAATTTTTAGTCATTCATTTTTCTCCTTTAAGTCAGTTTATTTTAATTGGTCCAAGAAACTTTCACCGAAGCCAGTGCCTTTAACACTGAAATTATCGGCGATTGTGGCACTAATATCAGCAAACAAGCCTTGTGGAATTTCTTTTCCACCTTCAAACTTCTTAGAGTAAACCAATACTGGAATATACTCTCGAGTATGATCTGTACCTGCAGCCGTTGGATCATTTCCATGGTCCGCTGTAATAATAAGAAGATCATTTTCTGAAAGTGCGTCATAAATCTCAGGTAGACGTGCATCAAAGGCTTCCAATGCGTCTCTGTAACCTTCTACGTTTCGACGGTGACCATATAAAGCATCAAAATCTACTAGGTTAGTAAAACTCATCCCAGTAAAGTCTTTATCCATAACTTTAAGGAGTTGATCAACGCCATCCATATTAGATTTTGTACGGACTGAATCTGTGATACCCTTTCCATTAAAGATATCATCAATTTTCCCTACGGCTATAACGTCTTTTCCATCATCCTTAAGAGAGTCCAATACAGTGTCGCCAAAAGGACTAAGCGCATAGTCATGACGATTACTTGTTCGATTGAAGTCACCAGGTTCTCCTAAATAAGGGCGAGCAATGATACGGCCAATCATATAAGGATCATCTTTAGTAATCTCTCTAACATATTCACAAATCTCGTAAAGCTCTTCGAGAGGTATAATGTCTTCGTGTGCAGCAATTTGAAGTACAGGATCAGCAGATGTATAAACTATTAAGTCGCCTGTTTCCATCTGATGTTCTCCAAGTTCTTCAATGATTTTTGTACCAGAAGCTGGTTTGTTACCAACCACTTTTCTTCCTGTATGTTCTTCAATCTGTTTAATTAGTTCTTCAGGAAAGCCATTTGGGAAAACTCTGAAAGGTGTTTTGATATGCAAGCCCATTAATTCCCAGTGGCCTGTCATCGTATCTTTACCAACTGATTTTTCTTCTAACTTGGTGAAATAACCCTTTGTTGACTCAACTGGATCAATTCCTTGTAATGGAGCAATATTTCCCAAACCTAATGACTGCATGTGAGGGACAGTTAGGCCTGCTGCTTCTGCAATATGGCCTAGCGTATGTGCACCTTCATCATCAAAATCTTTGGCATCTGGCGCTTCACCAATACCAACTGAATCTAAAACGATCAAATGAACACGGTCAAAACTCATAAAAAACTTCCTCCTTTAATTTTCACTTACTTTAAGAATAAATCAGTCCACCCCAAAATGCAAGAATGGTGTGAGGGTTTATGAAAGCATTTTAATGTAAGTCTTTCATAAACTATCAGGCTCTAGGATGATACGCAGTATACACATCTTTTAGTCTATGCTTAGTGATGTGCGTGTAAATTTGTGTTGTAGAAACATTAGCATGACCAAGTAACTCTTGTACGATTCTCAAATCCGCTCCATTTTCAAGTAAATGTGTCGCAAAAGAATGCCTCAAGGTATGGGGCGTAATGTTTTTTTTCAAGCCAGCTTTTTGTGCTATTTTTTTTATATTCTTCCATACTCCTTGTCTACTCAATGGCATTCCACGTGAATTCAAAAATACAACAGCCGTATTTTGATTAGATTTTTTTAGTAATTGTTCCCGACTTTGAGTCATATAATAATCAAGCCACTTACATCCTTCTTCGCCTATTGGAATTAGACGTTCTTTGTTCCCTTTACCAACAATTTGGATTAGTTTCATGGACAAGTGAATATCATTTGTTGTCAACTCTATTAACTCTGTTATCCTCAGGCCCGTTGCATACATTACTTCAAGTATTGCACGATCTCTTATTCCGAGAGGCTTAGAGGTGTCCGGCGTCTGTAATAACTGATCTATCTGTTGCATTGAAACGATTTTAGGCAAACTGTCAGCTTTTTTGGGTGTTTTTACGTACTGCATTGGATCATCCTGTGTGTAACCCTCTTGTTTTAAATACTGATGGAATTTTCTCACACTTGAAAACATACGTATGATTGTATTGTCAGCTTTTTTTAATTCTTTTTGGGCACTAAAGTATTCAAGAATGAGATAGCGGTCAATCACCTGAAATGATTCTATTTTATTTTTATTAAGATAATCGATATATTGATTTATGTCTCTTTTATAACTATTTACAGTGTTAATAGATAAACCTTTTTCAATTTTTAAAAAAACGAGATAATCTTCAAACGGTTCTTGATTGATCATGAATTCAACCTCATTTGTTAATATCTTGATCCTCTTTATAATCTTCTTTCAATTTTGTACCTTCTTCATCTTGATACACAAAGTTTTTCTTCATTAATCGTCCAACAGCTCGCTTAAATTGTCCTTTACTGATACCAAACTGCTTTTTTATTTCCTCAGGATCTGTTTTGTTGTGAAAGGGAATACTGCCGTCTTCAGAACGTTTCAACATTTCAAGTAGCATCAGCGCGTCATCTTCAATAACTTCATGTGCTCTCGGCTGCATTGATGCATATAAAACTCCGTCTTCTCTAATGCCAACTACTCGACAGGATACATTTTGACCTAATCGAGGCTCTTTATCACGTTCACTCGGATGAACAAATAAAATGTTTTTATCTTCGGTAATTAAATACGTTCCACTCTTTTTGAGATGAAATACGGTGCCTAATAAATCTTGATTATGCATATCTTTTGTACCTTGAATATATTCCGCAAAAAATTTCTCCTCGTCAGCCAAATCTCCCCATATACGTTTTTTATCATCCACTTTTATTGATAAAAATAGTACGTCACCTTCTCTGGGCCAGAGGCGTCCTTCTGCTGGCAAATCATCCATTGATACTACAACATCTTTATCCTGCCAACCCACATCTACAAATACACCTAGTTTTCTGTTTACCTTAACAACTGTGCCCCAACCAAATGCATCTTTATTGATTTCAGGGATTTCAGTTGTAAATACTGCATTATCTTGTTTATCGGTATATACAAAACCTTTCAGTGTGTCACCTATTGTTACATCATTATCAGAAATAATTTTATAGGTAATACCATTCTTTTGAACGAATGCTTCTTTTTCATTTTGATCTATAACAATTGCTGTTATTGTTGTTGCCATATCGTTAGTCATTTCAAACTCCTTTGTCATTTCTTTAAAATAAAAACTGAGACAATGATTGAATGATATTTGGAAGGCAATTAAACATACCCTCCCTAAGAATTCTATCAACCACTGTCTCAGTTATAACTTATTCTTCTAGTTTACTTGTAAATTTTATACTTTAAATTGCGGTTGTTGCACCACGATAAATAATACCACGACGTGCATCCACTGTGATTAACTCATCTTGGTTAATTAAATCTGTTGAACTTTCAGCAGAAACAATTACTGGAATACCCATAGCAATACCAATAACTGCGGCATGAGATGTTAATCCACCCTGTTCAACAACGATTGCTGAAGATTTTTCAATTGCAGGAAGATAGTCTTTGTCTGTGCTCTTCACAACTAATATTCCGCCTTCTACAGCACGTTCAAGAGCTTCTTCAGCTGTCTTGGCAACAATCGCTTTACCAATAACAGACTCTGATCCAATCCCTTGTCCGCTTGTTAGTTTAGATCCAATTAATTGAATTTTCATAACGTTAGTTGTACCGCGCTCGCCAACAGGAACTCCGGCAGTAATTAAGATCAAGTCGCCTTCTTTAGCGAAACCTTTATCAACAGTTGTTTGAGTAGCTAAATTAAACATATCATCTGTAGAAGTTGGTTTGTCAGCTACAGTTGGTTGAACCCCCCATTGAAGCGCTAAACCGCGTGCTGTTTCTTCGCTGAATGTAACAGCTAGAATATCAGCTTTAGGTCTGAATTTAGAAATCATACGTGCTGTATGTCCTGATTCAGTTGCCGCAACAATTGTATGGATGTTTAGATTTTTAGCTGTATGACCTACTGCTTGACCGATTGCTTCTGTCATATCAGTTTGATCAAATGATTTTAGTGCAAATGCATCTTGATTAACAAGTGATGATTCAGTACGAATAGCAATGTTATACATTGTTTTCACTGCTTCTACAGGATAATCTCCGGCAGCTGTCTCGCCAGATAGCATGATAGCATCTGTCCCATCAAAAATAGCATTCGCAACGTCTGAAGCTTCCGCTCTTGTAGGACGAGGGTTCACTTGCATTGAGTCCAACATTTGTGTAGCAGTAATAACTGGCTTACCAGCATTATTACACATAGAAATCATACGTTTTTGAACGATTGGCACGTCCTCTGTCGGGATTTCAACACCTAGGTCTCCACGAGCGACCATCAAACCATCTGCAATCGCAAGAATCTCTTCTAGGTTATCTACACCCTCTTGGTTCTCAATTTTTGGAATGATTTGGACATGCATTTTGTCTTCTTTTTCTAAAATTTCAGTGATCTCTAGAATGTCAGAAGGACGTCTAATGAAAGATGCTGCAATATAATCAATATTATTATCTAATCCAAATTGAATATCAGCACGGTCTTTCTCTGTTAAACCAGGTAGATTTACAGAAACACCAGGAACGTTTACGCCTTTTTTGTTTTTCAAAACACCTGTATTTTGAGCTACTGTCACAATTTCACCTTTGTCGTGCTCAAGGTCAGTAACCTGAAGGTTGATTAATCCATCATCCAGAAGAATACTTGATCCAGGAGTTACGTCATTAATTAAATCCGCATAAGTAACTGAGAATTTTTCTTTTGTGCCTTCAACTTCTGTCATAGAAATACGTACTGTATCACCTTTTGTTAAAGTGATTGCTCCGTCTTTCATATTATTTGTTCTAATCTCTGGTCCTTTGGTATCAAGCATAATACCAACCATTTTACCTGTTTTTTCTGAAGCTTTACGAATATTCTTGATACGTGCAAGGTGTTCTTCAAAGTCACCATGAGAAAAGTTCAAACGTGCAACGTTCATTCCTGATTCGATTAATTTGACTAATGTATCTAACGATTCACTAGCAGGTCCTATGGTACAAACAATTTTTGTTTTTTTCATACAATAACACTCCTATATAATTTTATAATTATTATTTAAATAGTTAAACATATCTTTTAGACTTAATTAGAGATTTCTTCATTCAATTTGTAAAGATCAAGATTAGGTTTATGCTCTAAATTATCCAAGGTATCAATAATTTCTCTTTCAACAAATTTTTCATTGTCTAGACCAATACAGACACCGCCGCGACCGTCCTTAAGAACTTCAACAGCTTTCGCTCCAAATTGAGATGCCAAGACTCTATCTCTTGCCGTTGGCGACCCCCCTCTTTGCACATGACCTAGAACAGTTACTCTAACATGGAAGTTATCGATTGAATCAAGTTTTTCAGCGAATTCCTGTCCATCCATAACTCCTTCAGCCAATACGATGATGGAATGCTTTTTACCTTTTTCTCGTCCTCTTCGTATGTTTTCAGCTACTTCAGTTATGTCAAAATCTTTTTCTGGAATAATGATTTGCTCAGCTCCACTGGCAACACCCGCCCATAGAGCAATGTCCCCTGCGTCTCTCCCCATAACTTCAATAACAAACGTACGAATATGTGAGGTGGCTGTATCTCTTATTCTATCCAATGCTTCAAGTACTGTATTGATTGTTGTATCAAAACCAATCGTATAATCTGTACCTGCAATGTCGTTATCGATTGTACCTGGAACGCCGACACAAGGAAATCCGTGTTTAGTTAAAGCGTAAGCTCCTCTATAAGAACCATCTCCACCAATTACAACTAAACCTTCAATACCGAATCGCTTAAGTTGCTCAATTCCTTTTAATTGACCTTCTTCTGTAGCAAACTGTGGGTAACGTGCAGAGTAAAGGAATGTTCCTCCACGTTGAATCATATCGCCGACATCTCTTCTGGTCAATTTTCTAATATCACCAGCAACAAGCCCAGCAAAACCATAATTCACTCCGTAAACTTCCATATCTTCGTAGAGTGCTTTCCGAACAACCGCGCGAATAGCAGCGTTCATCCCCGGAGCATCTCCTCCACTTGTAAGAACTCCAATTCTTTTCATCCAACATCACCTTCAATACAAATTTTCTTTCCATATTTAATTGACATGCGATAAAACATGTCTAGATTTCTTGAGGAAAGATTTTACTCAAGAAATCTTTAAATCATCATTAAAAATATATCCACTTCTTATCTTATCATGTTTTTATTGACTTGTCTTATAAAATACAAATATCCCATAAGATTCTTACCATTATCTTAAAACGACGTTATTTTTACCTAATATTTTCTTCATGGCATTGATTGTAGCTGCATCTTTATTGAATCGAAAGGTGGATTTTAGTTTTTCTTTTTTATTCAATGATTGATCATACACTATCACATCGGTATCACCTTGATGATTGTTCAGTAATGTCAGAATGTCATTGAACTTCCTTCTGTCCTCTTTTAGATTTTCAAATCTTAAATACAGACGTGCCTGATTCTTTGGTTCCAAGGATTCAGGTTTTCTCAGAGAATCCACCAATATATTCCATTTATTTTTTTTGAATTCAACTTTTCCTTTTACTATAAACAATTTATTTTTTTGCAATTCTTTAGCATATTTACGATAGTTATCAGGAAATAAGACACCCGTTGCTTCTCCAGACGCATCAGTCATTTCAACAAATGCCATAGGCTCCCCTCTTTTAGTCTGTATTTTTTTTATTTCCTCGACAGACATGAGATACATTTGCACCCTGTTTTGAATTGAATCATTAATAAAAGTGATGTCATTTTTTTTTATCATGTCCATATATTTCTCTGTAGGATGACCGGATAGATAATAGCCCGTCACTTCGAATTCTTGCTTTAATTTTTCTTCAAGACTATATTCATCTTTTTTTTGTATTTTAGGTGCCAAAGATTCAAACAACTCAATATTCCCATTACTCATATTCACACTATTAAGCATTGATTCTAGTGATTCTACCATCGTTCGGCGGTTGTAACTCATTTGATCAAAACTACCGACTTGAATTAAAGGAAGTAAGTAGCGTTCTTTCCTCCACCGTTCATCAATAGTATTGATGAATGACAGTAAATCTTCAAAATCGCCGTATTTGTTTCTCAAATATAAAATGTGTTGAATGAAATCTTTTCTTAAGCCTTTCAATGTATTTAATCCAAAAATTATGTTTTCATTCGCCACTTTGAAGTTTGCATCGCTTTTATTGATATCTGGATGAATCAGTTGGATACCACTTTGTTTTGCCTCAAGCATATATGACTTTAATTTATCTTTATTGTTTGACGACGCCCGCATAAGTGAAACGAAAAAAACTGCTGGAAAATTAGCTTTAAAATACGCTAATTGGAACGCAAGTTTTGAATAAGAAACAGCATGAGATCTATTGAATCCATAATCTGCAAAACGCTCGATATGTGTATAAATTTGACTAGCCGTCTCCTCATCATAGCCTTTATTGTTGGCTCCCGCAACAAATTGCTTGCGCCCTGCATCTATCTCTTTTTTTATTTTTTTTGATATCGCTCGTCTTAAAATATCAGCCTCAGATAAGCTGTATCCAGCGATTTCTTTCGCAACTTTCATAACCTGTTCCTGGTATATCATAACTCCATTGGTCACTTCGAGAATATCTTTTAAATCTTCATGAATGTATTTAATCTTCTCTTGACCATTTTTTCTTTTTATATATAAATCAATCTGTTCCATAGGTCCCGGTCTATAAAGGGCGTTTACAGCTACAATATCTTCAAAGGTTGTTGGCTTTAATTTTCTTAAAACACGACGTATTCCACTTGATTCAAATTGAAAAACACCTTTAGTATTTCCATCTTTAAATAAATCAAGTGTAGGTTGATCATCTAATGGAATGCTCGCTAATTTCTCCTTAACCTTCCCCTTCAACTGTTTTGTGTTTTTTAAACAATCTGAGAGAATTGATAGATTTTTCAGACCTAAAAAATCCATTTTCAATAGACCAACTGTTTCAACATCGTTCATAGTATATTGTGTAAGAGGCATAGCGCCATTCCCCTCCTGTAAAGGGGCAGTCTCTATCAGAGGTTCTTTAGAAATAACAACACCGGCTGCATGTGTTGAAACATGCCTAGGTAAGCCTTCAATATCTATAGCATTTTTAAAGATCATTTTATGTTTATCACTATTATTTACAAGTGTACGCAATTTTTCTGAATCGTTATAGGCTTTTTTCAAAGTGATTCCTAATTTGTTTGGAATTGCATCAGACCATTTCTTTTGTTCATCGGTAGATAGGCCGAACACACGCCCTGTATCACGAATTGCCATCTTAGCTGCAAATGTTCCAAAGGTTGCAATTTGAGCAACGTGATTTGCACCGTATTTATTCAATACATATTTCAAGATACTTTCTCTTTTATCATCTGGAAAATCTAAATCGATATCAGGCATGGTATATCTTTCTTCATTTAGGAAACGGTCAAAAAGTAAATCATAAGCAACCGGATCGACATCAGTAATATTCAGTACATAAGAAACAAGGGATCCCGCTGCAGACCCTCGCCCTGCCCCAGTCACTATTTCATTTTGATGAGCATACTTCATAACATCCCATACAATTAAAAAGTAATCAGCAAAACCCATTTTTATTATAGTACTAAGTTCTTTTTCAATTCTTTTATCATATATGCTAGAGTGATCGGGAAGTTTTTCATTCAAACGAGAATGAACAATTTCCTTTAAGTATTCTGCTGAGCTCATTTGTTTGGGCGTATCAAATTGTGGTAATGTACTTTTCCACTCTAGATTTAAGTCTATAGATTTTGATATAGTTACAGTTCGTTTTAAAGCATCATTTAAATTATTTTTTTTATATTTTTCGATCACTATTTCAGGCTTTTGTAAATAAAACGAAGAAGATGTACTTTTATAATTCCGGTACTCAATCGTTTCCTGTTCCTTTATAGCATTTAGAACATCAATGGACATAGTACTTGTTTCATCAATTGAATTAATAGGCTCGCTGACAACTACTGGAATTGATATCTCCTCTGATAATCGAATAATGTTTTTTGTTTTTTCAATAGTATCATTGGTAAGGGCAATGCCTAAATATACATGCTTAATTATTTTTTTTATATCTTTTAAAATTACTGTTACTCGTTCAGATGTTTCACTAAGGTAATTATTTAAGCTTCCAAAATCAATAACAGCTGTTATATTACCAATATGTTCTTGCAATATATTGGGTGTGATTTTTTCATGATTAACTTTTATTTTACTCGACAATGCGAGGAGTTGTTTATATCCAGATGCATTTTCAGCTAGCAGTACGATAGATAAGCCTTCATCTGACTCTGTATCCTCATATATATTGACGGTTAAACCAATAATTGGTTTTATACCATGCTTTTTTGCTTCCAAGTAAAATTCGACCGCTCCATGCATGACTTCGTAATCACTCAATGCGAGGCTGGTGTATCCTAGTTTTTTAGCTTTAGATACAAGTTCAGGAATCTTTATATTGCTTTCTAATAGAGAATAAGCACTTATTGTCTGTAAAGGAACAAAATCCATGAATAAATTCACCTCTTGACATTTATATTCTAACTCTTATTATACCAGTAAAAAACTCTCAATAAAGGGTCAGGATGAATTTCCTTAACGTTATTGAGAGCATTCTTTATCTTATTCCTAAAGCAATTCGTGCATATCTACTCATTCTAGAAGGATCCCAAGCAGGGTACCACACTAATTTTACCTGAGTCTCTTTTATATCAGAAATAGGTTTCACTGCATTGAGTATATCGTCAGTGATAACATCAGCCAATGGACATCCAATGGTGGTTAAGGTGATTTTGATTTCACAAAAGCCTCCATCGAATAAATCAACTTCATATACTAAACCTAAATTAACGATATCAATCCCTAGTTCGGGATCGATAACTTTCTCCAATGCTTCCATAATCTGCTCTTTAATATCTACAATTTTCTGTTCAGTCCATTCTGTTTTCTTTTCCCTCATAAGAAAACCTCCTCACACTTCTATGTTAACATATTTTGTTCTTTTGAATCATAATTTTTTTGTTTTCAATCATATGATGGGATTCGTTATCAAAAACGAACCGTTTTAACTATTATACTTTTCTATCCAGCTTTGGTATACTGGTTTAGATACACAAAAGCGATTTTTAAAAGGATGATATAATATGCAAAAAAAATTAATTGCGTTGGACTTAGACGGGACGACTTTAAACAATCAGTCTCAAATAACAAAAGAAACACAGTACATCATAGAGAAACTAAAAAAAGAGGGTCATATTGTTTCTATTATCACCGGAAGACCTTATCGTAACAGTCACTACTACTATAAACAGCTGACATTAGATACGCCTATTGTAAACTTTAACGGTGCGTGGATGCATAATCCTTCTCAAAAATCTTTTAATCATGGTTATCATAAAACTCTGAGTAAAGACCTTGCCTTATCTATGCTTTCTCTGAAAGATAATCCTGATGTTCAATTAATAGCGGCAGAATCTCAAACATCTATTTATATTGAAGGAGAATATATACCATATCCAGATTTTTTCCCTGAAGGCATTCAAATGAGTAAGCAATTAAGGCCAGACATTCTTCAAGAAGATCCTACTTCTATTGGTGTATTTACAACGACTTCAAATTATCAGAAAAAAATTGAGCAGAGTATTATAGAAAAATATAAAGGTTCAGTTGAAGTACGCATGTGGGGTGGCACTACTCCTTGTCTTGAAGTAGTTGCAGCAGGTGTACAAAAGGCTATGGGATTAGAACGTATCGCAGATTACTATAATGTCAGCAGAGAAAACATTTTGGCTTTTGGTGATCAAGAAAATGATTACGAAATGATTGAGTATGCTGGGCACGGGGTTGTTATGTCGAATGGAACAAAACGATTAAAAAGCATAAGTAATGATATAACACAAAGAACTAACGATGAGAACGGATTAGCAGATTACTTGAAAGACTACTTTAAATTATAAGACGTCAAAAAGAGCCAGGAATATAAAATTTGGCTCTTTTTTTCATATATTTAAAGTGAAATTAATAAACTTTAACAATTCAATGTGCACAAATCCGAAAAAGCTAAAGTCGTTTCTATTCACCTATATTACTTATCATCTTTCATTAATTCTTCAGTCGCTATTTTAGCCGAGGTCAATACAATTGGAACGCCTGCACCTGGATGCGTACTGCTGCCAGTAAAATATAGCTTCTCTGTGTGCTTGGCCTTTGCCTGCGGTCTAAAATGATTACTTTGTCTTAATGTTGGTCTTAATCCAAAGGTTGCACCATTATACGCATTAAAATCTTGTTCAAAGTCTACCGGAGTCATGTAACTTTCGGATATGATGTCCTCTTCTATTGTTTCAAAACCGTCAATTGTTTTAAGCTTATTCAGTATTTGATTACGATAATAATTTTTCGTTTCTTCTGTCCATTTATACTTTGCGGTAGCCAAATCAGAAACGGGCAGTAAAATATATAGGCCATCTTTATTTTCAGGCGCTAAGTCTTTATCCATTTTTGAAGCTATATAGACATAGAATGAACCATTATCTAATAAATTACCCTCAAAAATAGCCTCTAGATTTTGATCAAGATCTTGTGAGAAAATAAAGTTATGCACATGTTCGACTTCATTATATTTCTTATTCAATCCCAAATACATAACAAAGCAAGAACATGAGTATTTCATACTCACTATTTTCTTATCTGTGTACTTTCCTTTGGCTTTTTTATCTTTTATCAAATTTTTCATGGCATAAGGGAAATCCGCATTACACATCACGTAATCAGAAATAATTTTCTCCCCATTTACTTTAATACCTGTTGCTTTTTTATCTTCAATCACGATTTCATCAACGGGTGAATTGTAATTTATCTTTCCACCTAACTCTAGAAACAATTGTTCCATTGAGCTGGCCATTGTGTGCATGCCGCCTTTTATAAACCATATACCATATAAATATTCTATCATAGGTATAATGGTATATAGAGATGGGCCATTATTTGGTGATATCCCTATATATAGCGTTTGAAAACTTAGTATTTGCTGAAGACGTTTGTCTTTAACAAATTTCGCAATAGAATGATTGGCACTATCAAATGTTTTTAATTTCAAAGCTTGATGAATCATAAAGGGATTATAAAAATCACTAGCATGTCTAAATGGACGTTCAATAAAATATTTTTTTGCAACGAGAAAACGATCATAAATATCTTTTAAATAAGCAAGAAAACCACTTGCATCTTCCTCACTAATTCCTTCAAGCTGATCTATAATTTTAACCAAATCTGAAGAAACATCAATGCGTTCATTCTCAAAATAAGCAGAATACATAGGATCAAGTCGTGTCATTGGAATATAATCATCTGGATTACGTCCAGCAATTTCAAAAACTTCTTTGAAAATTTCAGGCATCATTACAATACTTGGACCAACATCAAATGTAAAACCATCTTTTTTAATTTGGTTCATTTTTCCACCTGGTAATGATTCTTTTTCATAAAGAGTCACAATATAGCCTTCGTTCTGCAATCGGATAGCACTTGCCAACCCGGCTACGCCAGCGCCTACGACACTAACTATTTTTCCCATTTAATATCGCCTACTCTTCCTGTTTATTTTTTAATACGCCATCTTTCATAACATAAACTGCATCGCACTGCTCTGTTAATCTTTCATCATGGGTAACCATGATTGTTGCTTTATTTTGCTTTTTAGTTTCTCTAGCCAAAATCTTCACTACTTCGAAGGCTCGATCAGTATCCAGACTTGCAGTCGGTTCATCTGCTAGTATTACCGATGGATTATGATACATTGCTCTTGCAATTGCAGCACGCTGCTTTTCTCCTCCAGATAAATCACTTGGATATTTGTTCATTAATTTATTAATCCCAAGTTCAGATAGCAAATTCTCTACCCTTTGTTCGTCAAGCTTAGTTTTTTTTATTTTATTTACTAGCTTCAATTGATCTTTTACTGTTAAAAATGGAATAAGATTGGAAGCCTGTAGAATAAAACCAATCTCATTAAAACGCTTCTTCGCACGTTCCTTTTCATCTAAATTACTAAATTTTTGATCTTTTATAAGCACTTCACCCTCTGTAGGTGATTGTAGTCCTCCTATAATAGTTAAAAACGTACTCTTTCCAGAACCACTAGGGCCTATAATAGCAACAAATTCCCCTCCTTCTACAGAAAAGTTTGTGGGCTTTAATGCTTCTATTGTTTTTCTACCGTCTTGAAACGTTTTATTCACTTCTTTTAATTCAATAAGTTTCATAATTATCTCCTAATCTATTGCTTCTAATGGATCTATATTAACTACTGTCCTGACTGATAAAAAGGCTCCGGCTACGGCAACAGTGATCAGCAAAGCAGTTATTGATAACAAGAATATAAAATTATATTGATGCGGAACGGCAGCCGGTAGGAGTAAACCTGTTAGTAAAGTTAACCCTAACCCTGTAAATACCCCCATGACCGATAGAAGGAATGTCTGCCCTATTACGGATCTGGAAATATAGGCTGATGAAATGCCTTGTGCTTTCATCACGCCGAGAATAGATGATTTTTGTAATGTCAGAACATAAATAAATATCCCAATAATCATCGCTGCAATTAACACCAAAAAGCCAATCATGAGACCAAAAGTAAGTACCTGAGCTGTGTATCCTGGGAGATTAGATATAAATTCGCTTATAGAATAAAGCTCTAGATCATCACTACCAATGTTTACATCCCCAAGTTCCTCAGCATCACTTCTTACAACAATTGCGCTAATTATTTCTTCTTCCCTCTCACCAAATCCGCTAGCCCTAACTTGCTGATAAGTCGGTTGATTTATGTATAATACTGGGCCAACACTAAATTTAGCATTATCAGTAAACCCAACAATTTCAACAGTTAAATCCGCACCAGCTAATGATACTTCATCGCCAATCTCAAAGCCTTCTTCTTCTTTCAAACTTATATTTGCGATAGCTTCTTTGTCCTTATTAAATTCTTCTCCTTCAATTACCTCAGGAAAAATAAATTCTTCTTTATCAACGCCAAAAAAAGTAATATTAACTTTACTCTCTTCGGATGTTTGATTTTCCAGTTGGACAACACTTGGAGCAACACCTACAGATGCTTTTTCAGACGCTTCTATTTCTTCCATTTGCTCTTTATCAAACATTGACATATTTATATTTAAGTTTGACTCATCAGCCAATACAATACCATCAGCATCCCACTTATCTATACTCATACGATTTTCTTGAGCAAGTCCGTATGCTAAGCCTGTTAAAAAATAAACAAGGTAAGCGATCAGTACCACTACTCCAATTATCAATACAAAACGCGTTTTCGAATATTTAATTTCTCTCCATGCCAAAAACATATATAGCCCTCTTCTTCTGTTATTTTGAATTCGAACTTTTAAAAATGAAAGCTCTTAATCTATTGTTCATGTTACATTAATTACATTTCAGGTTCAAATAATATAGATTAAAAAAGCCACTTAGTTATACTAAGTGGCTTTTTATCAAACTATCCATCTTTCAAATCATCTAAAAAATTATTCAGTTGCGCGATCTTCACTGATCAAGTATAGCGTGTGTAAACCTACACCCTCAGTATCAGGATTCTCACCAACAGTGATGTCATAAACACCGACACGGTTGTTAACTGGTGTCACAGCTTTACGGAACAATGTAGGGATGATTGGCAATTCGTCCATGAAGTACTCTTGCCATTCTTTGAATTGTTCTTGACGCCATTCAAGGTCAAAACCTTCCGTACTTGTCATAGCTTCCATATACTCGTCATTTTCTTCTGTTGCCCAACGTGTATAGTTGTATGGTGCTAAACGACCGTACAAGCCTTCAGGGGTTGGATCAAAACCAGTGCTCCAAGCACCTTGATATATATCAATTTCAGGATCATCTGCTTCAACACGATCATAGAAGGAGTTGAATTCATGTAATCTGCCCTCAAGCAATTCAACTTTCAAACCAACACGTTCCCATGACTGCATATAGTACTTAACGATAGGCTCAGCTGTTTCTCCACCAGACATTGATGCAAAGTTAATAACTAATTCTTCGCCTTCTGGTGTTTCACGGATTCCATCACCATCTGTGTCTTCATATCCAGCTTCATCAAGAACTTCATTAGCACGATCTGGATCGAATGGGTATCCTTCTAAGTCTTCATTATAATAGTCAGAGAAGTTAGGGATGATTGGTGAGTTCGCACGACGACGTAAACCTTGGTAATATTTTGCTCCAACAGCATCATTGTCAATAGCATATGCCATAGCTTGTCTCAAGTTCTTATCTGCCATCTTGGAATCAGGATTATAAACGTTTTGAGCTGGCTCTACGATGTTACCGTCTTCGTCTTTTTCAGCTTCTTGCCATTCACCTAGTTTGAAACCAATATATGTGTAAGCTGTATCATCGATACCAAGATTGGTATAACCTGGAATGTTTTCATAGTTCTCAAACTGATCTGTAGGCATGCTCATGAATAAATCATATTGTGCATTTTCCATAGCTGCTACAGCTGTCGTTGTTGGAACAGTTTCTAATTCGATACGATCAATTTTAGGTGCGCCACGGTAATAATCTTCAAACGCTGTGTAAGAAACTGACTCACCAGGTACGATATTATCGACCTTAAATGGTCCAAATCCGATTGGGTTCTCACGAATTTCTGGAGCTGATTCCAATTCAGCAACCGGGACATCTTCCAGATAATGACGAGGTGCAGCGTATGACCACACACCACCACCAGCTTGAAGCATTTGAACTCCAACTGTTTGATATTCGATTTCAACTGTTTTATCGTCTACAATAGTGATACCTTCGATAGAGTCAGTAGCACCATCTTTATATTCTTCCATACCCACAATATTAGCAAAGTCTCCACTATAACGAACGCCTGTATACTCAGGATGACCTATGATTTCATAGGCAAAAGCTATATCACCTGCTGTTACGGGTTCTCCATCATGCCATAAAACATCGTCTTTTAGCGTGATCGTTACTTTATTTGCATCTTGGTCCAAGTCAAATGAAGCGGCACCAGAGTCATCGATTTGATAGTTTTCATCATATCCAAATAGCGTACCCATCGTATATGACATAATATCTGCATCAGGGTTACCAGTATATAATTCCCAACTGAATATTCCTGTGAATGGTGAGTCAGAAACGTATCCAATGCTCAATGTCCCACCATCAATAGGCTCACCTTCATTTTCAACACGCTGATCAAATGTAACAGGTTCTGCTTCATCCCCGGGTGAAGCATTTTCATCAGTGTTTTCAGAAGTATCAGATCCGTTACCTGAATTCCCTGTATTATCGTCGGTATCCCCATTACCACAAGCTGCCAAAATAAATGCAACGGCTGCAGTACTTGCTAGCATGCTATATCTTTTCTTGTTTGACATATTAACTCTCCCCTTTTCTTATCCTAATCTTTGTTTTGCGTCTGCTGCACGCTGTAGCGCACGGCCGACATAGTTTATACACAGCACCAACACAAGTATTAAGGTTGAAGCTGGTAACCAAACCCAAGCTTTATTTTCCAGAATATCTGGATTAGTGGCATAGGAAACTAATGTACCTAAACTTGGTGTTCCGGTTGGTAGACCAAACCCAAGATAAGATAGCCCTGTTTCTAAGCCGATACTGCCTGCAAAGTTCAAAGTCAAGTTAACTATGATTAATGAACTTATATTTGGCATCATTTCGCGAAGCATAATAACGATTGACGGTGTTCCCATTGTTTTGGAAGCACTTATAAAGTCTAGTCGTCCTACAGTTAATGCACGTCCACGAATAAATCGTGCCTGTCCGTGCCAGTTAAATAATATCAATATACCCGCGAATGTAGCCACATTATAATTAGGTACAATGGTTACGAATATAATAATAATCATTAATTGTGGAAGTATTGTAATGAAATCGATAATACGCATTACTATATTATCGACTAGACCTGCATAATATGCAGCAAGTATTCCGACAACAATACCAATAGCGCTGGTAACAACCGTTACCGTCCACCCAAGAAGCAACGAATTACGTGCCCCGATTAACAGTAGACCAAAAATATCACGTCCAGCTGAATCTGTTCCTAATATATATCTGGTTCCCTCAAACATAGGATCTTCACTCATAGCCATAGGCGGTAAATAAGAGTCCCATAGACTAACAGTCTGTACGACATCCTGATCAATTATAAATGACCAGATAAATACGGTCCCTAATATAGCTATCAACAAAATCAACGAGAACAATGCAAGCTTATCTCTCATAAATTCACGTACAATGACTTTAAATCCCATCGGTGGGGCAGAAGTGGCCTTATCTTCAGATAAAACTGCAGCTTCTGCATCTTTATTTGTTGCCATAAGATATATTCATTCCTTCCTTTAAAAGCTATTAATTAATCAATACGGATACGCGGATCAACGGCCATAAGAATTACGTCAGATAACAATGTTCCTATTAAACCTAAGAAACCATAGAACAAAGCAAGAACAAATATGACGCTGTAATCCCTTGTATTGATTGATTGGAGGAACAAATACCCCATTCCACGGTACGTAAAAATCTTTTCAATAAAAATGGATCCTGTAAATAAGCTTACGATGGTGAAACCAAATCCAGAGGCAATGGGTAAGGAAGCATTCCTAAATATATGCTTAGTATACACTTTTTGTATAGGTACACCTTTAGATCGGGCTGTTTTAACATAATCAGAAACTTTCGCATCAATAATCTCACTTCGCAAATACTGTATAATTGAGGTTGTCCCAAGTATAGCCGTGGTTATTGAAGGTAACAGTAAGTGATAAAGCTGACTCATCCATTTATCCCACTGGGTAACTGCATTAACACTAATACTACCACGGGCTGGGAACCAATTTAAGTTATATCCAAATACCCAAACCATAAGAAGTGCTAAAACAAAAATTGGAACAGCAAAACTTACAAAGTTATAAACCAGAACGGTCTTATCTAAAATTGATTCATTGTATCGTCCAGCCAAAATCCCTAAAGGCAGACCAATTAAATAAGTTAAAATAATTGATAGCAATGATAATCTTATTGTATTTCCCATTCTTCCAGCAATAACTGCTGTTACAGGTTGTTGGTAGTTGAAACTACGACCAAAGTCTCCCTGAAGGGCGTTCTTCATCCATCTTACATATTTGACTGGGAGCGGATCATTTAATCCATATGCCTCCCTCATAGCATCAAGTTGAGCAGGATCTAAATTGGGATCGACTAGTCCAGTAAACGGATCCCCCGGCATAAAATCAGCAAGAATAAAAATCAAAATACTCAATATAAGGATTTGAGGAATCATTAAGAGTACACGTCTAATAATTGTTTTCCACATGATTAATTTCCGCCTCCCGTATTGACATTTTCATTTTGCAGAGATGCATTAGGTTCTTCCGGTTTTAAGGCTACATAGTGCTCTTCATCATATCGCTGAAGATCATATACACGTCCCTTAGGATCGTAGTAATCCGTTTCTTGAGCATCATATTCTGCTTCCACTCTTTGTCTTTCTACTTTGTGTGCCGCACGCGTTGTAGGATCCATATCTGGTATGGCCGATAATAAACGTTTCGTATAGATATGCTGCGGATTCTTGTAAATTTCTTCTTTTGATCCTTGTTCAACAAACCGTCCTCTATGCATAATAGCTATGTCATCTGACATATGTTGAACAACACCTAGATCGTGTGAAATAAAGAGATAACTCAGATCATATTCTTTCTGAATACGTCTCATGAAGTTAAGTACTTGAGCTTGTACTGATAAATCTAGCGCTGAAGTCGGTTCATCTGCAATGATCAATTTTGGATCACTCGCAACCGCTCGGGCAACTCCGATTCTCTGTCTCTGCCCTCCTGAGAATTCATGAGGATATTTATACATAGCTTCGGCATTCATGCCCACAATCTCCAACAAATCAGCAACTCTCTTTTTAGTTTCTTGTGGTGTGTAATTGAAGTAGTTACGCATCGGTTCCGACATAACATCAATAATTCGTTTTTTAGGATTCATGGATGACGTAGCATCTTGAAAAATCATCTGAATATCTTTATTATAATTTTCGAATTTCTTGTTTCTACTGCGTGCTTTATTTGTGACATCTTCACCTTCATAAAGAATCTTTCCGGATGTCGCTTTTTCAAGCCCAATGATTGTTTTACCAATCGTTGTTTTACCAGAGCCAGATTCTCCTACCAAGCCATACGTTTTTCCGCTTTCAATAGATAGGTTAACCCCATCAACTGCTTTAACATGATCTTGAACCCGATTTAACACACCACCACGTATTGGATAATGTACTTTAAGGTCTCGTACTTCTAAAAACCCCATATTATTCATCCTCCCCTTCAAAGTGGAAATGTTTCCAGCACGTACATCTCACTTTGTGGTTAGGACTAATTTCATGTAAGACTGGATTCTCTTCGTGTGAGTCTTCTGGTATCCACGGAATTCGCGGAGCAAATCGGCATCCTTTTCTTGGTAGCTTCTGTAATGACGGAACTGTTCCATGTATAACATGCAATTCATCATCATCATCTTCCAACTCATGTGGTATAGAGTTCAACAAAGACCGCGTATATGGATGTTTAGGATTGGCAAACAATTCTTCAACGGGTGCCTCTTCCACTATTTGACCTGCGTACATTACAGCTACTCTATCGGCTGTTTCAGCAACTACACCTAGGTCATGTGTAATTAAAATTATTCCAGAGCCTGTTTCATCTTGTATATCAACCATTAAATCAAGAATTTGAGCCTGAATGGTTACATCTAAAGCAGTCGTTGGTTCATCTGCTATAATTACTGGTGGCTTATTGGCTAAAGCAATTGCAATAACTACTCTTTGTCTCATCCCGCCAGACAACTCATGTGGATAATTCTTCATGATTTGTTCAGGTCTTGGTATTCCAACCTGATTCAATAATTCCAACACTCTAGCTCTTCTTTGTTCTTCATTTAAATCTGAATGATATTCAAGGGATTCTGAGATTTGATTATAAATCGTCATTAATGGATTCAATGATCCAAGCGGATCTTGGAAAATCATTCCTATGTCATTTCCTCTAATACGGTTATACAACTTTTCATTTAAATCAAGAAGGTTTAAATCCTTATAGATTACTTCACCTTTGATTTCAGTGTTTTTCGGATCGTGCAGCCCCATAATTGATGTCGCCAGGGTGGATTTTCCACATCCTGATTCTCCTACAATAGCCAGTATTTCATTATTTTCTAATGTTAATGAAACATCATCTACTGCATTATGGTATACATCTCCAAAACGAAAACCTGTTTCCAAGTTGTTAACCTCTAACAAACTACGTTCGACGGCCACTACTTAACCTCCTATACTTTCCTTCTATTAAAATTTAATAGTACTTTTCCATAGAAGATTACTAAACTATCACTATTTTCTAATTAAAAGTTTAATAATATAAATCGAATTATACACGCTTTTCATTAACATATCAATGCTTTATTCTAATTTTATAACAATTAGTTTAAAATCAAAACATTTTTTATCATTTTACTCTCATTATATTATAACAGTTAGAAACGAAATTTTTTTATAAATTAGAATGTACAAAATCTACCGCTTTTCCAACCGTGGTAATTTGTTCAGCTTCTTCGTCAGAAATTTCTCTGCCAAAAGTATCTTCCATTTCCATAACAAGCTCTACAACATCTAAAGAATCGGCACCCAAATCATCCTGGAAAGATGTATCTCTGGAAATCTTATCTTTATCAGCACCTAATCTTTCGACAATTATTGCTTCTATTTTTTCATATACTTCTTCTTTTGTCATTTTCTTCGCTCCTTATAAGAATAATAAAATCCGTTAGTTATTTTTCATAAGACTATTACCAAATTATCATTTAATAGGCAATTGTAATTGTATCGTATTCATTTTGTAATTTCCATCTTTTTTTGGTAATTTATAATTTCATTCACAACTTTAACTAATTATATTGATCGCTTTAGTCATTGCTCTGTTCAAAATATTCAATCAATTCTTCAAGCACATGCGATGAAAGCATATCTCTCGTTTGTCGAATGGTATGATAAACAGGTTCTTGTGTAGCAGATCCGTGCGTTTTAATTACCGGTGCTTTGACCCCAAACAAGACAGCTCCGCCGTGCTTAGAATAATCTAATAGATCCTTCACATTTTTTAAACTATCTTTGAGTAATAGACCACCGACTTTAGCTTTCATCCCATTATTATAGATGGAGTCTTTCAAGATATTCATCATTGAAATCGCAGTACCTTCAATTGTTTTTAAAACAGCATTTCCTGTGAAACCATCTGTAACAATTACATCTGCTACGCCATTTAATAACTCTCTCGCTTCTATATTTCCTATAAACTCTATCTCAGTATTCTTTTCAAGTAATTGATAGGCTTCTTTTGTAAGCATACTTCCTTTATTGTCTTCTGTTCCATTATTCAGCAAGCCAACTGTGGGCTTTTCTTTTCCATGAACACGTTTGGAGTATAATGTTCCAAGCGTTGCGTATTGATTAATGTTTAAAGGTTTTGAATCGGCATTGGCACCTACATCAATCATATGGAAGACAGATTCCTCATCAGCGAGTGACGGAAAAGTAGCTAACAGTCCGGGTCTGTCGACACCTTTCATTCTTCCAATCAATAACGTTCCTGCTGCTAATAAAGCTCCGGTATTCCCAGCTGAAAACAAGGCGTCATTTTCTCCTTTTTTTACTGACAAAGCTGCTTTTACCATTGACGCTTCTTTTTTTCTTCTTATAGAACGTACTGGATCATCTTCACTTAATATTTTTTCATCAGTGTGTACAATCTCTATATTTCCGATCTCTTCAGTAAGCTCTTTACGAATAAGAGATTCTTTTCCGTAAAGGATAAGTGTAATATCACTAAATTCTTTCGCAGCTTTAATACACCCTTTAACTATTTCAGATGGCGCATTGTCCCCACCCATTGCATCTACCGCTATTCTCATATATATCCTCCTTAAATATAAAATCTAATCTAAAAACATGACATTATCTTCTGTGATTCCCAAATCATCTCTTAAAGCAGTATAGGCCTCATCGGTATAGAACGCCCTTGTTTGAATCAATTGTTGGGCTGCTTTTCTCGCTTTTTCCAATATGTCAAAGTCCTCAACAATGTCACCTACCTTAAACTCCGGTAGTCCTGATTGTTTTTTCCCAAAAATATCACCTGAACCACGCATCTCAAGATCACGTTGACTCAATACAAATCCATCAGTTGTTTCAGATACAATTTGCATCCGTTCGGCTCCTTTTTCTCCCTTAGGATCCGCAATCAGAATACAATAGGATTCTTGTTCCCCTCGCCCTACACGTCCTCTAAGTTGATGAAGCTGAGCTAAGCCAAATCTATCGGCATCGTGAATAATCATTAATGTTGCATTTGATACGTTTACCCCAACTTCAATAACCGTAGTTGAAACAAGAACTTGTATTTCGTTTCTCTGAAATTTTTCCATGATAGCCTCTTTTTCAGCTGCTGGCATTTTCCCATGCAACAATCCGACGGTACGCTTTTTTCCAAGAATTTCCTGGTACATATGATATAGAGCCGTTGCATTTTCAACATCCATCATTTCTGATTCCTCTATTAAAGGACTAATGACATAAACTTGATGTCCTTTGGCTAATTCATTATTTAAAAAATTAGTCATACGATCAAAATGCTTCGGACGTATCCAATACGTTTTGATTGGTTTCCTTCCTAAAGGCATCTCATCAATAATTGAAACATCCATTTCACCATATGTCGTAATAGAAAGTGTTCTAGGGATAGGAGTAGCTGTCATAAAGAGTACATCAGGGTTTTGTCCTTTTTCTCTTAAGACTTTTCTCTGATTCACCCCAAAGCGGTGTTGCTCATCAGTAATAACTAAACCAAGTGATTCAAAAAGTACATCTTCTTGAATCAATGCATGAGTGCCGATGAGACAATCTATCTCCCCTTTACTTAATTGTTCAAGGATTTCATTTCGTTCTTTTCGCTTGGTAGAACCGGTAAGAAGCGCTATGTTTATCTCCGTCTTATCAAACATTTCATCTAACGATTGCTTATGCTGCGTTGCTAAAATTTCTGTTGGGGCCATCAAGGCTGATTGTTTCTCAGCAGATTTTGCTGCTAGAATAGCAGAGGCAGCGACTACCGTTTTTCCACTACCGACATCCCCTTGAATAAGTCTAAACATCTGACCTTCTGTCTTTAAATCCTTACATACTTCATTTACCACTCTTTTTTGTGCAGCCGTTAATTCATAGGGAAGTGAGTCAAAAAAAGTAATGAGTTGTTTAACATCATAATCAATCTTTTGTCCGTTGCGGTTCATTTTCATTTGTTTTTTCAACCATATCATTTTTAGCTGGTAAGAAAAAAACTCTCTAAATATTACAGAATATCTTGCTTGTTCTATTTCCCTATCTTTTGTAGGAAAATGCATAAAATAGATCATATCCTTAAATGACATTAAATGATACTTTTGACGCAAGGTTTCCGGAAAGTCTTCTGGTATAACCTCACTATACTTTTCCCAAGCTTTTTTTATGAGTTGAAAAATCGTCGATTGTCTAATTTTCTTTGAAGTATGATAAATAGCTTCTTGACTACTCGTTGAATGAGAAGAGAGAATCTTGATGCCGCTCAACTGTTTCCTAGTTGCATCCCATTTACCAAATATTTTGATCTCTTTCCCTGCTTCAATTTGTTTTTTTAAATAAGGTTGATTAAAAAATGTAACTGGAACGATAACATGGTCACAGTTTATGCGAAAAGATAGCCTGTTTCTCTTTCTTCCAAAATATGAGACCGTTCCTTCTGATATTGCGATACCTTCAAGAACTACTTTTTCATTGTCTTCGATTTGCTCAATCGATTTAGTTGTCAAGTCTTCAAAACGAAAAGGGTAATAAGTTAGTAAATCTCTAATCGTCTTTATCCCTAGTTCACTTAATGCCTCGGCTCTTTTATCTCCAACACCACTTAAACTGGTTACCATGTCATCGATTGACAGTATCATTACTTCTCTCCTTTCTACCCAAATAAAGAAAAATAGAGAAAACAACAACGACTTAAGTTGCTTCTCTATTTGTATCTTTTTATTCTACAGAGATGAGATAAGGATATACCGGCTGTCCACCGTTATGAATTTCAACTTCGATATCGTCGTATTCATCTTCTAAAATTTCAGCAAATTTCTCTGCTTCTTTTTGAGAACCTTCTTCTCCTATTAGTATCGTCACAATTTCACTTTCATCATCGAACATAGCTTTAATTGTTTTTATAGTGACCTCAAACAAATCGGGATCGGTGACCTTAATGTCCCCATCAATTATCCCCATATAATGATCTTTCTTTATTTCCAGACCATTCAACTCAGTATCTCTTACTGCAAATGTTACTTGACCAGATTTAACCATATCAATTTCATCTGTCATTGACGTTTGGTTTGCATTCATATCCATAGTTGGATTATATCCAAGCATCGCAGTAAGTCCTTGTTGAATCGTTCGAGTGGCTACGACAGCTGCTTTTGCTTCTACAACAGCAACGGCTTG
Source organism: Alkalibacterium gilvum (assembly GCF_900109085.1). Taxonomy (GTDB): domain Bacteria; phylum Bacillota; class Bacilli; order Lactobacillales; family Carnobacteriaceae_A; genus Alkalibacterium; species Alkalibacterium gilvum. The sequence continues at coordinate 24,901 of NZ_FNYW01000001.1, read as the reverse complement.
TTCTGCTGCCATAAAGATGTTCTTATTATTTGGAAGAATAATATACTGCTTCGCAGGGACTTTCTCCATCGCCTTTACGATATCTTCAGTACTTGGATTCATGGTTTGTCCACCTTGGAGTACATAATCTACTCCCAGGCTTTCAAACAATTTTTTAAGTCCTGCTCCTGGTGCAATAGCAATGACCGCAAATTCTTTTTCTTCCTTGACTTGACTCTCTTCATCTTCTGCTAATGCAGAGTGTTGTTCACGCATATTATCAACTTTTATTTTTAACAGTGAACCAAATTTCTGACCATAGTTCATTACTTTGCCTGGACGCTCTGTATGAACGTGAACTTTAATAATTTCATCATCCGCAACAACTAGTAAAGAATCGCCTAGCTCATTTAAGTAATTACGAAACTCATCATAGTCAAATTCTTTTTCTACTGTTTCGCCTTCACCAATTTTCACCATGATTTCTGTACAGTATCCATAAGTAATATCCTCAGTGCTCACATGTTCATGTACACCACTTCTATGATGTTCAGCACGTACCAATTCATCTAGGTTAGGATCATTATCTTCGCTCGGTTTTTCTCCGGTCAAAGATGACAGGAAGCCTTCATATATATATACAAGCCCCTGCCCGCCGCTATCTACAACACCTACTTCTTTTAAAACAGGCAATAATTCAGGTGTTTTCTTTAGTGAGCGTTTCGCTGCTTCTAAAACTGTTTCCATTAGTTCAATGACATCATCAGTTTCTTCTGACTTTTTCATTCCTGTCTTGGCAGATTCTCTAGCAACTGTCAGAATAGTACCTTCTACTGGTTTCATTACCGCATTATACGCTGTGTCCACACCAGACTGAAAAGCTTGTGCTAAATCTTGTGCATTAGCTGTTTCTTTACCTTCTAACGCTTTTGAAAAACCTCTGAATAACTGAGATAAAATAACCCCAGAATTTCCTCTTGCTCCCATCAAAAGCCCTTTAGCTAGTGCTTTCGTTACATCTCCAATATTTTCGTTAGATATCTCTTTTACTGCATCAGCTCCACTCGTAAATGAGAGGTTCATATTTGTTCCTGTATCACCATCCGGTACAGGAAATACATTTAGAGAATTCACATATTCTGTATGTTCATCCAGGCGCTGTCTACCAACAGCTACCATTTCTTTAAACTTCTTTGCTTTCAAACTATTAACATCCACTTTTTCAATATCCTCCTTTGTCATTTTCAAAAAAATGACGTTGGCTTAAAAATCTTTTTGAACTCTAACGCCCTGAACGAACACATTAACAGAACTCGCTTTAATACCTAAATCATGTTCAAGCTGATAACCTACTCGTTCTTGAACATTCTTTGATACTTCAGTAATTTTTGTCCCATAACTAACGATAATATAGACGTCTACAGCTATATTTTCTTCTTCCTGTCTAACTACAACACCTTTAGAATAATTTTCTCTATATAGTATTTCATTTATACCGTCTCTTACTTGATTACGACTTGCCATACCTACAATACCAAAAATTTCCGTTGCAGCACCACCTACTACAGTAGATATAACCTCACTAGACATTTCGATATTTCCATATTCTGTATTTAATTGGACAGTCATTTTATAAATCTCCTTTCATACTTTGAAATTATTTTCAAAACGATTGCTTTTCTCTGATATTCAAACATATTTTAGCATATTCTAACTGATAAAAAAAGACAGGCTCCTATTCCTAAGCATACATCTCTATTCTAAAGTGAATATCACACTTTTTATTCACACTCTATCTAGTATACACTGTAATCGTTAGATTTTGTAGGGAGTATTGTAGTTTAATGCAGAAAAAGTATTTTTATTGAGCCTTTATCGTCACTTGTAAAGGGTATTTACTTGATCCTTTTATTAAAAATTCCTTGCTTCATGTTTCTAAATATGATACCTTATATAAGTATGAATTAGCTTTTTATTTGAGCTAGGCACGAAGGAGGAGAAAAGAATGGCTAAAGAATGTTTTGTAACTGGACGTAAAGCTAGAAGCGGAAATAATCGCTCTCATGCTAATAATAAATCTAAACGTACCTTCAATGCGAACTTGCAAAAAGTACGTATAATGGTTGATGGTAGACCTAAAAAAGTTTGGGTTTCTGCTCGCGCTTTGAAATCAGGAAAAGTTGAACGCGTTTAAAACGCTAAAAGAACGGCTATCGAGGAAGTACACTTCCTCGATAGCCGTTCTTTTATTTATCACTACTTTGAATAACTGCCAGTAAGCCCTCATTAAAACAAATTTGACATTGTTTTTCCGAAAACTCATTACTGATTAACGCCCTTGGATAGGTATAGGATACGTTTTCTATAGGATACTTTACACCTTTTAGCGTTAATTTACTAAGAGAAGTCATGCCTATAAATGAAAGATATTCTTTTCCTAGTTCTTTTAAAAGAGTATAATCACCTGGTTTATAAAAACGTATTGTGTTTGTTTCATTTATCAAAGAGATTCGGTCAATTGCCTTTAGAAACTTTGGTTGGTAGACCATATATAAAACGCTCAACATATGATCTATTCGGCCACCAGTCCAATTATATATTACAATACTCTCAACATCTCGGTCAGTAACGGCAATCTTCAACGCAATTTCTGCATCCGTTTCATCTTTTTTTGAATCAAACTCACGAATATCTTTTGTAATTGATTTAAGCCGCGCTTTTTGGTTAAAAGTTATTGAGTCAAAGTCTCCAACAGCAGTAGTAAGAGATATACCTTTTTCCAAACAAAGCAATGCCCCTTTATCTACGCCGATAATGTTATCTTGTGGCTCAGGATCAGGAAAAACACTGTTTTGCACTGGAGCTCCTAGTACGATGTGAGTTGTCTTAGACACTCTTTTTCACGGCATTTTTAAGGGTTTGTATGCGTTCTTTAGGGTCATCTGCATTAAATACATATGATCCTGCTACAAAAACTTCTGCACCTGCCTCAGCACACTCTTTTATCGTCGACGCATTTACTCCTCCATCAACTTCAATCAAGAACTCATATCCTTTTTCTTTTTTCAATTTAGCTAGTTGTTTAATTTTATTGACTGTTTCTGGAATAAAAGATTGTCCTCCAAAACCAGGATTAACTGTCATAACAAGTACCATATCCACTAATTGCAAAATGTCCTCTAAAAGACTGACAGGCGTTGCAGGGTTAATGACAATACCAGCTTTTACATCTGCTTTTTTAATTAATTGAAGAGCACGATGTACGTGTTTAGTGCTTTCATATTGAATTGAAATATAGTCAGCCCCGGCTTCAGCAAACCCCTCAACATAGTTTTCTGGGTTCTCCACCATTAAATGACAGTCTATAGGTAGCTCAGTATGTGGTCGAATAGCTTTAACAATGTTAGCTCCAAAAGTTAAATTAGGAACAAAATGTCCGTCCATAGCATCTACATGAATCCAATCTGCTCCTCCCTCCTCAACTTTTTTGATATCATCTTTCAAGTTAGCAAAGTCAGCGCTTAGAATAGATGGTGCGATTTTCATTATTTTTCCCCTTTCTTTCCATATTTTGGTTTTCTTTTTTGTATCTCATCTAATAAAGTTACATAATTTTTATATCTATATTCTGATATTGATTCTTGTTCTACCGCTTTTTTCACTGCACAATTTGGTTCATTTAGATGTATACAGCTCTTGAAACGACATTCCTTTCCATTCTCCCATATTTCAGGAAAACACAGAATTAATTCTTGTTGAGTTAGGTCATCGAATTGGATGGCGCTAAATCCAGGTGTATCAGCTATCAAACCGCCTAATACGGAAATCAGTTCCACATGACGTGTTGTATGCTTTCCCCTACCAAGTGACTTAGATGTCTCAGCTGTTTTTAAATTTAGCTTTGCATCTATTTTATTCAATAATGTTGACTTCCCTGCACCAGACTGACCCATAAAGACAACCGTTTTACCATTTATGAACGATTCCAAGTTATCTTTTATAGTTTCTCGTTTTATCGTTTCTCCACACGCAGGCAAGATAACTGAATAGCCAATATTTCTATAGTATTCACAAATAGTCTTGATCTCGTTATACTTCTTCTCTTCAATGATGTCTGTCTTTGTTACATAAATTAAAGGCTTTATATCATTTTTTTCAACTGATACAAGAAAGCGATCCAAAAGCGAGGTGCTGAAATCTGGATTTTTTGTAGACATTATAATCACTCCGAGATCTATATTAGATACTGCTGGTCTGATTAAACTATTTTTTCTTTCAAGAATCTTTTCAAGCCTACCTTCTTGTTCTGTTTCAAAACTAAACTCAACATAATCTCCCACCAAAGGGGTTACCTTATTCTTTCTGAAAATCCCTCTAGCACGTGTTTGATATGTTTTCCCTCCGGCTGTTTTAATGTAATAAAACCCACTCAAAGCTTTTATAATTTGACCTGTATGCAAGTGCACTCCTCCCTTCTAATTATTCGGGGTGATATCATTCTTTTCTATAATTTTTTCACCATTACGTAAAACTTTGTAGCTGGCTGTTTCATCTTCTTTAACATTAAATGAAATGATTTCTACTGCATTTTCATATATATCAAATTCTCGGTAAATATTTTTGTAAGAGTTCTCGTTGTCATTAACGTAAATCTCAATATGATTTGGCTCATTTGATGATTCATCTTGTTGGGGTTCATCATCTTCTTTGCTATTTTTATTATCTGGTTCGACATATTCAATTGTTATACCGCGATCAAAAGAAATGATCTCTGGTTCTTCAGGTCCTGTAGAGAGGACAACTGAAATGCGCGAACCATTATAAACCAATGAACCTGCATCAGGCGATTGGCTTGCAACCTGTCCTTCAGGGATTGATTCATGTGGCTCTCGTGTTATCGTCACTGAGAGATTATGTTCGTCTGCATATTTCTCGACACCTTCAACTGAATAGCCCGTAAAGTTAGCTAAATCATGTCCTTCAGGTCCATCACTAACCGTCAGAAGTATTGTAGATTCACTCGGTACCACTTCATCTCCGGCATCAATACTTTGTGAAATGACATGTCCTTCAGGTATGAAATTGTGATTTTTATTTTCTCGTTCAACCGTAAAACCTTGCTCTGTTAACTCGGCTCTAACTTCCTCATAATTTTTTTCTTCATAATTCTGAACACTAACTGTTTTTTTCCCAAGACTTATATAGAGATCTACTTCATTGGCTTCTTTCAATGTAGAGTCCGCAGCAGGATTTGTGCGGATAACATTCCCTTCCTCTATCTCTTCATCATTTTGTTCAATTATCTCGCCTATATCTAACTTCAAAGCCTTTAGTTCTTCTGTCGCTTCTTCAACAGTCATCCCTGCTACTCCTGGAACATGCACTTCCTTAGGTTGAGAGAAAATAAAGGCTAACATACTAATAACAGTAATAGCTAAAAATATAATAATAAGGCTTAGAACTTTTTTCTTTTTATTCGTTTTGACTGACTGCGATCGATTCAATGCTTTACTATCTATATCATAGTCAGCTTTCACAGGTTCTGCAGCTTGCTTCTCTTTTTCAGGAGGGACCACTGGCGTAATGATACGTGTTTCATCTTTACGTGTTTCTTGAGGTATAAATTTAGATTCTTCTATTCGCTCAGCAGATAAAGCTGTTTTTAAGTCTTCTTTCATGATATGAACGGAAGTGTATCGTTTACTAGGTTCTTTAGCAGTAGCTTTTAAAACAACATTTTCTAATGCTTGGGGAAGTGAATCGTCTTTCTCCTTCAAAGAAGGGATATCGTTTTGAAAATGTTTTAAGGCAATAGACACTGGCGATTCTCCATCAAAAGGGACCTTTCCAGACAATAACTCATACAAAAGAATACCAAGAGAATAAATATCTGACTGTTTAGTTGCCATACTCCCTCGCGCTTGTTCAGGTGAAATATAATGAACGGATCCAAGTAAAGAGTTGGTTTGTGTTATTGAGTTCTCAGAAAGTGCGACAGCTATACCAAAATCAGTTATTTTTACCGTTTCATCATGAGCCATAAGTATATTTTGCGGCTTTAGATCTCTATGAATAATATTGTGTCTATGTGCATATTCTACTGCGCTGAGTATCTGCAACATAAAATCTACGGTTTTTTTATATGGAATGGGGTGATGTGATTTAATATATTCTTTCAAGTCATAACCTTCTACGTACTCCATAACAATATACGGGGAGTCATCTTCGCCAACATCCACTACATCTACAATATTCGGATGAAGTAATTCTGTCGTCGATAATGCTTCTCTTTTAAATCTTCTAATACTCGCTTCATCATCATGGAAATTATAAGCCATCAATTTAACTGCAACTTGTCGCTCAAGAATTAAATCTTCAGCTAAAAACACCTTAGCCATTCCACCTGAACCGATTTCTCTAATTAACTTGTATCGATCATTTATTCGTTCCCCTGGTCTCATTTATATCCCCTCCTTCCCTTTGGTATTAGAATGTTCTCTCTTTTCGATCAGACAAAGCGTTATATTATCAGTAGATCCATTCTCCAAGGCTGCTTCTGTCAATGACTCTGCTTTATTGTACATAGTATTCTGTGAACGCAGAACTTTTTCTAATAATGTATGATTCACACCATTTGTAAGACCATCTGAACAAAGCATAATAAGGAAATCATCTGTTTGTTTCAAAAAGAAAAAATCAATTGTCAATTTGTTAAATACACCTAATGAACGTGTTAGTGTATGTCTTTGATGATGTTTTTCAGCTTCTTCTTTAGTTATTTCACCCTTTAGTCTTAATTCATTAGCAAAAGTGTGATCAGTTGTTATTAAACTCAGCCCCTCATCATTCAAGAAATAAGCGCGACTATCTCCAACATTGCCAATGATAATTTCATCATTAATAAATGCGGCAGCTACAATTGTTGTTCCCATTCCATCAAGGTCTTTATAGTTATTAGCAACTCTATAAATCCTTCGATTTTCAATATTAATATGCTCGTCCAACCATTTACTTATTTCAAGACTATTTTCAAAGGATGTTTCTTGCCATTGGTTGCCAATTTGCAGTACGGCCATTTCACTTGCCACGTCACCAGCCTTATGGCCTCCCATCCCATCACACAGAACAGCTAATAGCTGTTTATCTTTGTTAAAAAATGTTTCAACATAATCTTGATTGATTGAACGTTTGCCTATATGCGTCTTTTTTAAGCTTTTCAGTTTCTCTCACTCCATTTTTTTCCATCTTGATGCGACTTATTAATATGTATGTGGAAAAGGTATGATATGCCATCATTCCATTTCCACTTTTAGTTTATTATCTTTTTACTAAACTTGCTATGAAAAATCCATCTGTATCAAAATAATGTGGATACAAATTGAGTAAGCCTTTTTCAGAAAGTTGAACTGACTTATTAAAAGTGAAAACCGGTTCAAGTTTAAAATCTGTATGTTTTTTTAAAAAAGTTTCAATAACTTCGTTGTTTTCTTTTAGTGTAACTGTACAAGTGCTGTATATCAATCGTCCGCCTTCTTTTAATAAGGGGGCAACACTGTTTAAGATATCCCCTTGGATAGTTTGTAAAGAATAAATATCATCTAGAGTCTTCTGGTATCTAATATCCGGTTTTCGCTTCATTAGGCCCAAACCAGAACAAGGAGCATCTACAAGTATTTTATCAAAACTTTGCTCAGAAAACTTTTCATTGACTTTTCTTGCATCCATTTGCATTGCTTTTATTTGTGATGAAACCTTTAATCGTTCAGCATTTTCTCGAACTTTTTTTAATTTGTTTTTATTTAAGTCCAAAGCTGTAACCATGCCATCGGTCCCGTTCAAATAAGTCGCCATATGAGTAGTTTTTCCACCTGGAGCAGCGCAGGCATCTAGTATCTGATCTCCACTTTTTATCTGCATTGCTTCAGCAACCAGCATACTACTCTCATCTTGGACAGTGATTAGACCATCCGTAAATAATTTTGAATGGACGGGCAAGCCATTTTCGCAGATTAATCCTTCACTTGCGACCTTGCTTTTTCTAACATCATACCCTTCTTCATTCAACTGAATAATGGCTTCATCTAGTGTCACTCGTTGTGTATTAACACGTAAACTTACTTTCGCTCGCTTAGATAGAGATTGAACTATTTTTTTTGTCTCATTTATTCCTACTTCTTCAATGAGTAGCTCTATTATCCAAACTGGAAAGCTATATGTGATAGATATTTTTTTAATACTATCTTCAATCACTTCAGGTGAACGTACACCTTTACGGTCAACACTTCTTAATACGCCATTGACAAAACCAGCTATGCCCTTATGTCCTCTGATTTTTGCAATTCGTACAGCTTCATTCACAACTGCATGTGTTGGTATTTTATCGAGTTGAGTCATTTGGTACAAAGAAAGCCTTAGTAATTGTTTCACCCAGTTTTCGACTTTATTGGGTTGCTTAATAAATGGCTCTAACTGATAGTCAAGTAAGAGTTTGTTTTGTATAACACCATAAACGAGTTCTGTAAGCAGGCCCCGATCTTTATCTGTCAACCGATTATTTTTTACAGCTTCTGTTAAAAGCAAATTACTGAAGGATTGATTTTTTTCAATTTTTTCCAGTATTGTAACAGCAATATAGCGACTACTTTGTTTCACATTATTCGTTGTCAAAACGCATACCCTCTTTTAAATAATTTAGCGCTCCTGCCAGAAAATCTTTGACCGGCATTTTTGGCTTCCCAAATGGTTGAACTTCTTGTAGAGACAAGGCTGTATCTTTACCACATGCGACAACACACTCATTTTTATTCAATACAATGATTGTTCCTGGTCCCTTATTACTCTTTTCCTCCAAAGGTTCAGCTTTCCACAATTTAAATCGTTGACCATTTAAAAGCGTGTGCGTCCCAGGAAAAGGATTCATCCCACGTATCTTACTATTTATTTTCTCAGCTGATTCATTCCAGTCGATACGCTCTTCAGAAGGTTTAATCATTGGTGCAAAGGTAACTTCTGAATCAACTTGCTGTTTTGGTGTTATTTCATCATTGAATAATTTCGGGAGCGTGTCCATCAATAAGTCTCTTCCTAATAGACTCAATTTTTCAAATAGACTTCCTACTGTATCAGACGGTTCAATAGGAAGCTGTCTTTGAGAAAGTATGTCTCCGGCATCCATTTCTTTTTCCATGTACATAATTGTAACGCCTGTTTCTGACTCACCTTTAATTAAGGCATAATGAATTGGCGCTGCCCCTCTGTATTTTGGCAGCAAAGAAGCATGTACGTTTATTGCTTTGAATCTTGGCGTGTGAAGTAGAATGGTTGGTACGTATTGTCCATAAGCAGCTGAAATGACAAGATCTGGATTAAGTGCCAACACTTCATTCAATTCATTACTTCCAGATAACTTTTCAGGCTGAAAAACTGGAATCTCTCGTGTTAAGGCTTTTTTCTTAACTGGCGGTGGTGTTAGCTTTTTCTTTCTCCCAATCTTCCTATCTGGTTGTGTAACAACTCCAATAACTTCACATAATTCACTTTCCAAAAGAGCTTCTAGAATAGGAACTGAAAATTCTGGTGTTCCCATAAAGATAACTTTATACATTGACATACCTCATTTCTATATAAAATCTAAAGGTTGGTAATCTATAGAAATATACATCCCTTTAGCTTGTTCTTTTTGCGTTTCACTCAATAATTGGTGTATTTTCTCTGTCAGATTTTTTTCTCGTTTATACTTAATTAGAACTTGAAAATGGTACCTATTATGTGTTCGTGCAATAGATTTTGGGGTAGGTCCAAGCACTATTGCTTTATCTGAAAGAGAAGGCCTTATATAGTCTGTATACTGTCTGATTTTTTTTGCAGCAGTCATTTCATTCTCATGACTAACGGTTATTTTTAGAAGATAATAATAAGGACTATAGTCACTTAAATGACGCAGATTCATTTCTTTTTTATAAAAGGAATCGTAATCATGCTGTTTTGCGTACTGAATAGCATAATGTTCAGGATTATAAGACTGGATAATTACTTGACCTTCCTTTTCTCCTCGTCCCGATCGACCACTTACTTGTGTCAATAGTTGAAATGTCTTTTCTGCAGATCTAAAATCAGGTAATCCAAGTGCTGTGTCTGCGTTAATAACTCCTACCAGGGTAACATCAGGAAAGTCTAGTCCTTTAGCAATCATCTGTGTACCTAATAGAATATTAGCTTGTTTATTCTCAAACTGTTTAAACAGCCTTTCGTGCGATCCTTTTTTACGCGTTGTATCAACATCCATACGAATAATTTCCGCATCATCTAGTAATTCCTTTAATTCTTTTTCAACTTTCTGCGTTCCTGTTCCATAATACCGAATCGATCGACTTTCACACTTCGGACATTTTTTTGGAATCCCTTCTTCATGACCACAGTAATGACATTTCATCGTTTTGGTGTCCATGTGCAAGGTTTGGGATATATCACAATTCGGGCATTCTAAAACATACCCACAGTCACGACACATAACAAATGATGAAAAGCCTCGTCTGTTTAGTAAAAGAACGGACTGTTCCCCTTGGTCTATTCTCTTTTTTAAGCCGTCCAACAGTGCTTTTGAAAAGATAGAAGGGTTTCCACTCTTCGCTTCCTCCCTCATATCGATCACATCAACATCTGGCATTGGATAATCATTAACTCGATTATTTAATTCCAAAAGAGTATATACATTCTTTGTTGCACGGGCCCTTGATTCAAGAGAAGGCGTTGCACTACCAAGTATTACTGGACAATTATGATAATTCCCACGCCATATAGCAACGTCTCTTGCATGATACTTAGGAAATTCTTCCTGCTTATAACTCGTTTCATGTTCCTCATCAATGATAATAATTCCGATATTTTTTAAAGGAGCAAAAACACTAGAACGCGCACCAACGACAACTTTGGCTTCTTCTTTTTCTATCTTACGCCATTCATCATACTTTTCACCCTTAGATAAACCACTGTGCAAAACGGCTACCTCATCTCCAAATCGACTTTTAAATCGTTGGACCATTTGTGGCGTCAGTGCTATCTCCGGAACAAGCATAAGGGCTCCTTCGCCTTTGTCGATGACCTCTCTAATCGTTTGCAAGTAGACTTCTGTTTTTCCACTTCCTGTCACACCTTTTAATAGAAACACATTATGCTGATCATCTTTTATTGTTTGATATATCTCAGAAAAAGCATGAGCCTGATCTTTGTTTAAAGTTAGTGGCGTGGTTGGTTCGAATATCCTAGACGCAAAAGGATCACGATATATTTCTTCATAAAACACCTCACACCAACCCTTTTCTAGACCTGATCGAATGGTTGAAGAAGTAACTCCTAGCTCCCTTAACTCGGCATACGATAGTGATGTTTTATCATCCATTGATTGCAAAACATCTATAAATAATTTTTGTCTTTTCGCATTGGTACGAATACCTTCTCGAATTTCTTCATAAGCTTCAAAACTTAAAGCAGGCTTAACTTTTTTAATTTTTTTAGCTGCCGCTTTGTCTTTTACATCATAATCAATTTCAACTTTATCTTGTTTTTCTAATTTAATAAGTTGAGACAGTACGTTTTTATTTTCTGCCTCCTCCCAACTTATTTCATCTTTTCCCTTAAATACTTCCCAATATAAATTTTCAGGTATTTCATCAATAAGTCTAACTTTTTTACTATATTTTGCGCGCATAACGGCGGGCAACATGGTTTGATAACATTTCACCTGAAAACTAAATGTCTGATAAGCTAAGAATTCACCCAGTTTTAAGAGTTCTTTTGTCAATACAGGATAACTATCCATTAAAGATTCAACAGCTTTCAATTCCATTTCTGTCGTTTCGTGTTCTTTTATGTCAATGACAAAACCCTGTACTTTTCTTGAACCCCTGCCAAAAGGGACAACAACTCGCATACCTGGTTGTATGATATCTGTGAAAATGTCGGGGATACTATACGTATAAGGTCTATTTGTTTGAAGAGTGGGAACATCCACGATAATATCAGCTATAAGGGTCATTCGACCTCTCCTCTTAATTTATAAATTTAATGATCCAATCAATAACGTCTTTAGCAATTTCTATTTTCTCTTTGAGAGGAATAATCTGTGGTTCACTCTGCGTACTAAAAAATGTCACTTCGTTTTTATCTACATTAAAGCCACGATCGTCTTTACCAATATCATTGGCTACAATAAGGTCTGCTTTTTTTTCTATCAATTTTTTCTTGGCATACTCATTGATATTATCTGTTTCTGCCGCAAATCCCACTATACATTGATTCGTTTTTTTTCGATGGCCCATTTCTTTCAATATATCTTTATTTTTTTTAAAGGTTAAAGTCATTTCATCCTGTTTTTTCATCTTTTTTGTGCTAGTTGTCTCTGGTGAATAATCTGAAACAGCAGCAGCCATAATTAGTATATCACTTGAATCAAAGCGACTGGATACTGACTCATACATTTCAGCCGCTGATTCTACAGAAATTCGTTTAATGTTACTTGAAACAGGCAAAGAACTACTCGTTACTAAGGTTACATCTGCCCCATTTAAATAAGCTGCTTCTGCTAGTGCATGTCCCATTTTGCCAGAAGAATCATTGGAAATATATCTCACTGGATCAATACGCTCTTTTGTTCCACCCGCAGTTATTAGTACTGATTTGTTTTTTAGTGGCAAATAACGTGCTCTGTCTCGCATAAATGATTGTAGCTCATCAAGGATGCGCGTTTGTTCAGGAAAGCGCCCTTTTCCAGAATATCCTTCAGCTAAAAAGCCTTCATCTGGATTCATTACATATATCTGCCTATTTTTTAAATATTCTATATTTTTCTGTGTTGCAGGGTTTTCATACATATGCTGATTCATTGCCGGTATTGTAAACACTGGACAAGTTGTAGCAAGTAAGGCAGAGCTTACAAAGTTATCTGCTATCCCATTAGCCAATTTAGCCAGTGTGTTAGCTGTTAGCGGAGCAACGATTGCCAAGTCAGCCCAATCAGCAAAATGAATATGGTCTACTTGCTCGGGGTTTTTTTCTAAAAAAATAGACGTATGAACATCATGTTTACTTAAGACTTGAAAAGTTAACGGAGAAACAAACTGTGTTGCAGATTCAGTCATTGCTACTCGAACCTGTGCTCCTGACTTAATTAATGTGCGCATTAAATCTACAACTTTATATACAGCTATTCCTCCAGTTATGTATAATGCTACTTTTTTTCCATTCAACATCTTTTGCATCTCTCATTTCTGTTCTCATTTTACCAGTAAAACAGAGCGCTGTCTTTAGCTGATATCCTATTTTACACACTAGAAAAAACCTCTGCACTTAGTCTTTTATAAGAGTTTATCTAATAAAAAGACATAAAACAGAGGTTATTATTTATTGGTTTTTTACGCTATTTGGATCAATGACTAAATCTTCTGAAATAATTTCTTCCAATGATTTTCCGACATTTTTCACACTCTTATACTCTTCTAACATTTCTGTTCCGCTTTCGTTGTGTAGTTGTTTAGCACGTTTTGCAGCTAAAATAACTAATGAATATTTTGAATCTATTTTCTTTAATAAATCATCTTGTGACGGGTACAATAACATTTATTCCATCTCCTCAATTATATGTGCGTATTCTTTCAGATTTCTAGTAACTTTTAAATGCTCACTCTCGATAATATTGCGTATTTTTCTTGCTGCATTGTCTACTGTATCATTTTCCACAACATAATCATAATATTGAATCAATTTCAATTCTTCTACGGCTTTCTTCATCCTTTTTTTAATCATCTCATTACTGTCAGTACCACGGTTAACTATACGTGAGTTCAATTCTTCCAAATTTGGAGGTGACAAAAAAATGAAAATAGCTTCAGACATTTTTTCTCTAACTTTCAATGCCCCTTGAACTTCAATTTCTAAAAAGACATCTCTTCCTTTATCTAATGTCTGATTTACATACTTCATTGGTGTACCGTAATAGTTTCCAACATAATTAGCATATTCTAGCAAACCATCTTCTTCGATAAGTTTTTCAAAATCTTCTTTTGTTCGAAAAAAATAATCGATTCCTTCTCTTTCGCCTTCACGCCTGTTTCGCGTAGTCATTGAAATAGAATAATCAAAGTCATTGGAATAATTTTCGAAAATAGCTTTCCGTACTGTCCCCTTGCCAACGCCAGAAGGGCCAGATAATACGATGAGTAACCCACGATCTTCCATTTAGATTTCCTTCCTAACACATATTATCTTTAAAAACTTACCCTCAATTATATCACATCATCAAACGAAAATGAACTGACTTTTAGAATTTATCCGCTTTCCTTGGATAATAAGTAATTACAGTATAGCGCAATCATCAACGAATAGGGTTTTACTTTCAAAAACATATAAAATAACGGTTCTTCGTAAGTAAGTACGCCTTCGTTTAACCATTTGAATATATGGATAGCTATTCTCCTATTTGATATCAAAGGCAGTTGTTCAAAGAATTCTCTCTGCCAATCTTGTCCATTCATAATGTTAAGAGAGTAAATACTTTCTGCTGTTTGATTTTTCTCAGATTCAACCCATTGCTTCATTCTCTCTAAAATTATATTCTGAAATTCTTTGATTTCATATTGCTTATCCGGAGAAACATTAAATGTTTTTCCACTTTCTTCAATTATTGCAAGCATTACAGTCTTTTCATCAACACTTTTTTTCCACTTTTTGGATAGTTCTATTATTAATTTTTTTTGATAGCTCTTACTATCAAGCTGCTTATATAACTGACTCGTTTTCTCGCCAGTCAATACTTGGTTTAAAGCAATAAAGAACAAGTCATTTTCTTGCTGATAATTTTCTGTGTGAAACGTATACCAACAACCAAGATACTTCTTTGGCATCGCTCGTTTCATCATTTCCAAGTAGCCTAATTGTATATTGAGTTCTGTTCTTTTTTGATTGAAAAGCAACATGTCTCCTAACGGCCAATTTGTACTTACCCATATGTGTTCACAATTTTTTATTCGATCATCTCGTTTGTAAACACCTGGACCTTTAATATCCACGATAACCATTTGGTCAGGATTTTTGTCCAATGCCATATCTATCGGTATATTATTCCCAAACCCACCATCAATATAGGGTATATCATTAATATAATGTTTTTCCATGATTGGAAAAAGGGCAGAACTTGCTAAAAGATAATCGATTAATGTACCATGATGGATATCATCAAGGTAAATATTTTCAGTTTCCATATTCTTAAAATTGAATACAGAAAGACCGAAAATAATTCCTTTATCTCTCATATTAGATTCGTCCACTATATATTTACTTATAATCTCTCTTAAAGAAGTGCTACTTAATCCTTTTTCTTTAATTGTATACATCATAAATTCTGAAATTGTTTTACCATAATACATTATGCTGCCCTTGTTTTCAGGAGGTTTAAAATTAAGTACATCCTGTATTTCTAGTTCTTTCCACAATTTTTCTGCTTCTTCTTGCTTTCCAGATAAATATAAGGCCCCGTTCAAAGCTCCTATCGAAGTCCCAGTTACGATATCTGCATAATATCCAAGTGCATTTAAAGCTTTCCATACGCCTATTTCAAAAGCGCCCTTCGCTCCTCCACCACTGAATACAACAGCACGTCTAACGTTATTTCTTTCAAAAAATGTAGATTTCAATTAAACACTCCTTTCTTTTATCGGACAACTAATCTTAAACATACCGATATCTTTATATATCTATATTCATTATAACTGAAATATATTACAGGAGTACAAAAAAACACCGGAAAAGTCAAATTCTAACCTTTCCGGTGTTTATATTGCGTGAACTCACTAGCCCATATCTTTAACTTTCATTAAACGAGTGATTGCTGCTCGTTCACTTTCATCCAGTTTCATTTGAATGAAATAAATAGTTTCTTCAAGTTGTGGAATCGTCATATATTCTAATGCATTAACTCTTCGTCTTGTTTTTTCTATTTCATCAGCCATTAATTGACACGTTTTTTCTATTTCTGCCAATTCAAGCATGTCTGGCATAACTTCCACAAGATATTCGAATGTTAAATCGAGCTCTCCATTCGAATTTAGATAGCCATATGATAGTTCCGTAGCATCATCGACATTATCATCGTATTGAAAATTCATTTGAGGCACTCTGACACTCATAATATTACGACGACCCATATTCAAAGACACGCTACGTGTTGGCACAGCCATTAATTCTTCAATGTAATTTTCATGCAATAAGGACTTTGCCATAGCAAAAGACTGCATCGCCTTTTCTAGCTTTTCCTCAA
Source organism: Alkalibacterium gilvum (assembly GCF_900109085.1). Taxonomy (GTDB): domain Bacteria; phylum Bacillota; class Bacilli; order Lactobacillales; family Carnobacteriaceae_A; genus Alkalibacterium; species Alkalibacterium gilvum. Next base: position 8,613 of record NZ_FNYW01000001.1, on the reverse strand, counting down.
CCTGATTTCGTAATTCGTTGTTTTTTCTAATCAATTCGATAAACTGGCGCATAAGCTCATCCTGTTTATCTTTTAATAATTTATGACCTCTACTCGCTACTCCTAAACGCTTTTTAAGAATAGCAAGTTCCATACGAGTGGGGTTGACATTTAATTTAGCCACTTACCTCACTCTCCTTTTGGCATATATTTATTCAACATATCATCTTTAATACGTTTCAATTCTGGCCTTGGAAGAACTCTTAGTAAGTCCCATCCTAAATCCAGCGTTTCCTCAATAGATCTATTTGTATAGTTCCCTTGGTTAACGTATTCTTTTTCAAATTTGTCTGTAAATTCAACATATTTTTTATCTGCATCGGACAACGCTGCTTCACCAAGTACCGCAGATAATTCTTTTGCTTCTTTACCTTCCGCATAAGCAGAGAACATCTGGTTCATTGTTGGCGCATGGTCTTCGCGGGTTTTTCCTTCTCCAGTCCCTTTATCTTTCAAACGGGATAAGGATGGTAAAACATCAATTGGTGGCTGATACCCTTGATTATAAAGTTCTCGGGATAAAATAATCTGTCCCTCAGTAATATACCCTGTCAAGTCAGGGATTGGGTGAGTGATATCTTCCTCAGGCATTGTCAATATTGGTATCTGCGTAACAGAACCTTTTGTCCCTTCAAGCCTTCCAGCACGCTCATATAAAGTAGCCAAGTTCGTATATAAATAACCTGGGTAACCACGACGACCGGGAACCTCACGACGAGCAGCTGAAATTTCTCGTAATGCTTCAGCATAGTTAGTCATATCTGTCATGATAACAAGCACGTGCATGTCTTTTTCAAAGGCCAAATATTCTGCAGCTGTAAGAGCCATACGTGGAGTTGCAATACGCTCGATCGCTGGGTCATCGGCAAGGTTGATGAAAAGAACAGAACGATCAATTGCTCCTGTTTCCTTGAAGTCATTCATAAAGAATTCAGCTTCTTCGAAAGTGATTCCGATAGCAGCAAAAACAACTGCGAATTTTTCATCTTTATTCTTAACACTAGCTTGTCGTGCTATTTGAGCAGCTAACTCTTTGTGCGGGAGTCCTGAACCAGAGAAAACTGGTAATTTTTGTCCACGTACCAAAGTGTTCAAATGGTCTATTGTAGAAATCCCTGTTTGAATAAACTCATCAGGATATTCACGAGCTATCGGATTGATAGCTTGACCGTTGATATCTAGACTTTTTTCCGGAATTAGATCCGGTCCGCCATCATTCACGCGTCCCATTCCATCAAAAGTACGACCAATCATATCCTCTGACACATCAAGAGACAAGGGCTTTCCTAAGAAACGAACTTTAGTATCCTCTAGGTTGATTCCTGTGGAACCTTCAAACAACTGAACAACCGCTTTGTCACCATTAATCTCTAGAACTTGACCACGACGACGTTCTCCAGTCTGGAGTTCAATGTCAACTAATTCATCAAATTTAACACCTTCAACGCCTTCTACAGTCATTAACGGTCCAACAATTTCTGAAACTGTTTTATACTCTTTAAGCATCTGATTCCACACCGCCTTTCTCAAGTACTGCTTTCATATCTTTCTTGATTTCTTCATTTATTTCTTCAATTCGTGTTAATTCTTTTTCAGATATAAATTTCATACGTCCAATAACTTCACGTACGTCTTCAGTGCCTTCAATGATTTCATCATAATAAGCACCTAAATCCATAGCTTTCTCAGCTTCTTCTTGATATTTCAAGATAGTATTCAACATTTCATACTGTTTCTCTCTTGATGTATAGGTATCAACATCATCGAAAGCATTTTGCTGAAGATAGTCTTCACGAATCATTCGTGCTGTTACTAATTTAAGTCGGTCTTTCTCAGACAATGACTCAACACCAACTAAACGTACAATCTCTTGTAGTTCTGATTCGTCTTGCAATAATGCCATAGTATGAGTAACCATACGGCCCCAGTCTACATCTAATTTTTTACCGACGAATGAGTTCATCTCATTTGAGTACAATGAATAAGAACTTAGCCAGTCAATAGATGGGAAGTGACGACGTTGAGCTAATGAACTGTCAAGTCCCCAGAATACTTTCGCTACACGTAATGTGTTTTGTGTTACAGGTTCCGATGTATCACCACCGGGAGGCGATACCGCTCCGATAGCTGTAATACTTCCTTCTCTACCTGTTTCACCTAAAGAGATCACTTTACCAGCACGCTCATAGTATTCAGCGATACGGCTTCCTAGGTATGCTGGATACCCTTCATCTCCTGGCATCTCTTCAAGACGTCCTGACATTTCACGAAGAGCTTCTGCCCAACGCGAGGTTGAGTCAGCCATGATTGCTACAGAATACCCCATATCACGGAAATATTCCGCAATGGTTATCCCTGTATAAATCGATGCTTCACGAGCTGCAACGGGCATGTTAGATGTGTTTGCAATCAATACAGTTCTAGCCATGATTGATTCACCAGTATTCGGGTCAATCAATTCTGGGAACTCATTAATAACGTCTGTCATTTCATTTCCACGTTCTCCACAACCAACATATACAACTAAATCAACATCTGCCCATTTAGCTATTTGGTGCTGTACAACTGTTTTACCGGCACCAAATGGCCCAGGCACAGCTGCTGCTCCACCTTTTGCTACTGGGAAAAGCGTATCAATAACACGTTGTCCAGTAATCAAAGGTTCTACAGGATTCAATTTTTTCGCAATAGGTCTGCTTTGACGCACAGGCCATTTTTGCATCATAGTAAATTCTTTATCGCCTTCTTCTGTTTCCAATACATAAATAGTATCAGTAACTGTATAAGAGCCCGATTCTATTGATTTTAATTTACCTTTGACTCCATGAGGAACCATGATACGGTGTTCGATAACTTTCGTTTCCTGAACAGTACCTACGATGTCCCCTTCAGTCAATTCTGTACCAACTTCTACCGAAGGTACAAATTCCCATTTTTCTTCTCTGTTTAAAGGTGCAATTTTCATGCCTCTTTCAAGGTAGTTACTTTCTGTGTTTTCCATAAATTCATCTAATGGTCTTTGGATACCATCAAACATTTGAGATATCATACCGGGAGCCAACTCTACTGATAAAGCTTCTCCAGTCGATTCTACGGGTTCGCCGGGACCTACCATTGAGGTTTCTTCATAAACCTGAATGGAAGCGACGTCTCCACGCATTTCTATTATTTCGCCGATTAGTCCTAATTCGCCTACTCGACAAATGTCTTGTATATTTGCTGTTTCCATTCCGCTAGCTGTAACTAAAGGTCCGGAAACACTCACAATTGTTCCTTTACTCAAATTCGTACCCTCCTATAAGATATTCTGACCCACTGCTTTTTCGACATTGTCCTGGACACGCTTTTTACCAATACCACGTGATCCAGCATGATTCGGGATCAAAATGATGGCAGGTTTCATTTTTGCATCATAGCGTCTAATTGTATCAGGAATCATCTCTGCCAGTTGTTCCGTTAAATATATTACTCCGTAGTCTTCTTCTGCCATACTATCAATAAGACGTCGTGCTTCATGAGCTTCAGATGCGAAAGATACTGAAAAGCCTAGCATTTTAAATGCTAATACTGACTCTTTATCTCCAACAACACCAATTTTGTTAGGCATAATTTAAACGCATCCTTTCTCTTATTTCATCAGCAGTTAATCCGTTCTCTTTACCTGAAAGAATCAAACGTAAATTTGTGACTTCTGTTTCTTTAGCATACAAGTAAGCTATAACGGGCATCGGTCCAAATGATTCTAGTTTTGCTTCATGCATTTTTTCCATATACGCATTATCCGTTTCATAGTCAACATTCACAGTCGACAATTCCTCAGTCTCACTATCAATTGCGTTATCTACAATTTTACGATAGTTCGTTTTCCTATAGTATTGTGCAACAGCGCTTAAATCATTTTTCATTAAATCCAACAAATCTTCTTTCGGAATAGAACCTGAGCTGGACAAAACGGTAAGCATAAAATTACGTGTTCGATTTTGCTTCATTCCTCGAACAAGCGTAGAAAGGTTATTATAATCGATATAACGTTCAATCAATTCTAATACTCCAGGTTCCCCTGTTTCTTTAGCTAGCTCTCGCGAATGAGTGAAATAACGTCTATCTAAAATAATATCCACTGCTTGGACATTTTGATATTCATCATAATCTGACTTCACTTCATTTATACTATCCATGTAAGCTCCTGGTAAAACTTCTGACTGTCCTGATCGAACTGCCTGACGTAATTCTGCAATAGGATATCTCCCAATGGGTATGAATAAGTGATCTAATTCTTGATCAGTAATTTCTTCTTTAAATAACACTTTCAAATTGTGATAGGCATAACGCAATCCAAACAATTCGATTAATTCCTTATTCGGAACAATGTCGAACATTTCATCATATGTTTCATGTAGTTCATTCATAAACATAGAATCATAGTTTTTATCTTCTTTGATTCGATCAACATCATTACGATAAGGAGTTTCACGAAGCACATTCACAGCTTCTTCAAACGAATCTGCTGTAAGCATTCTTTCAAAATGAGCGCGAGTGAGGAGGTTATTCTCGTAGACACGTATGAGAACATTACTTGAACTATAAGCGATATCTTCCAAATCTCTCTCCTCCTTAATTGAATAATTCTTTAGCTATAATGCGAACGAGTTCCGCTCTTGAATTTTCGATTAATGCATCAAACATAAAGTTGTACTCAATACCTTCTTTTTGTACAAGTACACCTGCTTTATTAGCAACCGTTTCATTTAATAATGTTGCTTTCAACTGTGATCCTGTTGTCTCATCTACCCATTCTTGAGAAACGAGTCCCGATGTTTTTTCACCCAGTAAAAGTTCAACGCTACCTTCATCTTTAAATTGAGTCAATATATTAGCAAGGAATGTCTTGAATTCAAATGCTTGTATCTGATCAAGTTCATGATTCGCATCTTCTAATACTTTTGAAAGAATCCTTTGTTTAGCTGCTAAAATATTATCTCTTTTCTCGACTTCTAATGTATTCAAACGAATTTGATACTTTTGTTTCGTCTGTTCATCAATTGTTTGTTTACGTTCAATTTTACTTTGTTCTTCTTTTGCACGAGCAGCCTGGATCTCGTCTTCAGCATTTTCACGTGCTTCATCCACACGCTGACGGATCTCTGTTTTTTCTTTCTCAACAACTCTTTCTGTCAACAGTTTTAAATCTGCCATACTGAACCTCCTTAGTAGTTCTTTTTATTAAGAGTATAGACCTATTTAGGACTATACTCTGTAAAAAAGTTATTCCGTTTTGCTATTATAAGATAATCATTACTAAGGAAATAACGAAACCTAGAATTGCATAAGTCTCAACCATCGCTGAGTAGATAATCCCTTTTGTTGTGTGTTCTGGTTTTTGAGCTAAAATTTGCATAGCTGCTGCTGAAACGCGTCCTTGGTTACCACCAGATGATAGACTTGTAATCCCAACTGGAAGTCCAGCCATTAATAAATACCATCCTTGAGATACTGCTAAATCAGGAGTGATTTCAAGTAAAATTAATAGCCCAATTACGAAACCATAAAGCCCCTGTGTTGCTGGAAGCATTTGTAGCACTAATGCACGACCAAATGATTCTGGTTGTTCTTTTGTCAATGCTGCTGCTGCTTCACCAGCGGTAGAAACCCCGCGTGCTGAACCGATTCCTGAAAATATAACTGCTACAGCAATACCTATCGCTGCAAATATCTGACCCATGTTGTCTCCTAAAAGTGTTTGTACAAAATCCATAATTTATTCCTCCATTTTTTTAATTAACTTCTTTTTTTCAACCATATATGCTTCTCAAGTGTTTTCAATGGAAGCAACGGCTTTCCGCCACCCTCAAAGAATTTACCGAAAAACTCTACATATTGTAACCTAGATGAGTGAACATAAGCACTTAAAAAAGCCAGTGCTATATTTAGAGCTTGCAATGCAATAATTATTACGACACCTACTGTGAACCTGATTAGCGGCGGTAAGAAACCGATGATTAGATTAAATGCCATAGCGATATTTGCACTTGCTACACCAAGAGCCATTAATCGTGTATAACTTACAATATCTCCAATATAACCAGAGACACCATATAAATTATATAAGCCCAGTCCAAACCCAAGTCCTTTGTTGTCGCTTGAGATTGTAGATACAACTAAAATACCAACGACGTTGATTAATGCTAAGCCAATACCAAACTGTGAGAGTAAAGGCATGCCCAAGACCATTGACCCTAGAACATAAAGCACAACACCGATAAGCATCATAGCCCAGGCGTAACCATCAATATAGCTTGATGCTCTCTGTCCTTGACGTGCTTTTATAATACCATTCATGATTAAACCAAATACCAATTGGAAAATTCCGATGGCTACCGAAATAATCATGATTTCAATGACATCATCTTGAAGTGAGAGGACTTGCACCGGTAGTTCTATTCCGAAGAAACTTCCGAAGAACAGTCCAAAGGCCATCGTTGGATACGACAGTATATGCAAAAACTTGATAAATCTTTTTTGCGAGCCTTCAATGTTAAAGAGTTTCAAACCAGCAAGTGTTGCTGCAAACAATATTAGACCGTAGCCTAAATCAGCACCAATCATTCCGAAAAAGATCATAAAGAATGGGAACATGTATGGTGTTGGATCCACTTCGTTGTATTGCGGATAGCTAAACATTTCAGTAATCATTTCAAATGGCTGAATCACTTTATTATTCTTTAGAACAATAGGTACATCTCTATACTCTTCCATTTTGATTTCATCAGTTAAAACAACAACCTCTTCTTCACCGATAGTGTTACTGATAGTTGCTTTGAGTTCTGTAATCTTTTCTTCTTCGATCCATCCAGAAAGTAAAAACAGATGTGGACTATTTGTAAGAATATTTTTAGCTTTATTTCTTTCAGTAATATTATAATAATATTCTTCTGCCAACTGTAAATCTTTATACACTGACTTCCATCCATGCATTTCTTTCTTGATACTATCGAGTTGCTCTCTTTTGTCTTTCTGCTCTATAAGATTTTTATAAAGCTCATCTTCAGGTAACAACTCATATTCATATTTTAATTCTCTATAACTATATTGACTGATACCATTCATCAGAGCTTTCACTTCATCGTTAGGAAGAATGAATAGATAAGCTACTTCATCACTACGTCTGTATATTTCTTCGTAATAAATCTTTCCATTTTCTTTCACAGCATCAAGAAGAGGCTCTGCTTGCTCTGCGTCTACCGTACCTACCATTACATGCATAAGTTTAAAACGGTCAACTTCATTTGGCATAAAATTCAGATTACGCCATTTTCTAAAGAATGTCTCTTCTTGTCCGAGCGTTTTTAATTCTTCGTTAAGACGGTTGATTTCCTGTTCTTTATTTGAAACTTTTTGAACCAGCTCATCAACTTCAGAGTTTTCTACATACTTTTCCAGTTCAGGCAGTGTATATATTTCTCTTTTATTTTTCAACTTTTCAATCATACCTGGCTGTGCAACGTAATCATCAAGATAATCAATAGCATATTCAATATCTTGAAGTTTCGTCTCTAAGTTCTGTACGTTTGAATCAGAGGTTTCTTTTTTGAAACCTTCCAATAAATTTTCATCATCTTTATCAGCCAATGAAACAATTTCAATGCTTTGCATCTCTTGAACACTTTTCAAAAGATTCTCTTTATGAGCTTGCTCTGCTAATAAAGTGATTTTTTTCATTTTAGCTATTGCCATATCGACGCAATACCTCCTCTGCTATTCGATTGGCTAACACATCTTTCTTTTCTTTGTAAGCATCATCGAATTTCACAGTTTCTACTTTCACTGCATCATTCATTATTTGCTTATCTTTTTCCAAAGACTGCTCCATGTTTTCATATTGCTCTTTTTCATAAGCATCAACATGTTGCTGAATTTCTTTCTGATATTGCTCTATTTCTTGCTGTTTCTTTTCTTCGATTTCTTTGATTTCTTTTTCCATGTTTGCTCGCAGTTCGTCTACTCTCTCTTCTGCTTCTTTAACATAGTTTATAGCTTCTCGATTCATTTTCTTCCCCCTTTCAAAAAAATTGGGCGCAACTAACAAGCTTCTTCTCACCCCAGAAGAAATTTTCCTTGAAAGCTAACGCCCAACCGTATAAAAAAAATTATAACTAATATTTTACAGCGAACTAATTATACCACGATTAAGTAGGGTATGTCAATGAGTAGACTCTATAGGTATGTGTAAAGTTATTGTCGGAAAGTTATTCTAGAAATAATTAACACTCATTTTATTTAACTCTTTCTCAATCGTTTCGTCGCTCTGCGAGCGCCTTTAACGATTGAGAAAGAGAGCTTAATTGAATAATTTTTGTAATTGACCCATGGGGCTTGATGTAGAGCCATAATTAGCTATTCTTCCAAATTTAACACCAATCGAGGCTTGAGGTTTAACTTTTTTCAAAGCCGCCTTCACTGCGCCTTTAAACTCCGGCTGGAGTTTCGTTGAAAGCTCAGGCAACTTATCCGTTAATGCTTTAAGGAACGTTCCGTTCTTACGTGCAGAAATAATCGCGGCCACATTCCCAGCAC
>NZ_FNYW01000014.1 GCF_900109085.1 Alkalibacterium gilvum | reverse complement strand
AAAGTACGATAAAAAATAAAAAGTAATTTTTTTATTATTTCACGTAAATCCGGAGCAATTTTTAAATACAGACGCCTTGAATATGTCTGCTTTTTTTAAAAGTGTGGAAACATTCCAAAAGGAAGTATCAAATGAAGGGGCTCGGTTACAAATAGCATATGGAGACCTACAAGATATTTTCAAAAAATTAAAAGACGAAGTCCCTGAATGGACAGATATTTATGTTAACAGAGATGAAAGTAGCTTTGGTCTAGAACGAGATAAAGAAGCTGGAAAGATTTTTCAGGAACTTGGTATTACCGCACACGGTTTCCATGACCACTATATGCATTCTGCTCAGGAAATCAAAACGAATGGAGGAACGGCTTATAAAGTCTTTACGCCTTACTATAATAAATGGATTGAGCGTCAAAAATCTGATCCTGTTCGAGTAGATTTCAGCAGCGACACTATTTTAAAAGAACAATTATTTCTAAAAGATAATGACAAATTTCAAAACTTTTTAAATGAGCTTGCGCCGATACCAGTTACTGAATTCGGAACAAAAGAAGCGCACAGGCTACTAGATAGTTTTATTGAAAACGACTTGAAAGCATATAAAGAAGCACGGGATTTTCCATTAAAGGATGCAACGAGCCGCCTATCTAAACATTTAAGAACGGGAGAAATATCTATCCGAACAGTCTTCAATAAAGTTATGAGCCAAGAAGAAACGAAGGGAAGAACTACCTTTATTCAAGAACTAGCCTGGCGAGATTTTTACAATATGATTTACGCCTCGCATCCTGACCAGAAAGATGCCCCTATTAAAAAGGCATTTACAAAAGTTGAATGGGACAATAACGAGGAAAATTTTAAAGCTTGGAAAGAGGGGGAAACCGGCTTTCCTATTGTTGATGCAGCTATGCGTCAGCTTAATGAAACAGGGTGGATGCATAATCGTCTCCGTATGATAACGGCCTCTTTTTTGACCAAAGACTTACTTATAGATTGGCGATGGGGAGAAAAATATTTTCAAGAAAAACTGATAGACTATGATCCCGCGAGTAACATTGGTGGTTGGCAATGGGCAGCTTCAACTGGAACGGATGGTGTCCCTTATTTCAGAATATTCAATCCCACAACTCAATCAGAAAGATTTGATAAACAGGGAGACTTTATCAGAAAATTTGTACCAGAATTAAATAAAGTCACAGATAAAAAAATACATCAACCTGAAAAACTTACTGAGAAAGAACAAAAAGAATACAAAGTAATCATTGGTAAAGATTACCCGGAACCAATCGTATCACATAAGAATAAAAGAAAGCTCGCTATAGCCGCTTATGAAAAAAGTAAAAAAGCAATGGAAGAGGAAAAAAGTTAGCATGTCATAAAGAATCTTAATTATTTGACCTATATTGACCAAAGGTGTATAATCATTTTAGATTCAATTGAAAGACTAATTATGCTACACTAATTTAGACATATATATTAGGAGGAAGTTACATGAATTTAGTACCAACAGTTATTGAACAATCTCCACGTGGTGAACGTGCTTATGATATCTATTCACGTTTGTTGAAAGACCGCATCATCATGTTAGGTGGACCTATTGATGATCAAGTAGCTAACTCGGTTATTGCCCAGTTGCTATTTTTAGACGCACAAGATCCGGAGAAAGATATTTATCTTTATATAAACTCTCCAGGTGGAAGTGTCACAGCAGGCTTGGCTATATTTGACACAATGAAATTTATTAAAGCAGATGTTCAAACGATTGCTATTGGACTAGCAGCTTCAATGGGAAGTTTCTTACTTGCCGCGGGTGTTAAAGGCAAACGTTTTGCTTTACCAAATTCAGAAATCATGATTCACCAACCATTAGGTGGCGCTCAAGGACAAGCGACAGAAATTGAAATTGCTGCTAAGCACATCTTAAGAACAAGAGATCGCTTGAACAGTATTTTGGTTGAACGTACCGGACAATCTAAAGAAGTTATTGAACGCGATACTGATCGTGATTTCTTTATGACAGCAGAAGAAGCAAAAGAATATGGGTTAGTGGATGAGATCATGGATACATCTGCAGACTTGAATAAATAAACGTAATAGATCAAAGATCTGTTATATTTAAATAGACACCTCTTGAGGTCGTTGCTAAAAAAGCACACGATATTAAGGGGTGTTTTTTTGTTCGCGCATTTAATTTTAAAGAAAATATAAAACACTGTATTATAAGGCGTTTTACTGGTCAAAGATTTGTGTCAGGGGTATACTTAGGAGAGTAGAGAAATAAAGAAAGGAGCTTGTTAAGAATTGGATACATCAGGAATTGAAAGTGAAAAAGTCACGACAAAAGGTGGAATAGCTATTGGAAGTGATACAGCACCTGTCAAAATTATTGAATTTATCAATCTGAGATGTCCATATTCCAAGCAATGGTTTGAGAAATCTCTTCCTATGTTAGATGCTTACGTAAAAGAGAATAAAGTACAGCGTATAATAAAACACTTTGATAAGGAAAAACCTGGCTTGAAAAAAGGGAATGTGCTTCATCGTTACTTGAATCACAGTAATCCAGAACAAGCAAAAGATGATATTGCCTTTTACTACGCTCATCTTGATGAATGGGGCGATTTATCTGAAGAGGAAATTGCTAATTATGCAAAAGAAAAAAGAAAGGCTACCTTGCATGATAACAAAGAACATGTAGAAGCCATCTTAGAAGAAACAAGAGAAGCTAATGTAACAACAGTTCCGACTGTGTTTATAAACGATGCTATTTTTGATCAGAAAATAGCAGAAAAAGAGTTAGAGGAATTAATAGAAGAAGGATTAGCTTAAGATATATACGATAAATAAAATGTTGGGCAACGCTGGACGTTGATGGTCCCGACAAATGAAGCTGGCGGGTTGAATAATGGCCCGTATCCTGTTATAATTTTAGTTGGATGCAAAACAGGTAAGAATGGGTTGCATTATTGAAGTATGACAAGTGTTTTCAAGAAAGGTGCGCATGTAAGTATGCTATCAGTAATAGAAAAAGTTGCGCCAGGAACACTGTATATTTTAAAGCAAAGATACTATATTTTGAATCAAATTCAAAAAGTAGGCCCCATAGGACGTCGGTCACTTGCTGATCGTCTTGGGTACACTGAACGACTTTTGAGAAAAGAAGTAGATGTCCTGCGAAATCAAGGGCTGATAAAATCTTCATCTCGAGGTATGGAGTGCACACCAATTGGTATAACAATTTTTCATCAACTAGATGAATTGATGGGACAGCATGTTCAGTCGCAAGAAAAAGAATCCAAACTAGCTAATAAGCTAGGGATTCATCATTGCACTATAGTTATTGGTAACACAGATACAGACACGTCAAGTGTTGATGATATGGCACGGGCGACGACTGAAGTATTAGACTTCCTTTTGCCTGATGGCGAGGCAACGATTGCCGTCATGGGGGGGGCCACGATGGTACGTGTAGCCGGAGCGATGGACCATAAAATTAGGTTAAATCGTAAGATGCTCTTTGTGCCAGCCCGAGGGGGATTAGGTGAATCGGTTGATATTCAGGCAAATGCCATTGCTGAAAAGATGGCAAAACGAACGGGTGGTAAAAGTCGAGCGCTTTATGCACCGGAACATGTTCGTACTGAAACCTATTCACTACTTTCTGAAGAGCCAGATATCAAAGAAACGCTTGATTTAGTAGAGAATGCGTCACTGGTTATTTACAGTATAGGTAATGCCATTAAAATGGCCGAACGTAGAGGGATGGATAAAGAAATACTCCAGCAGTTAAAAGAAAAAAATGCAGTTGCTGAAGCGTTCGGAGAATTTATTGATCCGCAAGGTGAAATCGTTTATAAGCTTTCACGGATAGGACTTAGATCGTCAAAGTTACCAAGTATTCCACATGTGGTTGCTGTTGCTGGAGGAAGAAATAAAGCCGAAGCAATTAAAGCACACATAAAAAATGTCCCTCCTCACACATGGTTAGTGACGGATGAGGCAGCCGCGAATGAGATTTTAAAAGAGTAAAACTCTTTAAAATGATTTAGTTATTAAATGAAAGAAATTTTCTAAGGAGGAAATTAACACATGGCAATAAAAGTAGCGATTAATGGTTTTGGACGTATTGGACGTCTAGCACTTCGACGTATCTTGGAATTAGATACAGATATGGAAGTAGTAGCAATAAATGATTTAACAGATAAGGACGACTTAGCTTATCTATTGAAATATGATACTGCACAAGGCCGTTTCCCTGAAGAAGTCGAAGTTAAAGGAGACTCTCTTTATGTAGCAGGCAAAGAAATTAAAGCCTACGCTGAAAAAGATGCTAGCAACCTACCTTGGGGCGAATTAGGTATTGATATCGTTCTTGAATCAACAGGATTCTACGTATCAAAAGAAGCTTCACAAGCTCACTTAGACGCAGGAGCAAAACGTGTTCTGATTTCAGCACCAGCTAAAGGCGATCTAAAAACAATCGTTTATGGTGTTAACCATGAAGATATCGAAGCAAACGATACAATCGTATCTGCTGCATCATGTACTACAAACTGCTTAGCACCAATGGTTAACGTATTGAATAAAGAATTCGGTATGAACAGTGGTTTAATGAGCACAATTCACGCTTACACGTCAACACAAGCTTTACAAGACTCACCAGGTGGACGTAAGAGCCGTGCAGCAGCACAAAACGCAATTCCAGCTTCAACAGGTGCAGCAAAAGCTGTGGGTAAAGTAATCCCAGAAGTAGATGGTAAAATCGACGGGACTGCTGTTCGTATACCAACAGTAACAGGTTCTATGACAGAACTATATTCTGTACTAGACAAAAAAGTTACAGAAGAAGAAGTTAACGAAATGATGAAAAAATACTCAAGCGACGCATTCGTATACAATGAAGACGAAATCGTATCTTCAGACATTATCGGTGTACCAGCTGGATCAGTATTTGATTCAACATTAACAAAAGTTATCGACGGAGAAAACGGTCAGTTAGTTAAGACAGTTTCTTGGTATGACAACGAATATGGCTTCACTGGTAACATGGTAAGAACTTTAACTCACATGGCAAATCTTTAAGATCTAGCCTGGCTTGAAGTTATTAAATTTAGTTGATAAAATAAAAAAAGATAATTTTCTTAAGGAGGAAATTAGATTATGTCAGTAAAAGTAGCAATTAACGGTTTTGGACGTATTGGACGTTTAGCACTACGTCGTATTTTAGAAAGTGGTTCAGATTTAGAGGTTGTAGCTGTTAATGATTTAACAGACAACGAAGACTTAGCTTATCTATTCAAGTATGATACAGCTCAAGGTACTTTCCCATATGACGTGAAAGCAAAAGGTGATTCACTTGTCATTAAAGGAAAAGAAATTAAAGCCTATGCAGAAAAAGATGCTAGCAAACTTCCGTGGAGCGACTTAGGTATTGATATCGTTCTTGAATCAACAGGATTCTACGTATCAAAAGAAGCTTCACAAGCTCACTTAGATGCAGGAGCAAAACGTGTTCTAATTTCAGCACCAGCTAAAGGCGATCTAAAAACAATCGTTTATGGTGTTAACCATGAAGATATCGAAGCAAACGATACAATAGTATCTGCTGCATCATGTACTACAAACTGTTTAGCACCAATGGTTAATGTACTAAACAAAGAATTCGGGATTGACAGTGGTTTAATGAGCACAATTCACGCTTATACGTCAACACAATCTTTACAAGACTCACCAGGTGGACGTAAGAGCCGTGCAGCAGCACAAAATGCAATTCCAGCTTCAACAGGTGCAGCTAAAGCAGTAGGGAAAGTAATCCCAGAAGTAGACGGTAAAATCGACGGGACTGCTGTTCGTATACCAACTGTTACGGGTTCTATGACAGAATTATATTCTGTATTAGACAAAAAAGTTACAGAAGAAGAAGTTAACGAAATGATGAAAAAATACTCAAGCGATGCATTCGTTTATAATGAAGATGAAATCGTATCTTCAGACATTATTGGTATGCCAGCTGGATCAGTATTTGATTCAACATTAACAAAAGTTATCGACGGAGAAAACGGTCAGTTAGTTAAGACAGTAGCTTGGTATGATAACGAATACGGCTTTACTGGTAACATGGTTCGTACATTAGAATACTTCGCTGGATTATAATCACCAGAAACTTCTAATTTTATAGAAAATAAAACCAAACAGAGTTTAATAAGCGGGGGAGCATATACTCTATAATGAAGAGAACAAAATGTTTAGTGCATCAGCAACTAAAACTTGAATGTTCAATTTAATATAGGGGATCGCGCTTCCCCCTTTTTTTGTGAAAATTATGGTTTTTACAAAAAAAGAGCTTATATAAGAGAGGAATGATTCGACTAATGGCAAAGAAAACTGTTAAAGATTTAGATCTTAAGGGTAAAAAAGTATTAGTTCGTGCTGACTTTAACGTTCCAATGAAAGATGGCGAAATAACTAACGATAACCGTATTCAAGCAGCATTACCAACCTTGGAATATGTGTTAAATCAGGGCGGAAAAGCTATCGTGTTTTCTCATTTAGGACGTATAAAATCAGATGAAGACAAAGCTGGCTTATCAATGCAGCCAATTTCTGAGCGTTTAAGTGAACTGCTTGGTAAAAAAGTAACTTTTGTTGCTGAAACACGTGGCGAAGCATTAGAAAATGCTGTAAGCGAACTAGACAATGGTGAAATACTAATGTTTGAAAACACACGTTTTGAAGATGCTGACGGTAAAAAAGAAAGCAAAAACGATACTGAATTAGGTAAGTATTGGGCTAGCTTAGGCGACGTCTTTGTAAATGATGCTTTTGGAACAGCACACCGTTCACACGCATCAAACGTAGGTATTGCTTCCAATGTTGAATCAGCAGCAGGCTTCTTAGTTGAAAAAGAAATCAACTTTATCGGTGGAGCAGTTGACGAACCTAAACATCCTTTCGTGGCTATTTTAGGTGGCGCAAAAGTTTCAGATAAAATCGGTGTTATAGAAAATCTTATATCAAAAGCTGACAAAGTAATTATTGGTGGCGGAATGACATATACGTTCTATAAAGCACTAGGAAAAGATATTGGTGACTCACTATTAGAAGAGGACAAAGTGGCTTTAGCTAAAGAACTAATGGATAAAGCAGGAGACAAACTTGTTTTACCAGTAGATTTCGTTGTTGCCTCTGAATTTTCTAATGACGTACCAACAGAAACAATCGAAGGGGAAATACCAGACGGAAAAATGGCGCTGGATATTGGTCCTAAATCAATAGAAAACTTTAAAAAAGAACTAAAAGGTGCAAAAACAGTCGTATGGAATGGCCCAATGGGTGTATTCGAAATGTCTAACTTTGCTAAAGGAACAGCAGCAGTATGTGAAATACTAGCTAACCTTGACGATGCCACAACCATTATCGGTGGCGGTGACTCAGCAACAGCAGCACAAGACCTAGGCTACGCTGACGACTTCAGCCACATCTCAACAGGCGGCGGAGCATCACTAGAATACCTTGAAGGAAAAGAACTACCCGGAATCGCAGTAATCTCAGACAAATAAGAAAAGCAATATAAGCCGCTATGATTCCTGTGAAAAAAAGGAACTATAGCCCGAATGAGCATACTGCGCAATGGCTATAGTTATCTTTTTTCACTGAGAATCAGGCTTAGATTGCTAGACAATAGAAAAGCAAGACAAGCCGTTCTGATTCCTGTGTGAAATTGCTGAGCCACTTGCATTTCAATGCTTAGTGGCTCAGTACCAGAGGAGCGGAAGCGACTGTGGTTTCAATTTAAAAAAGGGTTAAATAATTGATTTAAAACAATTCAAAGAAATAAAAACAACGAAAGAGGGATAAAAGAATGCGTAAACCTATTATTGCAGGAAACTGGAAAATGAACAAAACCTCTAAAGAAGCAGCATCATTTATTGAACAAGTACAAGGAAAAGTGCCTTCCAACGATAAAGTTGATGCTATTATTGGTGCACCAAGTATTTATCTTCAAAGTTTAGTGGATTTAACTGCAAATTCTGATTTGAAAATTGCAGCTCAAAATAGCTACTATGAAGACGAAGGTGCTTTCACAGGAGAAAACAGTCCTAAAGCACTTGCAGGTATAGGTGTCGAGTACGTTATTATTGGACACTCTGAGCGTCGTGAAATCTTCCACGAAACAGATGAAATGATCAACAAAAAAGCACATGCAGTGTTTAATAATGGTATGATCCCAATTATTTGTGTGGGAGAAACACTTGAACAAAAAGAAGCTGGACAAACGAATGATTTAGTAGCTGGACAAGTCAAAGCTGCTTTATCAGGCTTATCAGCTGAACAAGTAAAAGAAACAGTTATTGCTTATGAGCCTATCTGGGCTATTGGTACAGGTAAAACAGCAACAGCTGATGATGCTAATGCAACAATCTCTGTTGTACGTCAAACAGTTGCTAAGTTATACTCACAAGATGTAGCTGACGCTGTACGCATGCAATATGGTGGATCTGTTAAACCTGCTAACATTAAAGAACTTATGTCTCAACCAGATATTGATGGCGCACTCGTTGGAGGCGCAAGCTTAGAAGCAGATTCATTCTTGCAATTATTGGAGGCGGCTGAATAAATGAGTAAAGCTCCAGTAGCAATCATTATTCTAGATGGCTTTGGCTGGCGTAAAGAAGAATACGGTAATGCCGTTGTACAAGCTAATAAGCCAAACTTCGATCGCCTCTGGAATGAATACCCGCACAATACAATGCTCGCTTCTGGTTTAGCTGTTGGATTACCAGAAGGTCAAATGGGGAATTCTGAAGTTGGCCACACCAATATCGGTGCTGGACGCGTTGTTTATCAAAGCATTACACGAATTGATAAAGCAATCGAAGACAAAGAATTTGCCACAAATGATAAGTTAAACAATGCAATTAAGCATGTTAATGATAATGATTCTGCCTTACATCTGTTTGGACTCGTGTCAAACGGAGGCGTGCACAGTCATCAGCGACACTTAAATGCCATTGTTGAAGCAGCCAAAAATAAAGGTGTTAAAAATGTTTACATTCATGCATTTACTGATGGACGTGACGTAGCACCAGACTCAGGTATTAAGTTTATTAAAAAACTTCAAGAAGATATTAAAAAACTTGGTCTTGGAGAAATTGCTACGATTTCAGGTCGTTTCTACGCAATGGATAGAGATAATCGCTGGCCACGTATCAAACGTGCCTACGATGCAATCTTCCACGGCGAAGGGAATAAAGCAAGCGATCCTGTACAAGCAATGGAAGAAAGTTATAAAAATAAAAAAATGGATGAATTCGTTGAACCTGTTGTTATCGAAAAAGAGGGGCAACCTGTTGCAACAGTTAAAGACAATGATGCCGTTTTATTCTTCAACTTCCGTCCTGACCGTGCGATTGAACTATCTCGTGCGCTGACTGAAGATAACTTTGATGGGTTTGACAGAGGAACACGCCCTGAAAATGTTAAATTTGTTACATTTACTCAGTATACAGCTGACATGGATGCGGAAGTTATGTTCCCGCCTATCTTCCTTAAAAATGTGCTTGGACAAGTATTAGCTGATAATAACTTGACTCAACTTCGCATAGCTGAAACTGAAAAATATCCACACGTTACATTCTTTATGAACGGTGGAACAAATGACGAATTCCCTGGAGAAAATCGTATTCTTATCCCTTCACCTAAAGTAGAAACCTATGACTTGAAGCCTGAAATGAGTGCATACGAAGTTACAGATGCTTTACTTGAAGATGTTAAGAATGATAAACACGATGCAATTATCTTGAATTACGCAAATCCAGATATGGTTGGACACTCAGGGATGCTTGAGCCAACAATTAAAGCCATCGAAGCAGTAGACGAAAATCTAGGGCGTTTTGTAGATCTCGTTCATGAAAAAGGTGGATCAGCAATCATATTTGCGGACCATGGTAATGCTGATACAGAACTGACACCAGAAGGCGAGCCACATACAGCACATACAACAGTACCCGTGCCAGTTATAGTGACTAAAAAAGGTGTAACTTTACGCGGCGATGGTAAACTTGCTGACGTAGCACCTACAATGCTTGATTTATTGGGTGTTAAAAAGCCTGAAGAAATGACAGGCGAAAGTTTAATCAAGAAAGACTAATTTAACTGATTTTAATTTTATTCTTTCTAACCAAAGAATAAGTAAAATAAAACCAAACTGTTGTTAACTTTATGTTGATAACAAAAAACCAAAGGAGAGAATTATCAATGCCATTTATTTCAGATGTTATTGCACGCGAAGTACTAGATTCACGAGGAAACCCAACAATCGAAGTTGAAGTTTATACAGAAACAGGTGCTTTCGGGCGCGGAATGGTTCCTTCAGGAGCATCTACTGGTGAACACGAAGCAGTAGAATTACGTGACGGCGACAAAGACCGTTATTTAGGTAAAGGCGTAACTAAAGCAGTTGATAATGTTAACAACACAATTGCTGACGCTATTATTGGTATGGATGTTCGCGACCAAATGGGACTTGACCATGCATTAATCGACCTTGATGGTACACCAAACAAAGGTAAATTAGGTGCAAATGCAATCTTAGGCGTATCTATCGCTGTTGCACGTGCAGCTGCTGACTATCTAGACTTACCATTGTACCGTTACCTTGGTGGAACAAACACGAAAGTATTACCAACACCAATGATGAACATCGTTAATGGTGGATCACACTCAGATGCTCCAATTGCATTCCAAGAGTTCATGATCTTACCTGTTGGTGCACCAACATTTAAAGAAGCTTTACGCTGGGGTGCTGAAATCTTCCACGCACTTAAAGCAATCTTGAAAGACCGCGGACTAGAAACATCTGTTGGTGACGAAGGTGGATTTGCTCCACGTTTCAAAGGAACTGAAGATGGCGTAGAAACAATTCTAGAAGCAATCAAAAAAGTAGGTTTAGAACCGGGTAAAGATGTTTATCTTGGATTTGACTGTGCTGCTTCTGAATTCTACGATGCTGCTAACAGTGTTTATGACTACACTAAATTCGAAGGTGAAAACGGCGTTAAGCGTAATGCTAAAGAGCAAGTTGACTACCTTGAAGAATTAGTGAACAAGTACCCAATCATCTCTATTGAAGACGGTATGGACGAAAACGACTGGGATGGCTTCAAACTATTAACTGATCGCCTAGGCGACAAAGTTCAATTAGTAGGTGACGACTTATTCGTTACAAATACTGAAATGCTAAACCGTGGTATTAAAGAAGGAAACAGTAACTCAATCTTAATCAAAGTTAACCAAATCGGTACATTGACAGAAACATTTAATGCAATCGAAATGGCTAAAAAAGCTGGTTATACTGCAGTTGTTTCTCACCGTTCTGGTGAAACAGAAGATTCAACAATTTCTGATATCGCTGTTGCAACAAATGCAGGACAAATCAAAACAGGTTCATTAAGCCGTACTGACCGTATTGCTAAATACAACCAGTTACTAAGAATCGAACACCAATTAGGTGACTTAGCTGTTTATGAAGGTTTACAAGCTTTCTATAACTTAGCTAACAAATAATTCTTAAAAATCTTAGCTAAACTTGGAAGTTTTACAAACAGGTTAATAGTATAGAGCA
Source organism: Alkalibacterium gilvum (assembly GCF_900109085.1). Taxonomy (GTDB): domain Bacteria; phylum Bacillota; class Bacilli; order Lactobacillales; family Carnobacteriaceae_A; genus Alkalibacterium; species Alkalibacterium gilvum. The sequence goes on along the minus strand of NZ_FNYW01000014.1, from coordinate 30,193 downwards.
AATAGCCCCTTATTCTACTTCACAGTAGGATAAAGGGGTTATTTGTATATTTAAAAAAGATTATAGCTTATATACTAGGTCAGCCAGCTAAGAAACAGCTAAAAAATTGTAGGCTTAGTATGTCAGAAAAAGGGGATGAGTGAGTCAATCACACCATTAGTAAAGATTAGATTGGTTACGAATAGCGTATGTAAAGGGGGCAATAAAAACATCAGATATACCCAAGATTTTCATCGCTATGTGAAGTGGAAATAGCTAAATGAAATGAATAATCAGTTGGAAACCCACTTGATTTTGTGCTATATTATAAAGTAGGAGACTTGTCAAAAGGAGGTCATGTTTTATGTACGATATTTTACTTACAATCATGCTTATTTTATCAGTATTCATTATTATAGTTATTGCTATGCAACCTACAAAAACTCAAAGTGCATCAAATGCATTTATGGGTGGCGCAAGCCAATTATTTGGAAAACAAAAAGCACGCGGATTTGAAGCCGTACTTATTAAAACAACGGTCGTGAGTTTAATCATCTTTTTCGGATTAGCATTCACTCTAAGTCAAATTCTTTAAATAGTAATCATTTGCACGATACTCTTGTGACTCCTTAACTTCTACGAGCGAAAGCTTTTAAAGTTAGAGAAACAAGAGTATTTTTTTATGGCTACGTAGGTATGACATTAGCTAACTCAAATGGAAAAGCCTACGGGTATGTTGAAGTAGGGCGTATATCGGCTAACTCAAACGAGAAAATATTTGAGTAGGTTGAAGTAGGGCGTATATCAGCTAACTCAAATGAGAAAATATTTGAGTAAGTTGAAGTAGGGCGTATATCAGCTAACTCAAAAAAGAAACTCATTGAGTATGTTGAAGTAGGGCGTATATCGGCTAACTCAAACGAGAAAATATTTGAGTAAGTTGAAGTAGGGCGTATATCAGCTAACTCAAACGAGAAAACATTTGAGTATGTTGAAGCAGGCCTCACATCGGTTAACTCAAAAAAGAAACTCATTGAGTAGGTTGAAGCGAAGCACACATCAGCTAGCTCATACGAAAAACAATATGAATAAACTGACGCCCCTCATAAAACAACGAGCAGAATAAGAAAGATTGAGATGACGATTGTATTTCGGTATAAAAATAGTACGATTTAAGGTAAAATGGAAGAGAGTCTGAAGGAGGATTTTTAAATGAATAATCAATCATTGTTTTATGAAAGTGGCGAACGCGCTGTACTATTGTTTCACGCCTTTACAAGCACACCAAGGGATGTAATTAGCTTAGCTAGAGCTTTAGAACGTGCTAATTACACCGTTTATGCCCCAGTCTTTTCTGGACATGGGACAAGTAATTTGGATGATCTTTTTAATTATTCCATTGAAGATTGGATAAAAGATGGAGAGGAAGCTCTCGCATTCTTGAAAGATAAAGGCTATGAGGAAATCGCAGTCTTTGGTTTATCACTTGGTGGAGTTGTCGCGACGCATCTCCTATTAAATGAAGAAGCAGCAATTGGCGGTGGGACATTTTCTGCTCCAGTCACAACCACGTACGATCATCACGTAACCGAAAACTTTCTTTCATGGTACAAAACGGTTAAACGTACAAAGGGGTACGAAAGAGATGAACTAGCAGGGTTAATGTCTAAAGCTGAAATCGAACTAAAAGAGATGTTTGCTAACCTTAAAACCTTTGTTTCTAAAATGGAAGAAGAATACCCAACACTTGATAAAAAGATATTTATTGGTCAAGGTGAAAAAGACGAACTTATCGAACCTGATACTGCAAGGATATTTAGAGAATCATTATCCCAAGCTGAAGTATCAATTAAATTATATGAAGATGGCGAGCACGTCATCACAACAGGAAGCGTAGGAAAAGAATTACAGACACACGTTTTAACTTTCTTATCAACGCTTAACTGGGACGGAGGAGACAATTGAGTAAAGAAAATAAACTATCGAATGAAGGAAAAGAACGTAAAGAATTAAAGAAAAATATCGTTGAATTTATGAAGGAAAAGAACGAAGAGGCACTGGAAGTTAACAAAATCAGTGAAGGACTTAACCGCTCAGGAGCAAATGATTTCAAGAAAATTGTGAAAGCAATTGCGGAACTTGAAAGAGAAAATAAAATCGTACTTTTACAAAATGGAAAATTCAAATTAAAAAATGGAACAACTGGAATGACAGGTCGATTCAGTGGAAATGACCGTGGATTTGGTTTCGTAACGATTGAAGAATACGAACAGGATATATTCATCCCACCCACTGAAACAAAATCAGCCCTGAACGGGGATCTGGTTAAAGTAAAAGTAACGCAAGAAGCTTTACCGCATAAGGATAAGGGGCCAGCGGGAGAAGTGGTTGAAATCATTGAACGTGGGATTGAACATGTTTTTGGAGAGTTTAATCCATACCCTGAAAATGAAGTTAAAAAGAACGGTCTCTACGGATATGTGAAGCCAAAAAATCAGAAGATGCCGGATTTAGTTGTAGAAATAGAAACAAAAGGTATTCGACCAGTGGATGGCAGTATCGTTCAAATTGAGGTAACAGACTTTGCTTTTAATGGTGAAACAAATCATTTAGCTGGTATTGTTACAAAAACACTTGGACATAAAGATGAGCCGGGAATCGAAATTTTAACTGTTGTTCATAAGCATGGAATCCCAAGTGAATTTCCAGAAGAAGTTATCGAAGAAGCTAAAAATGTTCCCGATAGTATCTCTGAGAAAGATCTCAAGGGGCGTAAAGATTTACGTGATGAAGTTATTATTACAATAGATGGTGCGGATGCCAAAGACTTAGACGATGCGATTCAAGTCAAACGTCTAGACAATGGCAACTACTATTTAGGTGTGCATATCGCAGATGTCAGTCATTACGTCACTGAGAATAGCGCAATGGATAGCGAAGCGTTTGAACGTGGAACAAGTGTCTATTTAACAGACCGTGTGATTCCAATGTTACCGCAACGTTTATCAAACGGAATATGTTCTCTTCATCCTCATGTTGACCGTTTAACACTTAGCTGTGAAATGGAAATCAATAAATCAGGACAAGTCGTAGACTATGATGTTTCAAAAAGTGTAATCAACAATCACCACCGTATGACATATCAGGCAGTAAACGAAATCTTGGAAGAAGACAATGCTGAGCGTAAAGCAGAGTATGAAGGTATTGTCGACATGTTAAAAGACATGGAGTCACTGCATAATATTCTTGAAGAAAAACGTGTTAACCGTGGTTCAATAGACTTTGATACGCATGAAGCAAAAATACAAGTTGACGAAACAGGCTTTCCTGTGGACATTATCCTTCGTGAACGAGGCGTTGGGGAACGGTTAATCGAGTCCTTTATGCTTTCAGCGAACGAAACTGTTTCTGAACACTTTGCAAAACAGGATTTACCCATTTTATACCGTATTCATGATAAGCCTGATGAAGGGAAAATGCAGCGTTTCATTGAATTTGTCAGTGGATTTGGGATTAATGTTAAAGGACTAAAAGAATCTATCAGTCCTAAGAAGCTTCAAAATATTCTAGACAAAGTAGCTGACACTCCAGAAGAAGGCGTTATTAAGATGCTCCTACTTCGTTCAATGCAGCAAGCAAAATACGATGTGGTACCCATCGGTCACTACGGTTTGGCAGCTGAATATTATTCTCACTTTACCTCGCCCATTAGACGTTACCCAGACTTAATTCTTCATCGCTTGATTCACTATTATGATGAAGTCGGGAAAGGACAAAAGGCTAAAAGCTATTGGAATGGTAAACTACCAGAAATTGCTGAGCACAGTTCCACGACAGAACGACGAGCCGTGGATGCAGAACGTGAAACAGATGAAATGAAAAAGGCAGAGTATATGTCCACCAAAATTGGCGAACAATTCGAGGGCGTTATCACATCTGTTACGAATTTTGGTTTATTTGTTCAACTACCCAACTCGGTTGAAGGACTTATTCACATTTCAAATATGAATGACGACTACTATGAGTTCAATGATCGCGAGCTTCTGCTCATTGGTCAGCAAACAGGAAATGTTTACCGAATTGGTCAATCCGTACAAGTAGAGGTAACTAAGGCAGATAAAGAATCACATGAAATCGACTTTGAACTAGTTGAGGATGAAGAAACAAAAGCCAAATGTATTAAAAATAAAAAAGCTGCAAGCAAAGGGAATAAAGGTAATAATCGTAAAAAAGGAAATAAAAAGAATCAGAATAGAAACCATACATCACAAAAGAATACGGATAAAACAGGTTCAAACAAGCGTAAACAAAGACGTAAAACAAAAAAACCTAAAAAATAAAGAAAAGGGGGACTCACATGCCGAAAGGACAAGGTAATTTAATAGCCCAAAATAGAAAAGCCCGGTATGAATATTCTATCCTAGATACAATAGAAGCAGGCATTGTGCTTCATGGAACCGAAATCAAGTCAATTCGTGCTGGGAGGATTAACCTTAAAGACGGCTATGCAAGTATTCGTAGAGGCGAAATTTGGCTATACAATGTGCATATCGCTCCATTTGAAAAAGGAAATCAATTCAATCACGATCCAGTTAGAACACGAAAACTGTTAATGAAAAAAAAGCAAATCGATAAATTAATTGGAGAAACGAAACAAGGTGGCGTGACACTCATTCCACTAAAAGTTTATATCAAGAACGGTGTTGCAAAAGTTTTAATTGGTTTAGCCAAAGGTAAGAGGCAGTATGATAAGCGAGAAACAATCAAGAGACGTGATCAAGATCGTCAGCTTAGACGAGCAGTGAAAGATAATTATTAAACAAATCTAAAGTAAAGGAGTATGATTAATAATGACACATAATCATGCTGTTAAAGCAAGAAACTGGTCGATAGCTAATTTAGTTGCTTACTTTCTAGTGCTAGGTATCAACTATTTAGGCTCTTCTGGCTTTTTTAACGACACCAGTCAGGTAGATGTATCAGATAAATATACAACGCTCATTACACCAGCGGGCTTCGCATTTTCCATTTGGGGAGTTATCTATATACTGCTATTAGCTACATTAGGTTATTTTTTAGTTAAACGGAAAGACAAAGCAATCAGTGATATCATTATAGATGTCTCACCGTTATTTATTATCAGTTCCTTATTTAATATAGCTTGGATTATTGCTTTCTCATACCTACGCATAGGGCTATCGACGTTATTTATTTTAGGTCTTCTTTTTAGTTTGCTTTTTATAGTAGAAAAACTTTATAAAAAGCGATCAAACTTTTCGTTTACTTTAGCGGGGACAGCTTTCTCACTTTATAGTGCATGGGTATTTATTGCGACCATCGTTAATGTATCAGTCTATCTGGTTCAATTGGGATGGAGTGGGTTCGGTATCTCAGAATCTATCTGGACGGTACTCATCTTGCTCGTTGCAATTGGCTTTGCTATCTTTTATTTGAGTCAATTTAAAAACGCAGTATTTCCATTACCGTTGGCCTGGGCCTTTATAGGCATTTATGGCTCGTATATGAGCGGAAGACTAACACCCGATATGGCCGGAATCATTCAAATTTTATTACTTGTTGGGATAGTAATTTTACTTTCCTTGAGTGGCGTGGTTTTCTTTAAAAACAACAAAGCAATTTTTCCAAAATAAAAAGATTTAAAATGATCCTATTTTGTCTCGATACGAATACCGTGTTGAGGTGATTTAGGGTCATTTTTTAATAGTGAGACTCAAAAAAAGAAATGACTCTCTTTTATCGCAATATTGAGAAGGTTTTGATAGAATAGAAATAGAGCTATAGAGGAGTGGAGAAGAATGACAAATAAAGGTGTTAAAATATATTTTGTCCGTCATGGAGAAACGTACTTCAATTACTATGGACGAATGCAGGGTTGGAGCAATATGCCTTTAACTGAAAAAGGTAAAAAAGACGTGAGAAGATGTGGACGAGGACTGGCTGATGAAAAGTTTAATGCAGTTTATACCAGTGATTTACAACGTACACAGGACACAGCCAAAATTATTTTAGAAGAAAATGGTCAGATTGAAACAATGAATATGATACAAATGCCTGAGTTTAGAGAAGTTTTCTTTGGCTCAATGGAAGGGATGTACGGTTCTGAAGCCTATGATAAAGTAAGAGAGCACCTTGGCTACGAAACACAAAAAGAGCTATTCAAAAATACAAGTGTCCCTGAAAGAATGGATGCATTTAGAGCCATAGATCCAGAAAAACATGCAGAAGATTTCAAAATGTTCTGGTCACGTGTAGAAAAAGGATTAATTAAACTTATGGATCGTCACAAATACACAGGTGAAAAAATCTTACTTGTTGCTCACGGAGGAACGATCCGTTATATTTTACAAAATATTATCCCAAATCTTAACGATACAGAAAGCTTATTAAACGCCAGTGTATCTGTTGTCAACTATGAAGATGGGCTATTTCATTTAGATCGTTATAATGATGTCTCACACTTTCAAGATGCTGAATAAAAAATAATTAAAACCTTGCATTCTATTGTCTTCAAACTCTTATTCATTTAAGACTGAAGCCATAGTGCAAGGTTTTTAACTTTATTAAGGTTTTTAAACAAAATAACGTTCGAAAAATGTTAGAAAATAATGAGTTCGAAACTTTTGATTATTAAATATCTTTTACTGAATTATCATAACACTTTCTGAAAGAATGAAAGGTATTGTGATAAAATGAACTTACATTATAAAAAAAGAAATAAAACATTATAGATAAGGGGTATTGGAATGTTAAAAGAAGAACAATTGACGTTTAAAAACTATACTAATAAAGTGTTAGCGGGGACTGCAAGTGGGATTGTTATTGGCTTAATTGCGAATGCTATTTTGGGAGGGATTTTTAAAGCACTCATTCCCTATGGAGCTATTTTTGAAACATTGGCAATGATTGTGTCTACTATGCAATTTCTAACACCAGCTTTGATAGGTGTGCTCGTTGGAATGCAATTCAAACTAAATCCTATGCAGAGTGTTATTATAGGTGCAGCAGCATTCTTAGGATCTGGCGCTTATGCTGTGACAGATGCAGGCATAGTTTTAGTTGGTATTGGGGACCTGGTCAATGTTATGATTATCTCAGGCCTAGCCGTTTTTGTTACACGCTTATTGGAAGGAAAGCTAGGGTCTCTGACTTTGATTTTACTTCCTATAATTGTTGGAGCAGGTGTGGGAACAATTGGTATACTGATGCTGCCTTATGTCAGTCTAGTAACGACAACGATTGGTAATGGAATAAATACATTCACACAACTCCAGCCACTCGCTATGGCCATTTTAATTTCCGTCGCCTTTTCTATTCTTATCATTTCACCAATTTCTACAGTAGCCATTGGTATAGCTATTGGGATATCAGGATTAGGTGCAGGTGCTGCAGCAGTTGGAATCACAGCATGTACTGCCATTTTAGTAATCGGTTCTCAAAGAGTTAACCAAAGTGGTACAACATTAGCTATACTATTAGGTGCGATGAAGATGATGATGCCAAACCTTGTGAAACATCCAAGAATTGTCATCCCTATTGTTGTAAATGCTGTTCTTTCAGGTGTTGGCGCTTATGTGTTTAGTATGCATGGTATCCCAGAAACAGCAGGATTTGGAATAGTAGGCTTAGTTGGTCCAATACAAGCCGTTAATATGGGATCAGAACTTTGGATGGTAATTATGGCATATTTCGTTATTCCATTTGGAGGCGCAGTAATTGTTGATATATTATTTAATAAAGTTCTAAAAATATATGAACATGAAATATTTAAATTTGTCCCCGCAACAAACTAATACTAAAGGAGAATGAATTTATGAAAATAGCAATTGCAGGATCGGGCGCACTTGGGTGTGGCTTTGGTTACCACTTACAAAAAGGTGGCGCTGACGTCACATTACTGGATAACTGGGAACAGCACATTAATACAATAAAAGAAGAAGGCCTAACCATTTCGGTTAATGGCGATAAAGATAACCAGAAAATGACTATATGTAAACCACATGAGTTGAAAGAGAAAATGGATGTTATCTTTGTATTCACTAAATCAATGGGACTCAATGCAATGATGGAAAGTATTGAACATATCATTGGCCCGAATACTAAGGTAGTCTGTTTACTGAATGGTTTAGGACACTTAAAAACACTGGAAAAATATATAGACAGAAAAAATATTATAATGGGGACAACCGTTTGGACAGCAGGCATCGATGCTCCTGGGCACACGCACTTTAATGGTCAAGGGCCTGTTGAAATACAAAATAGTGATCCAAGCGAAAAAGAAGCAACTCTGGAAATCGTTGAGATGCTTCAAAAGAGTGGACTAAATGGTGTTTACAGTGAAAATGTAAACTATACTACTTGGCGTAAAGCTTGTGTGAATGGGACAATGAATGCCTTATGTACCTTGTTGGACGCAAATATCGAGGAAGTTTTCCAAACATCTGAAATTGATTCTATGTTGACACGTATTATTAAAGAGTTTGCAATAGTAGCTAAGCATCAGGATAATGTGATATTGGATGTTGATGAAACCATTACGTACCTCAAAGGAGTCGCCGCTAAAGTGGGCGCCCATTACCCATCCATGCATCAAGATTTAAAAAATAATCGTCCCACTGAGATTGATTATTTAAATGGTGAAGTAGCTGAAGCTTCTAAAAAATTAGGACTTGAAGCACCCTATTGCCAGCAAATCACAGATTTAATCCATGCCAAAGAAACAATCTTAGGTATTACAACGGCAAAAGCTAAATAAGTCATAAACTAGTATTGAACCTGCATCAGTATAATCTGGTGCGGGTTTAATTCTTTTATGAGGCAGAAAAGGAAATAGTGCATTGCTGTCTAATACCATAGAATAAATGATTGAGGGCAAAAGTAAATGAATGGATAGAGAGAGAACGCATTTATTTAAACTTACTATTAATAAGCTATAAGCCTTTACTTTTCATACAGATATGCTATAATATGTATAGAGTCAATGAAGACTCAACCTATTATGTCGGGGTTGTTACGGATTCGACAGGCGTAGATTGAGCTTGGGTTGCGTTCCGCAGGTGACGAGACTGCGTATCAACGTCACAGTTAAATATAACTGCAAACAATAATAACAATAACTACGCTTTAGCTGCGTAATAACAGCTTAGCGTGATCCGACCGGCATCGCCCATGTGCTCGGTATCGGGTCCTATAATAAGTGGGATACGCTTAGTCTTTCCGTCTGTAAGACTAAGAAGAGATCATCAGACTAGCAACGCATGATGCCCGTTTTACGGCTGATGCTGAGCGAAACTTTAAATAGTAAAACTATGAACGTAGATACTTGAGTGTCGATATGTCTGGACAGGGGTTCAACTCCCCTCAACTCCATTATAGCTTTACTAAGGTTTCCTAACAGCTTCTAAACGCTGGTAGGAAGCCTTTTTTATTTCTAAAAATTATAATTTAAAATTATGGTAGTACAAGAATATCAACTTTAACAAGTGCTAACTAAAAATTGAAATTTCGAAAAAAAATTACATAAAATGATTTTATAAAGAAAAAACTATATATTGAAAAGAACTATATTTATATTGAAAAGTCATCACAAGATTAAACTCTGTGTTAAATGACGCTCTCAGATATCTTCGAAATTCGATAAACTTATTTTTTTGTAAGGAAGTTTACTTTCATTTCGTGTAAAAAAATGATATTCTTTGAAAGATAAAGTAAATTGTGAGAAAGGAAGAAACAATGGAGAATTTACTAACAGTCAATAATTTATCTGTCTCTTTTTCAACTGAATTAGATGAGCAACAAGTTGTATCTGACCTATCCTTTTCTATTAAAAAAGGTGAGACACTTGGACTGGTCGGGGAGTCAGGAAGTGGCAAGAGCGTAACGGCTCGCTCTATTATGCAACTCCTCTCTTCTAACGCCTATATTCATCCTGAATCTAGTATTACTTATGAAGGAACGGAATTACTCAACTTAACTCAAAAAGAATTACGTTCTATACGAGGAAAAGACATTTCTATGATTTTTCAAGATCCAATGACGTCACTAAATCCAACAATGTCTATCGGCAAACAAATTGTAGAAATTTTGCGCCTCCATGAAAAAATTTCAAAAAAGGATGCAGAAAGACGAACAAAAGAAATCATGACAGATGTTGGGATAAGCAATGTTGACTTCCGCTTTACCCAATATGCACATGAGTTTTCTGGTGGAATGCGTCAACGAATGATGATTGCGATGGCACTGGCCTGCAGTCCGTCTATTATTATTGCAGATGAACCAACCACTGCTTTAGATGTAACAATACAGGCACAAATCTTGGAATTACTTAAAGATATTCAAAAGAAATATGGCACGGCTATTATATTAATCACGCATGATTTTGGTGTTGTTGCTAATATGTGTGACCGTGTAATGGTGATGCGTCACGGGGAACTTGTCGAAAGCGGTGAGACAACAGAGATTTTTGAGAATCCTCAACATGACTACACCAAAATGCTTTTAAATGCCATACCAAACCTATATAAAGATAAAACAGAGAAAGAAAAAGAAAAATTAAAGGAAATTCATAGTGGAGAACGAGACGCTCTCGTCCGAGTATCGCAGCTAGAAAAAAAGTTCCCATATGGACGGGGTGAAACGATAAAAGCAGTTAATAATTTGAACTTTGATATTTATCGTGGGGAAACATTAGGACTTGTTGGTGAATCGGGTTCAGGAAAAACAACCACTGGTCGCACTCTCTTACGCTTACATGAAGCTTCTGCTGGAGAAATAGTCTATGAAGGGTTTGACTTAAATCATTTAAATAAAAATGAATTAAAATCCATGCGTAAACATATACAGATGATTTTTCAAGATCCTTATGCTTCGTTGAATCCGCGAATGAAAGTAATAGATCTCATTGGTGAAGCGCTGGATACCCATGGTTTAGTAAAAAATAAAAAAGAACGCACCGATCGTGTATTGGAGTTACTCGATTTAGTTGGCTTAGACGCCTCTTTCGTTGAGCGCTTCCCTCATGAATTTTCAGGTGGACAACGTCAGCGTATTGGTATCGCTCGTGCATTAGCAGTAAACCCAGAGTTTATTGTGTTAGATGAGCCGCTTTCATCTCTTGATGCTTCTATTCAAGCGCAAATAGTTGAGTTGCTAGAGTCTCTTCAAGAAAAACTGAAGTTAACTTATTTATTTATCGCTCATGACTTAGCTATGGTTAAGCAAATTTCCGACCGTGTTGCCGTGATGCACGAGGGTCGAATTGTTGAACTTGCTGATTCTGAAGAACTCTTTTCAAACCCAATTCATCCCTATACAAAGAAACTATTATCGGCTATTCCAATACCTGACCCATCAATAGAGGCCATGAAAAAGAATAAAAAAGATACCGAAGAAGAACTTCAAAACTATCAAGGAACAGAATTTAAAGAAGTAGAGCCTCACCATTGGGTTTCGTGTTAATTTTTAAGAGGGTATTCTTTTTACATTATTCTATGATGAGATCGCTCTTGTTTTTCTCATTTTGAAGAATTTATCATTCCCAGTACGGAAGTTTTGACTAGCTATATCACATTTGCTATATTAGGTTTTATCTAAAAGAGGAACAGATATTTACTATGACTTTTTTTAAGTAAAGAATCTTTCTGGTAGTAATATTTAAATTGCGTAAAGAGGTGATCAAAATGGTATCGAAGAAAAATTGGATCGATCGATGGACAGATAACATCCAATATCACTATAAAAAAGCATATCAGAATAAATCATGGCGAATGGGCCTGTTTATTTTTGGGATGTTATTCCAATTAATTATTTTCATATCATATTTAATTCGACAGAAAAAATCTGGAGAAAAAAATATAAGAGATAAAATGGAGAAACAATTCAATGAGAGTGGAAGGGCAGAGGCTCTAAGGAGTCAATTAGAAAATCAAGAAAAACAAAAGATAAAATTCTTGAACCTAAACGTCTCCTCGTCGCAGAACCAAAGACGAGTAGAGAAACTGTACAAAGAGGAATCAAATAGAGAAATAAGCGAAAGGGTAGAAGCTTACTATGAGAATGATGAAACGGGCGCTCAAAGTTACCTCCAGACAACGTTGGACTGGTTATCAACGACTGGCGGACTCGTCCTTTCTTTATTCCTAGCTTGGCCAATGTATTTATTTTTAATTGTTGTTTCCTTACCTAGTCTGCATTATTTGATACAACGTCTATTAATGATGTTCTTTGTTATTATTGGAGTAACCGTTATTGTCTTTACTCTATTATATTTTTCACCTTCTGATCCGGCGACAAATATCCTCGGAAACCAGGCCACACCGGAGCAAGTAGAGAATTTCCGTCAATTGCATGGTTTGAATGATTCTTATTTTGTTCAACTAGGAGAAACCATTAAAGGGATCTTTACCTTTGATTTAGGAAATGCTTATGCTGGGAATGAACGTGTTGTGACAACGATTTTACGTCGTTTCCCAATCACATTGAAGATAACCCTGTATGCATTGGGATTATCAGTAGCAGTAGCTCTGCCAGCCGGTATCTATGCAGCAGTTAAAACAAATACTACATTCGATCAGTTATTTATGTTAATTGCTTTACTTGGAATTTCTATTCCTAGCTTCTGGCAAGGCTTAATATTTATTTTAACTTTTTCAATTAATTTGGGCTGGCTACCAGCGACTTATAGTTCGACGAATGCAATGTCACTAATAATGCCGACCGTTGTTTTAGGAACGGGATTGATGGCTTCAGTTGCACGAATGACGCGTTCTTCTACCTTAGAAGTGATTAATGAAGATTACATTCTTACGGCAAGGGCGAAAGGACTTTCTGAAGCGAAAGTTATCTTGCGTCATGCAGTACCCAATGCATTAATTCCAATTATCACGATCATTGGTCTTCAGTTTGGTGGAATGCTGGGCGGTGCATCTGTAACGGAAAAAGTATTTTCAATTAACGGAATCGGTAGTTATATAGTAGATAAGCAATTTATTCCAGATATTCCAAGTGTAATGGCTGGTGTTATTTATATAGCGATTGTTTTATCTATTGTGAATGTTTTTGTCGATTTATTATATAGTTTTCTTGATCCACGAATTCGTTCTCGAGTCAAGAACGGTTGATGAGAGAGGTGAGGAGATAAAATGAAGAGTTATCAAACGAGGCAAACAGTTAATCAAGTTCGCTTTAACAATGGCTTAACATGGGCTTGGTCAGCATTGTTCTTGCTTTTAAGTATCCAATGGCAACCCGTTTCTTTAAAAATGCCTTTATTCTACATGTTTATAGCACAATTTGTTTTTAGTATTTTACATCAAACTTTATTGAAAAGTGTAAGTGTGAAAGGTTATCATTCCGAAAAAAAGAACAAGAAGGTTAAACTTCTTTCAATTATCCTTTTATTCGGGATTTTTTCGGGAAATATTTTTACCTTCATCTCTGGACTTGTTACATTGAAAAAATCAAAAAGCACAGCTTTTATTTATTCGATCTACATGGTTCTAGTTGATGTTTTGGTTATCAGTGTAACAGCAATGAACGTTTTTAAACCCTTTGTTGCAGAAAGTTTTTTAACAATAATGTATGTGTTAATTTCTTTGCTTTTATTCCATAGCTTTATCTTAGTTTTTGGAGATAAGTGGCATGGGTGGCATAATAATATAAAAAGAATAGTCTTGGTTTTATTGGCACTCTCTTCTTTAATTGGGAACGTTTTGACTTTATTTGTTGCGGTTTCTCTCTATAAAGAGGGTATTGCAGGTCAAAAAGGAAAGAGAAAGACGAGTATTCGAGAGAAGTTAGTTCGAAACCAAGCCGCACTGTTAGGTTTGTTATTCATTACGTTTTTAATTACAATTTCTGTTACGAGCAATTTTTCATTTAGTCAGTCATTTTCAGAAAGTAACAACTATAATATCATTTTACAAGAGCCGTCTTTGATATATCCTTTTGGAACAGATAATTTTGGAAGGGACGTATTTTCTAGAATTATTTTCGGAGCCCAGATCTCTTTATCTGTTGGTTTGTTATCAACTGTGATTCCTCTAATGATTGGAGGAACATTAGGAGCGATTTCAGCTTATTATGGTTCGCGTACAGATAATATTATTATGCGGTTGTTAGATGTTTTGTACGCCATCCCGGGTATGTTACTTGCTATCACGATAGTAGCTGCTTTTGGCGCTTCAACGACTAATTTGATCATTGCTTTGAGTTTAGGAGCCATTCCTTCCTATGCGAGAACGATGAGAGCGAATGTACTGCAAGTCGTAAACTATGAGTATGTAGAAGCTGCTCATGCACTGGGGCAGGGGAATTGGTGGATTATAAGAAAACATGTCGTGCCTAATGCCTTAGCGCCGATGATTGTCCGAGCAACATTAACTATTGGTATCGCAGTTATTTCTACTAGTAGCTTGAGTTATTTAGGTTTAGGAGTAGAGGCGCATGTTCCTGAATGGGGGAATATTCTCCGAATAGGTAGTAAGTATTTAGAAACCAATCCATATTTAGCTATTTACCCCGGACTTGCGATTATCTTACTCGTGTTGTCATTTAACTTTTTAGGTGATGGTATAAGAGATGCAAATGATCCACATGTTAATTGATTGATATAATTAGGAGGAGATTTAAATGAATAAAAAAATACTCAGCTTTATAATGGCTTCTTCAGCGCTTGTCTTAGGCGCATGTTCTGTACAGACAGAGGATGAAGTAAATGATTCAGGAACAGACACGAATCAAAATGTAGAAACGACTGAAAAAGTAAGTTTGGAAATATTAGGAATGGGTTCAAATGAAACAGATATGAATATTGTTCGAGATCAATTGATTAAACATGGGTTTGATGTCGAGTTAAATACACAACCAGATTATGCCAGCTATAATTCTCAAAAAGAAGCTGGAAATTATGACCTCGTGATGAATTCATGGACAACTGTTACAGGAAATCCTGATTATGCTGTTCGTTCTTTGTTTATTACGGACGGTGATTACAGTACGATTTCAAATGACGAGGTTGATCGTTTAATTAATGAAGCCGCACTGGAAACACCTGATAATTATGTGGACACATACACGGAATTAGAAGACACCTTGGTAACGGAAAATGCTTATATTGTTCCTTTATATAATTCATTAAAGGCACAAGCTTTTAACAATAATCTTCTCGATTCAGAGTCGATTCGTTTATCTAAATCTCGTGCTTTTGCATGGGAGCCCGTATCATTTGTTGATGAAGCAATGAATGAAACTGAAACGGTTATGTATACACAAACAATTAGTGATCTAACCTCCTTAGACCCTATCAAGGCAAACGATGGTTCTATAAACCAATTAAACACCAATATGTATGTTCGCTTAGTGAATCTTTCTGATGACGATCAAGTTGTCTCAGACGGCTCTCTTTCATACAATTACGCAATTGCAGAAGGAAATGAAGAGTATTACTTTGTTTTAAGAGATGATATCAATTTCGCAAAAGTGGAAAATGATGAAGCGGTCGATACAGGGGAAATGGTAAGTGGACAGGATGTTATTTACTCCTTGAACCGTGCAAAAAATCCGGATTCTGTTCCAGACCACCGTACATTTAGTCTTCATGAACATATTGATGAGGTTTCTTTAGTTGAAGATTTATCTGAACTGGAAGATATTAACTTATCTGATGGATCGGGTAATATGCTTGATGCACTTGGAAAGGATCTAGATAGTCCAATTGAAACACTGGTAGAAGAAGCGGATGACGTTGATAATGCCGCTGGGGATTATCAGGTTGTTAAATTGACAACGACAGAACCATTCCCGCAGGTTCTGAACTATTTAGGGCACCAATCAGCCGGTATTGTTTCTCAGAAGCAATTAGAAGCAGTAAATACCTACGATATCGATTCCTTTGACTTGAATGAAGATGTTCCATACGGTGACCAACGTGCTGTTACAGAAGGTGATAGCTATGATAATCATTTATATGCAAGTGGACCGTACATTATGTTGAAAAAGAATGATTATGAAGCGACCTTCCAAAGAAATCCTGGTTATATGACGAATAGCGATCATTCTGCTAATATTAAAAACGCAAGTGTTCGTTTTATTTCTGATGAAGATAGCGCACTGTCTGCTTTACGAGCAGAAGAAATTCATTTCTTATATGGATTAAACGAAACCAAGTATGACATTGTTGAAGAAGAAGATAATTTAGAACTTCAAAGTATGCCAAGTAACGGTGTAAGCTACATGGGATTCAATATGGATGACCGTGAAGTATCTGAGAGTAAAGATTTGCGTAAGTCAATACTCTATGCCATCAGTCAAGAAGAAATTAACTCAGCTTATGAAGGGAATAAGCTGAAAGCATACTCTACATTGAGTCCATTGATTGATACTGGGAATGAATTAACCGCTGACCCACAAAAAGTGGAAGATTTTTATGAAGCTTATTTAGAAAATCAGTAATTTAATTGACCCTATAATTTGAAGTGTTGCTGAATCAGTTTTGATTCAGCAACACTTTTTTTAATAGACCGATTGAAAAAAATAAATAATAAAATAGAGTGAAGAAGGTACTCAAGGTATGCTGGTAGGAACGTTAATAAACTAGGCTTTCGATTATTAATTAGTATAAACAATAATTTCTTTATTGACATTTTTATATATTGATGCTAAATTGACAGTAATGAAAGCGCGTTTATGGAGGTGGAAATGTGAATAGCGAGGAAATAGCAAAACTAGCAGAAGTTTCACGAAGTACCGTTTCAAGGGTCGTAAACGACTATGATAATGTTCCTGAGAAGACAAGAATTAAAGTACAAAGGATTATTGATAAATTTGGATATACACCGAATGCCTCTGCCAGAACGTTAGCTGGGAAAGCAAATGATATTATAGGTTTGTTTATTGCAGATATTGATATAACAGAAAGTTCTGATCAGTGGTTGGGCGCCAATTCTCCATATAATGCCGAACTCATTGCTAAAGTTATTCGAAGTTGTAAAAAAAGAGGTTATACAGTATTAGTCAATACGATATCTTCTATAGAGGAAATACCCAAAATGGAAACATTCTTTAGGAATCGATTACTTTATGGAGGAATATTCATAGGTTTTCCTTACAAAATGAAAGCGATTGCCGATATGGCTGAAAAAGATTTCAATATTAGTTTTGTTGATCAATTTACTGAAGAAGATGATTTATTTCATAAAGTTAAAACAGTTAATAATGATAATATTACCGGTGGCTATATGGCAACTAAACACTTAATTGATTTAGGTCATGAAAAAATTGCTCACTTCACTGGTGACAATCGTTTGTCCTCAATTGAACGAGAAAAAGGGTATAAAAAAGCTTTAATTGAAGCAGGGATAGACGTTGATCCATCACTCATTTTAAAAGGAGAATACCGTGAAGAAATTGCTTATAAAAAAGCAAAAAATTTACTTAAAAAAAAGGATGTAACGGCCATATTTTCTGGAAATGATATTATGGCATTAGGTATTATAAAAGCCGCCAATGATTTAGGAATGAGCATACCAAACGATCTTTCAATTGTCGGGTTTGACCACCTGAAATATACAAACTGGACAAATTTAGGGTTAACAACAGTGGAAATACCGATAGATGATGTATCAGAGAAAGGAGTCGATCAATTATTTAATGGAAAAACGAGCGATCATCGATTAAGTAAACCTCAATTAATAGAAAAGAAAAGTACGATAAAAAATAAAAAGTAATTTTTTTAAAGCAAAATAAACGCGCGTTTACAAAGCTAGGAGGAAAAATAATGGACTCAATGGTAATAATATTTTTTGTTTTATTTTCTGCATTTGTAGGAATTGTGACGTATATGAAAACCAGAGGCGGGGAGTTGGATACAAGTGATGGTTACTTTCTTGGAGGAAGAAATTTAACTTCAAAAGTAATTGCAGGATCCTTGCTTCTTACCAATTTAAGTGCTGTGAGTTTTGTAGGAATGTCTGCATAAGTTTATGAAGGCAATTTGAGTGTCATGGGATGGGAAGTTATCTCAGGTGTTGTTTTAGTTTTAGTAGCTACTTTACTACTGCCACGTTATTTACGCCAAGGAATTACAACGATTCCTGATTTTATAGAAGCTCGCTTTGATAAAGGAACGAAGCAATTCGTAACGTTACTTTTCTTAGTTAGTTATGTTGTTAATATGTTGCCGATAACATTATATTCTGGAGCCGTTGCAATGAGTCAAATATTTAGTATTGAAGAAATATTTGGTATTACATATGCTCAAGGTATATGGGTGATGGTATGGGTTATTGGTATAGTTGGAGCTATTTATGCCATCTTTGGTGGACTAAAGGCAGTAGCTGTATCGGATAGTATTAATGGTGTTGCTCTTGTCGTTGGAGGTTTACTCGTTCCGCTGTTTTCAATTTTATATATTGGAAGCGGTAACTTCATGGAAGGCCTGTCAACCTTTGTCGCCGCAACGCCTGAGAAGTTCAATGCGATTGGATCCAGTACGGATGACCTACCATTTACGACGTTATTCACAGGTTTACTATTGGTCAACCTCTATTACTGGGGAACCGATCAATCAATTATCCAACGTGGACTTGGAGCGAAAAGTTTAGAAGAAGGGCAAAAAGGAATTATTTATGCTGGTTTCTTGAAAGTGGGTACTCCATTCTTAGTCATTATTCCAGGAATTATGGGTTACCAAATTTTAGGTGGAGATATTTCGAATGCAGACATGATTTATCCAGAGCTTGTAAGTACCGTTCTTCCAGGGCCTTTAGTAGGCTTCTTTGCAGCAGCGATGATGGGAGCAATATTGAGTACCTTTAACAGTGTACTAAATAGTGCATCAACCTTGTTTGCATTAAATGTTTACAAACCCATATCAAGTAAAGATTTACCCGATTCTGAATTAGTTAAAAAAGGAAAAATCTTTGGGACTATTGTTGCAGTTCTTTCAATGATAGGTGCACGTTTCATTATGTATGCGCCACAAGGATTATTTGATTATTTACAAACAATTAACGGTTTCTTTAATGTTCCTATATTCACCATTGTATTCATGGGTTACTTAACTAAACGCGTACCACCATTTGCTGCTAAAATCGGCATTACATTTTTTGTAACGACATATGAGATAACACAATTATTCTGGGATACAGGCTTACACTTCTTACACATCTCAGCTATTTTATTTGTCATAACGTCCCTCGGTATGTATATTATTGGAAAAATAAAACCAATGGAAGAACCATTTATAATAGAGGATAAAGAACTTGTCGACATTAAACCGTGGAAAAATTTATATCGTGGCGGTGGATTTGTTATATTCGTAATGATTAGTATGTACGTCGTCTTTTCACCACTAGGGTTGGCCAAAGAAGGCGGGATGAATAGCGTTACTTTAATTTCTATTATTCTGGTTGGTGTAGTTTGTGCGATTGGACCCTTATTACTAGAAAAATTTAATTTAGAGAGGACAAAATAAAATGGCAATCAATTATAATGAAAAAACACAGGAGTTTCACTTATATAATGATGAAATAAGTTACGTTTTTACAATTTTAAAAAATAACCAATTAGGGCAATTATATTTTGGCAAAAGAATCAGACACCGAGAGTCATTTTCTCATATGCTGCAATTAAGAGGATGTGTTTTAGCGCCTCATACATTTAAAGATGACTTGAACTTTTCGCTTGAAGTAATAAAGCAAGAATATCCAGCTTATGGTACAGGAGATTACCGCAGCCCAGCGTATCAATTAACCATGGAAAACGGCAGTCGAATCACTAATTATGAATACAAGAGTCATGAAATATATAAAGGAAAAAAAGAACTTCAAGGACTTCCAGCAACGTATGGAGAAAAATCAGATGTAACGACACTTTCAATTAGAATGTTTGATGACCAGATTCATTCAGATATGATTATTTCCTATCATATCTTTGAAGAACATCCGGTCATTACACGAGATATTAAATTTGTGAACAAAGGCTCTGAGAAATTAGTGATTGAGCGCGCAATGTCAACAAGCATGGATTTTTATGATTCTGATTTTGAAATGGTACAATTGGATGGTGCTTGGAGCCGAGAAAGACATGTAAATAAAAGAAAGTTACAAAATGGCATACAGAGTGTAGGCAGCAGACGTGGGGAAGTAGTGCCTCACACAATCCATTTATCGCATTAAAAAGAGAAGAAACAACCGAGAACCAAGGAGAAGTGTACGGATTTAGTTTAGTTTATAGTGGAAACTTTCTTGCACAAGCTGAGGTGGATGATTATGATGTGACCCGCGTACTTCTAGGGATACACCCCTTTGAATTTGAGTGGACCCTTTTAGAAGGTCAAAGTTTTCAAACACCAGAAGCAGTGATGGTTTATAGTGACAAAGGCCTGAATGGCATGAGTCAAGCCTTCCATAATTTATTTAAAGAACATTTAATAAGAGGTTACTGGAAAGACAAAGTTCGACCTGTTTTAATCAATAATTGGGAGGCAACCTATTTTGATTTCACAGAGGATAGTATTCTAGAAATAGCTGAAAAATCAAAAGATTTAGGTATTGAACTTTTTGTGCTTGATGATGGCTGGTTTGGAAAGAGAAATAATGACCACACATCTCTCGGGGATTGGCATGTCGATTATGCTAAATTACCCAATGGAATTGAAGGAATAGCTCAAAAAATTACAGATAAGGGACTAAGGTTTGGACTATGGTTTGAGCCTGAAATGATTAATGAAATCAGTGATTTATATAAAGAGCATGAAGACTGGATTATTGGAGATCCTGGAAGAAAAAGAACGTACGGTAGAAATCAATTTGTTTTAGACTTTTCAAACAAAGACGTTGTCGATTATTTATTTGAAAAAATGTCTGACATTCTAAAGTCATCCAATATTAGTTACATTAAATGGGATATGAATCGTAATATTACTGAAGCATTCTCTGCCAAATTACCAGCTAATCGACAGAAAGAATTTTTCCACCGCTATATTTTAGGTGTTTATGACTTATATGATCGACTAAATGCAGCATTCCCTTATATATTATTTGAATCATGTGCCAGCGGGGGGGCTAGGTTTGACCCGGGGATGTTATACTATGCGCCACAAACGTGGACGAGTGATGATACTGATGCTGTTGAGCGACTGAAAATTCAATATGGAACGAGTATGGTCTATCCATTAAGTTCTATCGGTTCTCATGTATCTGCTATACCCAACCATCAGGTGAGTAGAGAAACGCCCCTTAAAATGCGGGCAGATGTCGCTTATTTCGGTACCTTTGGGTATGAATTGGATGTGACCAAATTAACGCCTGAAGAAGAGCACATTGTTTCAGAACAAATTAAATTCTTTAAAAAAAATCGAGAATTAATCCAACAAGGTAATTTTTACCGCTTAGAAAATAGTGAAGATGGACGTTACAGTTGGATGGTCACTTCAAAGGATCAAAAAACAGCTATTTTAGCTAGTTATAAAGTTTGGGCAACGCCAAATCCACCATTGAAAAAAGTTCTTTTGCAAGGATTGAATTCGGAATTAAACTATCATTGTGAACAAAGGGGCTTGAATTTTTATGGAGATGAATTAATGCATTTTGGTTTTTTAAATGAAGTAGAATTTACTGGTCTTTTGCAAGATAATTTTGAAGGAGAGTATAATCCAGGCACAGACAAAGGGGATTTCAGCTCGTATGTGTATACATTTGAGGCCAAGTAACACACTAAGTCCTGTTGCAATTAAAAAAGAGTGATAAACAAGCGACCTGGGAAAATCAGGTCGCTTTTTCTGTTTATCATTAAAATGAATGCCTAGTGTTGCCAAAAAAATAAAGACGCCTAAAAGTATCGCCTATACATTTTGTTTGGCTCTGTTTCGACAAGAGCGAGATCATTACTCTTCTTTCTCAAAAAAATCAAATAATGCTTCCATAATTTTTTTTGACTTTTCTTTATCATTAAATAATTCCTGTGCATGATCACGACCGGGGAACTCTAACAAACGCAGATTACTGCCGTCTGCTTCCTCTAAAGTCTCATAGCCTTCTTCTTCGCTATATATAACGAATACGGGCATGTTTTTTACAGTCGTAGCATCACCACCGGGGGACAGCAAGGCTAGCTTATCAAATATCTCTTCATCATCATTGACTGCTCGAATAGCTGATGAACCTCCAGCGCTTGCCCCGAGGAGAAAGACCTTGTCAAGACTTAACTCATCCTTCATTCGTTTACCAGCAGAGAGTAATTCGTTTTGGCTAGTATCTTCCACCGCGAAAGCAGTTATCCCCTTTTCAGCTAGTTCACTTCCTTGCGCTTCCCAACTTGCTGCATCGTAAATTGCACCGTGGGATAATACGACGCCTATATCACTGTCGGCTTCCCATAATATACCTTCCAAGTCACTAAACTTATCCAAATTATTACTTGTATCCGAACGCATATCATCCGTGTCACTTTCAGTTTGATTATTTCTATCTGTTGAATCGCTTGAACAAGCCCCTAAAACTAAGCTTGATATAATAAGTGCTGAAAATAAAAAATGTCGCATGATTGTTTCATCCTTTCTAAATTTAGAGGGAAAAATTCACTATTATAAACCGAACTAATCTACCTGTCTATAATAGTGTAACAAATATATAATTAAAATAGTTTGCATTTTATCATTGAGAGTAGCTAAAATTCTAGATATGCAATACTAAATATGTCATAATATAAAGGAGATAACATAGAAAGAAGATTGTTTACATACTAGTAAGTAGGAGGATAAAGCTATAGATTTAAAAGTAATAGATCAAGCATTTTCAGTATGTAAAGTAAAGGATTTATCACAAGTAAATTACTCAGATGACTTCTGTTTTATAAGCAAAACGGATGAGGAATTATCAGTAGTATGTAATACCGAACACGTTCCTAATAATACAACAGAACGCGATGACGGGTGGAAAGCTTTTAGGATAGAAGGCCAGCTAGATTTTTCGCTTATAGGTATATTATCTAAAATAGCCACTTTATTAGCTGAGAATAAAGTTGGAATATTTGCAGTTTCCACTTTTAATACTGACTATATTTTAACAAAAAATGAAAATTTTGAAAAAGCAATTAATATACTTGAACATAATGGATATAAAATACAGGCATAAAGTATAGAAAAATATTGTCTGAATTTAAATTAAGAATGAGAAATGGCATTAAAAATAATTGAAGAAGGTTAGCCGAACCCTATAATCGTCATACACAAAAGGACAGAAACACTTGAAATAATGTTTCTGTCCTTTTGTGTACGATTGAAGATTATTATCAAAGATTTGCGAATGCTCTTTTAAATCCAAAAAGGGAGTTGTTTAGTCTGAAAGTGATAATCATATTCATCTTGATGAAAAACTTCGCCATCTTTTTGTGCGTACTGGCCTGAATTAATATGTATCGTCATTTCTTTAGATTTAAACGAATGAATTTTAGGGTGAGACTTGTGTGTTTGATTAATTAGTAATTTTCTAAGGATAGATAGCAAATTTTTTGGTGAAACATTGTCAGCAATCACTACTTCGAGTTGATCATCCTTTCCAGAAGCATCCGGTGCGATATAAATCCCACCACCGAAAGATGGATGATTCGCAACCAGGGCTAGTTGGACCGAATTAAATTCATAACTATGAGTGCCAATGGTTAAAGTAAGTGAGAATTTTTCCTGCTTAGCAAAGCCTGAAAAGATACTAAGCATGTAAGAAGGGGCACCCATTTTTTCCTTTTTACCCTTACTTTCAAGTAACTGCCCAATTAAACCATCTATACCAAAACCAATGCTATTTACGGCAAAATGTGTCGTGTTGTTTTGAGTCGCTATTATAATTGAGCGTTCTTCTTTTTCTTTGATAGAAAACAAATGCAATAGAGCCTCTTCTGTATCAAAAGGAATCGTATTTGCACGCGCGAAATCATTCCCAGAACCAGCTGGGATATAGCCGATAGGGTTTTTAAACCCGTGCTTTGTATAAAAAGTAATAAACTGATTCAAGCTCCCGTCGCCTCCCACAACAACAAAAATATCTGTCTTGGGCATAGTGCTTCTTAATTGTTCAAGGAGGGTGTCAAGTTGCTCAATACTTTCTGTAATTAAAAATTTATACTCAACTTTGTGCTTTGGTAATAATACAAGCAATTTTTTCAAAACTTTTTGACTATTACGAGAGTGCTTATTAATAATAAAATGATAGGAATGCATAATTAGAATCTCCCAACTTATTTCTATAGAATTGAGTATAGCGTATATAAACACATCATGAAAGCTTATATTGAACCGTCTAGAAAATTAAAACTCAGGATGAACAAGGTAGTCATTGGTTAGAAGATAATGAACTTGATTAATATTGTTAATTTCAGACTTTTTAGTAACTTCATACTCATAAGCCATTTTTACCTCCTATCTCCGCTCGTCACTATGGTATACTTTACGTAATTATATTTCTGGATTATGTGGGGAGTGGACTATTTGAAAAAACTCAAGCTTGTGCTGGCTTCAATAATCCGGCTGGTAGCGATCACTGGAATCATATTATTTACATATTTAGTTGCCGACATCAGCGTGGGAACAGTACTTTTTATTGTGGGATCCATACTTTTACTAACTGTTTTTATCATGGCTTTAATAGGCTTGGCGAAGGGGAAGTCACGGGTATTTAAAAAGAGTGGTCGTTTTAACTTTGTGCTGCTTCTTACAGAGACTGTTTTAGCCATGCTGATTTTGTTAGTTACTTTTTCGGTAACAACGTTAGTACAAGAAGAGGTGGGGCTATTGTCAGCTCAAGATAAAATAGGGATTGTACGGAATGTTTTTTCTTTAAGTGAAAAGGAAGTTACGGACTTTACTCAGGAATACCCCGTACTTGAAAAAGACAATGTTACCTTTCGTTATCATCCAAACACCGAAGAGTCTGTAAAAAAATGGCAAATAGTCTCGAAGCTATTGAAGATCTGGAAAAAGACATCTATGGAAAAGTCGTTGATAAAAGTAAACCACTCGAGGTTATCGTCCTAAAAGATGCGGATGATTATTTTACATTGAATCCAAACACCGATACAATGGAAGGTGGACATTATAGATCTAACGTTAAACGTGCAATGGTCTATGAAGACGGAGCCACAGGAGACCAGGAAGACTATTATATTCTTGAAGTATTTACACACGAATACAGTCATTATCTGATGGATATGTATTTTGAACAGGAAGACTTGGATTGGCGCGATATTCCTGTCTGGTTCGATGAAGGCGTAGCGGAATTAATGAGTTGTCGTATGATTCCTACGCATATGCTGCCAGAAGGGAAAACATTAGATACATCTTTTCTTGACTTGCACACACATACTGAGTGGGATAAATCCAAAGCAGAACCGAATACTAAGGTCTATGACCAGGCATACCTTGCCGTTCTATATCTGTTAGGGAGTCAGAGTGGGGACCTTTTCCTTGATTTCGGATTTATTGAGACAACAAAGTGAAACGGCAGATTTTGAACAGGTATTCAATAAAACGACTGGAACAGAGCTGTCCAAACTTCATGAGTCGCTTTCTTCGGTAGAAAATAAGCGCAGTCTAGCATGGGATATGTGGACAATGGAAAGTAATTATAAGGAGGCCGATGTTCTTTATAAAGAAATATTAAAAGAGCTCCCCGCTCATAGTGATACCTGGCAGAATTACGCCATGATGCTTGAACAAAGTCAGAATTGGGATGCCGCGATAAAAGCGCGTAAAGAACACACTAGAGTAAATCCGACGGCAGATAGTTTAGTGAGTTTATCCTATATGCTGATTTTTACTGACTCAAAAGAAGCCTTGACTCAAGCCAGTTTAGCAGTAGAGGCCGCGGAAAAAGAGCCATATGGCTACCTGAACTTCTACAAACAGTGGGAAGAGGATGCCAGACATTACCATCAGTTGATGAAAGAAAATAGGTCGCAAGAAGCATATGACTTTATTATGGAAAGTGAACATGCCGATTATTTTAGACATTTATAAAATAATCATGCGAATCGAGTTGAGATTTTACAATGAAGGTTTAATTAAAATATAATTATTTAAAGAAAAAGGAGCAAATAAAGTGAAACCAAACGCACTCGTGTTTTTTGATTTAGATGGCACACTATTGAACGAAGAATCATTAGTGGATGAAGAGGTAAAAGAGGCCCTCGTCCAGCTTAAAGAAAAAGGAGCGATTCCATTTATCGCTACTGGGCGTAGTCCGTTAGAGATCCAACATGTTTTAAAAGATACAGTCATTGATTCATTTTTAACTCTCAATGGTCAATATATTCAGTATGAAGGCAAAGAAGTGTATAGAAATACGATACCTAAAACACTTGTTGAGGGATTAAAACAAATGACGGGTGAAAATGAAATGGCACTTTCTTTATACACCTCAGACAAGATAAGAGCGACTAGAAATAATCCTACCCTGAAAAAAGCCTATAACTTCATTCATGAAAATCCTCCTGAAATTGATGCTACTCTTGGAGAAGAAGAGGATGTTCTAATGATGCTCATAATTAATGAAGATGCAACTTTGGACCAGCCGTATTTAGATGCCTTTCCTGAATTATCCTTTTATCGAAACACGCCTTACAGCATGGATACAGTCATTAAAGGACATTCAAAAGCAACAGGTATCGATGCCTTAATTGAAGCGATAGATATGAAAGACCTTCCCTTGTATGCATTTGGAGACGGTTCAAATGATAAAGAAATGATAGAACGCGTTGACTATGGCGTCGCTATGGCTAATGGAATAGAAGAAGTGAAAAACGTTGCTGACTACATTACTTCTTCAAATACAGAAGGCGGTTTAATAGAAGGACTAAAACATTACAACCTCATTGATTGATTACTTCTGATTAGCAAGCAAAGGAACCATGGAGCCGCTTATCTTCATAAGTTTTAAGAAAAAATACTTAAACTTCTTAAGCTAATGCTTTTACGTGAGAAGTTTACTGAAAATTTAGGGCTATTTGTGAAGAAAAGACGCTATCTCAAGGAGTTTCCCTAGAAACAAGCCAAACTGCGTGAGCAAAACGAATATCTGCTAGAATAAATAAAGAACCGCCTCACCAACATAGTTTTGGTAAGGCGGTTTATGTATTTTAATTTATAGATTTATTTAATGCTTCGATTTTACCCTCAATACCGTCAGGGAAATGCTGGTATAACTGAGCAAGTAATTTTGGATCCTGACTTGTAGTCGAGAGCAGTTCGGTTACTTGTTTTATCAGCTGCGAATGCTCATACGATCCTTTTTAGCTTCTGTCTCTTTATAATGTGTCAAATTGTCCAAGAGATTGTGGAATTCACGAACAAATAATTCAAACTTAGATTCGCTCTTCAAAAAGACAGACTTAATGGCCTGATTTTTTTCATGAAGACTGAGCGCATATTCCTCTGGAGTCATGCTGAGTGATTCGGCGTATGATTGGAAATGCGTTAAACGTTTATTAATTGAATCTGTCATTTGATCACCTCGACTACTTTGAACCTCCGAATAAAATGAGGAAGTAAGTTATTTACTGAATTATAAGTATATGGTTTGCGCTAGTTAAAGTAAACATGAAAACGATAACTGTTATAAAGATGAAATCAACTGTTCACACCTTTGACACGACTTGTTTGTGTAGTGTAAAAAATAATAATCTACATAAGTAAAGAAAAATGGATGGTAGAGATAGTAGCAGAGTAAAAGTGTACTAATTTGTTACGATTGTGTGAACAATTATTAAATTTCATAGAGAATTAGGTAGAGGATAGTGAACAAAAACACATTAAATAAAAGCGCATTATTAAATGTAAAAATGATTAAATGCGAATGTTGTAAAAGGTTATTACGTGTTATGTTCGTGAATGGCTAGAAGATGACATAAATGTTAAATGTGAGGCTTTCTTATTTAACATTATTATTGGTTTATATTAAAGGCTGAAAAGTTAAAATGTTCTCATAAAATAAAAAATCATTCAATTTAGAGTCAATTACATTTATCATAGGAGTAGAATGTGTGAGGTTGACTAAGTAAGAACTACTTTCTTCAGGTAGTTGTCTCAACATTTTAAATATATAGAAATTACAATGGAGGGTTACGTGTGGACGTACAACAAATGATATTTATGTTCGCTGGTGGATTAGGTATTTTCCTATTCGGGCTAAAATATATGGGAGATGGCTTACAAAAATCTGCTGGGGAAAGTTTACGCAGTATCTTGAACCAAATGACTTCAACGCCGGTTCGTGCTATTATTGCCGGAATCGTTGTAACTGTATTGATTCAAAGTAGTTCTGGAACGACGGTTTTGGCTGTTGGACTGGTAAGTGCAGGCTTTATGAAAATCAAGCAGGCTATTGGGGTTATTATGGGGGCTAATATAGGAACTACAATTACTGCTTTTATTATCGGTATTGATATTGGTGCATATGCACTGCCTATAATGGCTGTCGGAGCATTCTTGCTTTTCTTCTTTAAAAATATGACGGTCAATAGTATTGGTCAAATTATTTTTGGATTCGGTGCACTGTTCTACGGACTTGAACTAATGGGAGAGGGAATGTATCCCTTACGTGAGTTCCAGGCCTTTAAAGATTTAATGATCAATATGGGAGATAATCCTATCCTGGGTGTTGGAGTAGGAACAATATTTACATGGCTCGTACAGAGTTCTAGTGGGAGTATCGGTATCTTGCAAGAGCTGTATTCTCAAGGTCAAATTTCCATTGAAGGAGCACTACCGGTCTTATTTGGGAATAATATTGGGACAACAATCACAGCTGTATTAGCAGCAATTGGAGCAAGTGTTCCCGCAAAACGAACAGCAGCATCTCATATCATTTTCAACTTAGTTGGAACGTTTGTGGTCATTATGGCTATTCGTCCATTTACGTCAATGATTGTTGCGATAACACCAATTTTTAATCTAAATCCAGCGATGCAGATTGCGGTCGCTCATGGATTGTTTAACGTCACTAACGTACTTATTCAAATGTGGTTTATCGGCTACCTAGCAAAACTCGTCACTAAACTTATACCAGGTGATGACGCTATTATTGAATACGATTCTTCTCATCTGGACTTTTCAATTATCACAACAGTACCCTCTGTTGCCCTGAACCAGGCAAAGCTTGAAATTAAGCAAATGGGTGATTTTGTACTTGAAGAGTATAAAGAAATGTTCAAATATTATAAAAAACAGGATGATCTCAGTTTATCTAACGCCTTGCAACTAGAGGAAGTTGTTAATGATATCGACATGCGTCTGACTGAATATCTAATGCATATCTCGGTAGAGGACTTGCCTGTGAAGAGTTCGACTGAACATACGCAAATGATGGATATTACAAAATATCTTGAACGTATTGGTGATCATAGTGAGAATATCTTGAATAATATCAAGGAAGCGGCTAGAGCGCAGAAGAAACTTGCTAAGAAAACAAACAAGGAACCTGAAAAGATTTTCCATGATGATGATTTGATGGCTTTATTTAATCTCGTTGAACAAAATATTACTGATGCGATAACTTCCTTTACCCAAGACAGTTATGTATTGGCAGGGCAAGTAATTAAGCGTGAGAAAGAAGTTAACCGTTTAGAAGAACACATTCGTAAGAAGTATATCCAACGTTTAAATAGTGGAGCTGGACTTCCTTCAGACGGTATTTTGTTTGTTGATATTGTTTCCAACCTGGAAAGAATGTCTGACCACTCAGCCAAAATTGCTAAACACTCATTGGGTATAAGATACCCATTCCAACACGATTCGAAACGTCCGCGTTACGCACGAGAAGTTGAGGGCGCAACTGAAACGAAATAATTAAAGAAAGAGGCTGGGACAAAATATAGTGACCCCAAAAAGTTAGACTTTTTAACAGAGTAGATAATCCTACTCTGTTTTTTTATGCGCTTTGTTTTAAATAAGGTGGTGATAAACGGTATTCAATCGGACTTAACCAATTAAGTTTTTCTTTCATTCGATAGTTGTTGTAATAATAAATATAGTTGCCTATTGCTTTTTCTAATTCCTCATAACTTTTATAAATACGTCCGTGATACATTTCTTGTTTCAAGATACTAAAGAAGTTTTCCATTGGACTGTTATCGAGACAATTTCCCTTACGGGACATGCTCTGGAAAATCTTATTATCATTTAATTCTTCTCCATAAGCTCGCATTTGAT
>NZ_FNYW01000010.1 GCF_900109085.1 Alkalibacterium gilvum | reverse complement strand
AGGTAAACAGCGGCTCTACAATATAAAGACGTTTATAGCTCTTTATAGAAAAAAGCATCCTGTAGAGAGTATACCTACGTTTAAAACCATCTATTCTTATATACGTCAAGGTCTATTGTCTATCAAACCCCATGACTTACCTGTCATGTATCGTTTAAAACCAAGAAAAAACCATCACAGTAACCCTAAAGGCAAAAACAAAAGAATCCTAGGCACCAGCATCACCGATCGTCCACAGGAGGTCTTATCAAGAGAAACATTCGGACACTGGGAAGCTGATCTGGTTAAAGGGAAGAAAACGAAAAATGAACCGGCAATCATTACCTTGGTAGAGAGAAAAACACGCTACGCCATTACTAAGAAAATCAGCGACTATAAAAGTCTCACGGTTAAGGATGCCTTTGAAGAAATTCTAGCAGTTAACCCTGGTCTATTTGCTTCTATCACTTTTGATAATGGTTCAGAGTTCTCATTAATGTCTGAACTCAATACAGATGTTTATTTTTGTCATGCTTACGCATCCTGGGAACGGGGCTCTAATGAAAACTTTAATAAACTATTGAGGGAGTTCATCCCTAAAGGAAAATCCATCCATCTATTTTCAGAAATGGATATCGAACAAGCCGCTCAGGCAATCAATAGAAGGATTAGAGAAGTAATTGGACTACGCTCATCAGAAGAGTATTTTCAACAGTGTAGTATTTAAAATTTTTTCCCCTAGGGGAAAAAGTATAGAGATTTAAGTTCATCGAATCATGAAACAGAAAGTGTTGCATTTAGCTTTACAACTCAAGAATATAGAGAATATATAGAAAAAAATTAGAAACGAAATCTAAATTTTCTTTATCCCCTTTGTTTAGTCATTCTGTCTGGTTAATTTATTGCTGGAGTAGCTACTGAGACCGCCAGATTGTTCGCTCAGCATATCTAAAGGTCTGAGTACGACATTTTAATTCAAAAAGTGCTCACTCAGACATCTGCCGTCCCCGAGTACGACATTTTATTCCAAATACTGCTCACTCAGACATCTGCCGTCCCCGAGTACGACATCATACGCTCATAATAGGAATGCTCGTTCGACTCGTAGATAATTAAAAATGAGTAAACAATAAGAAGGACGACATATTTGTTTCCGTCATAATCTCTACGAGCGAAGTGGCTAAGAACATTTTTTACGACAATAACCTAAGACGAAAAGAGTTCTTCGATGACAATCACTTTCGAGGGACTCTTACATACACTAATTCAGAACTAAAAAAAGACTCCAGAAGCAAGCTTCTGGAGTCTTCCAATTTTAAATCAGTTAATGTTTAAAATTTAAATTATTCAATGATGCTTGTTACAACACCAGCACCAACAGTACGTCCACCTTCACGAATAGTGAATTTAGTACCATCTACAACCGCGATTGGAGCGATTAGAGAAACTGTCATTTCTGTGTTGTCGCCAGGCATAACCATTTCAGTACCTTCTGGTAACTCGATAACACCAGTTACGTCAGTTGTACGGAAAAAGAATTGTGGGCGGTAGTTTGAGAAGAATGGAGTGTGACGTCCACCCTCTTCTTTAGATAGAACATAAACTTCAGCGCTGAACTTTGTATGTGGTGTAATTGAACCTGGTTTAGCTAATACTTGTCCACGTTCGATATCGTCACGTGACATACCACGTAACAATGCACCAATGTTGTCGCCTGCTTCAGCGTAGTCTAATAATTTACGGAACATTTCTACACCAGTAACAGTTGTTTTAGCAGTATCTTTGATACCGATAACTTCAACTTCGTCACCAACAGAAACTTGTCCAGACTCTACACGACCAGTTGCAACTGTTCCACGACCAGTGATTGAGAATA
This sequence comes from Alkalibacterium gilvum, assembly GCF_900109085.1. Classification (GTDB taxonomy): domain Bacteria; phylum Bacillota; class Bacilli; order Lactobacillales; family Carnobacteriaceae_A; genus Alkalibacterium; species Alkalibacterium gilvum. Next base: position 44,071 of record NZ_FNYW01000010.1, on the reverse strand, counting down.
CGTCCTCAACTGGCATCATGAATGGACGGTCAGCGTCACGTTCAGGAGCTGGAATGTAGTTGTCTACTTCTTCCATTAATTCAAGAATTTTTTCTTCGTACTCTTCAACGCCTTCTAGAGCTTTAAGAGCTGATCCAGCAACAACAGGAATGTCATCACCTGGGAAGTCGTATTCTGATAATAGGTCACGAACTTCCATTTCAACTAATTCTAGTAACTCTTCATCGTCAACCATATCTACTTTGTTCATGAATACAACAATGTAAGGTACGCCAACTTGACGAGATAGTAAGATGTGCTCACGTGTTTGTGGCATTGGGCCATCAGCAGCAGAAACTACCAAGATAGCTCCGTCCATTTGAGCAGCACCAGTGATCATGTTTTTAACGTAGTCCGCGTGTCCTGGGCAGTCAACGTGTGCATAGTGACGTGTATCAGTTTCGTACTCTACGTGAGATGTAGAAATTGTGATTCCACGCTCTTTCTCTTCTGCAGCTCCATCAATACTGTCGTATGCTTGAGCTTGAGCGTAACCTTTCTTAGCAAGTACAGTAGTAATTGCAGCAGTTAAAGTTGTTTTACCATGGTCAACGTGACCAATAGTACCAATGTTCATATGTTGTTTCGAACGGTCGAATTTTTCTTTAGCCATTTTAAACATTTCCTCCTTAGGGTTTTGTTCTAATTTTTTTAAATAGAAAGAGATTTCCTCTTCTTATTTTTACTCATTCATTATACCGATAGACCGATATAAAATCAATTTATATAGTAGAGCGTTGCGCCCACAATGTTCATTACAATAAGCACTGTGCGCGTGACTTAATGGATACTCTCCAATTAAGCTTTTCCACCATTTTTCTTGATAATTTCTTCAGCAATGCTCTTAGGCACTTGATCATAGTGATCAAATTGCATTGTAAATGTTCCGCGTCCTTGCGTTGCAGAACGTAATGCTGTTGCGTAACCAAACATTTCTGATAAAGGAATGAAACCTTTAACGATTGTTGTGTTACCACGCTGAGTAGATCCTTCGATATTTCCTCGACGTGCAGAGATATGACCCATGATATCACCCATGTAATCTTCAGGAACTGTTACTTCAACAGCCATTAAAGGTTCAAGGATAACCGCACCGGCTTTTTTAGCAGCGTTTTTAAGTGACATAGAAGCCGCAACTTTAAATGCTGTCTCGTTTGAGTCAACATCGTGGTAAGAACCGTCATAAAGTTTTGCTTTAACGTCAACTAACGGATAACCAGCTAACACACCATTTTCAAGTGATGCTTCAAGACCAGATTTAACCGCAGGAATATATTCACGAGGAACAACCCCACCGACGATAGCATCTTCAAATTCAAAGCCTGCTCCTTCTTCATTCGGTTCGAATTCGATCCATACGTGACCGTATTGACCTTTACCACCGGATTGACGAACGAACTTACCTTCAGATTCAACTTTTTCAGTGAATGTTTCACGGTAAGAAACTTGAGGAGCTCCAACGTTAGCTTCAACTTTGAATTCACGTTTCAAACGGTCAACGATGATATCTAAGTGTAATTCACCCATACCAGCGATGATAACTTCGCCTGTTTCGTGATCTGTTTCAGCACGGAAAGTTGGATCTTCTTCAGCTAATTTTTGAAGGGCAAGTCCCATTTTATCTTGGTCAGCTTTAGATTTAGGCTCGATTGCTACTTGAATAACTGGCTCAGGGAATTCCATTGATTCCAGGATAACCGGTGTGTCCAAGTCACATAATGTGTCACCTGTAGACGTATTTTTCAATCCGACTGCAGCAGCGATATCTCCAGAGAACACTTCCGAAATCTCTTGACGAGAGTTTGCGTGCATCTGCAAGATACGACCGACACGTTCACGAGAATCTTTTGTAGCGTTCAAGATGTAAGAACCGGATTCCAATGTACCAGAATACGAACGGAAGAAAGTCAAACGACCAACATACGGGTCTGTCATAACTTTAAAGGCTAAAGCAGCAAAGGGTTGATCATCGCCAGCTTCAACTTTTATTTCTGCTTCCGGATCATTCTGTTCATGTCCAACGATTGCGCGAACATCAAGCGGAGAAGGCAGATAGTCAACAACAGCGTCAAGCAGTAATTGAACACCTTTGTTTTTGAAAGCTGATCCAACGAGGACTGGGTAGAATTCTACGCTTAGCGTTGCTTTACGGATACCGTCTTTCAACTGCTCAGCAGAAATCTCTTCGCCTTCAAGGTATTGCATCATGAGATCTTCATCCATTTCAGCAACAGCTTCAACAAGTTTTGTATGCCATTCTTCAGCTAATTCTCTATAATCTTCAGGGATCTCAACGATTTCCGTTTCAGTTCCTAGATCGTTACTATACATAACAGCATTCATGTCAACTAAGTCAATGATACCTGTGAAGTTATCTTCAGCACCGATTGGTAGTTGAATAGGATGTGCATTGGCTTGCAGACGATCATGTAATGTTTCATTAGCATGTAAAAAGTCTGCTCCAAGTTTATCCATTTTATTTACAAATACAACACGGGGTACGCCATAAGTTGTTGCTTGACGCCATACCGTTTCTGTTTGTGGTTCAACACCTGATTGTGCATCCAGTACAGCTACCGCTCCATCAAGCACACGGAGTGAACGTTCAACTTCAACTGTGAAGTCTACGTGTCCAGGGGTATCGATAATGTTTACACGGTGGTCATTCCACTGAGCTGTTGTAGCAGCTGACGTGATGGTAATTCCACGTTCTTGTTCTTGCTCCATCCAGTCCATTTGTGACGCACCTTCGTGAGTTTCACCAATTTTATGGATTCGGCCAGTGTAATAAAGGATACGCTCGGTCGTTGTTGTTTTACCAGCATCGATATGCGCCATGATTCCTATATTACGTGTTTGTCTTAGAGGAAATTTTCTCTTGGCCACTAATCATTACACCTCTCTTAAATAAATTCACTTCATAATTTCTTATAAAGACGGATATTGTTTCAAATTAATGATTCATACTGACTTTTATACAAAAGCCTAGCTTAATCATCTTACCAACGGTAGTGGGCAAATGCTTTGTTCGCTTCTGCCATACGGTGGACTTCTTCACGTTTACGGACAGCAGCACCAGTATTGTTCGCTGCATCCATAACTTCTTTAGCTAAGCGGTCGACCATGGTATTTTCACCACGAAGACGAGCGTAATTAACTAACCAACGCAGTGCTAATGTTGTACGACGATCAGGACGCACTTCAACAGGCACTTGGTAGTTAGAACCCCCTACACGACGAGCTTTAACTTCTAATACAGGCATAATATTTTTAAGTGCTTGTTCAAACACTTCCATCGGATCATTACCTGTTTGTTCTTTAATTTGATCAAATGCATCATACAAAATCGAAGATGCTTTCCCACGTTTACCATCAACCATCAAACGGTTAATCAAACGGGAAACCAATTTACTATTGTACATTGGATCTGGTAAAACATCACGTTTTGCAACAGGACCTTTACGAGGCATTCAAATTCCTCCTTTCAAGAGATAGTTATTTCATAAATTATATTATTTTGGTCGTTTAGTACCGTATTTAGAACGGCTTTGTTTACGATCAGTTACTCCAGCAGTATCAAGTGCACCACGAACGATGTGGTAACGTACACCCGGCAAGTCTTTTACTTTACCGCCACGGATAAGTACAACACTGTGTTCTTGCAAGTTGTGTCCTTCTCCTGGGATGTATGCTGTAACTTCGATCATGTTTGACAAGCGTACACGAGCATATTTACGTAACGCTGAGTTAGGTTTTTTAGGTGTCATTGTTCCAACACGCGTACAAACACCACGTTTTTGTGGAGAATATACCGTTGTTTGCTTACGTTTCTGAGTGTTATAACCTTTATTCAAAGCTGGTGACTCAGATTTACTTTCTCTTGATTTACGAGGTTTACGGATCAATTGATTCATTGTAGGCATTTAATGTGTCCTCCCTTCATTTTTTGCTTATATTACTTATGCATTTCTAGACCCACACATCCAGGTGGTTCATTTAAAAGTAAAAAGAATGTTCGCACACAAAATGCGAATTTCTATACCTTTTTTTAAATACCTGAACATATAGTTATATTTGGCTATTGTGTGCCAGTCAGAACGACTGTTAAAGCTTATGAATTGAGTATCATTAGACAGTAATCTGTACACAAAAGCACCTATAGCATAATATCACGAGTAATTTTTATAGTCAACAGTATACTTGAATTTTTTTAAAATAAACAGAAGCAGAGAGCAGCAAATGCTGCTCCGTCCTTCTATTTAACCTTTTTATTGTTTCGTATTTTCTGCCTGACTTTTTTCATCATTGATACTATAGACATTTTCACTTACAACGCCAACTTTTTTGGGCTCCATGTCATTATAAACTTTCATGCCTGTTCCTGCTGGAATAGACTTACCAATAATAACATTCTCTTTCAATCCGATTAACGGATCATTTTTCCCTCTAATAGCAGCATCTGTAAGAACACGTGTCGTCTCTTGGAACGAAGCAGCGGACAAGAAACTATTTGTTTCAAGCGATGCTTTTGTTATTCCCAATAGTACTGGACGTGCTGTCGCTGGGTTTCCACCAGACAATAGTGTCTTTTTGTTTGCTTGTTTGAAGTCATCGATATCGATAAGGCTACCTGGTAGAATACTTGTGTTACCTGGATCAAGTACTCTAACTTTTTGTAGCATTTGTCTTACCATTACCTCAATATGCTTATCACCGATTTCTACACCTTGTGAACGGTAGGCATACTGTACTTCTTTAAGAAGATAGTTTTGAAGTTTGATAACGTCACTAACAGCTAATAGTTGCTTCGGATCGATAGACCCTTCATTAAAGGCATCTCCACGCTCTACAAAGCTTCCTTCTTCAACACGCATACGCGCATTGATTGGTAGTGTGTAGGTACGTGTATCTGTTGCACCTTTAACGGTTACTTCTTTAATTCTTTCGCCAGGTTTTTCATCAATACCTATAACTTCCCCAGTGACCTCAGTGATCACGGCTTGTCCTTTAGGATGTCTGGCTTCGAATATTTCCTGAACACGTGGAAGACCTTGAGTAATATCATCTCCGGCTACCCCACCTGTATGGAACGTACGCATTGTCAACTGGGTACCAGGCTCTCCGATAGATTGCGCTGCAATTGTTCCAACAGCTTCTCCAACTTCAACTTCACGGCCTGTTGCCAAGTTACGTCCATAACACTTCTTACATACGCCGTGTTTAGCGTTACATGTGAAGGCAGAACGAATCGTTACTTCTTCGATACCTGAGTCGACTATAACTTTAGCCAAGTCTTCAGTTATCAACTCATTCTCTGAAACAATAATTTCTTTTGTTTCTGGATGTTTAACTGTTTTACGTGCATATCTTCCGATAATACGCTCTTCTAGAGGTTCAATAACATCATTGCTATCCTCTATAGCTCGAACGAGTAAACCACGTTTAGTTCCACAATCTTCATTACGAATAATGACATCTTGTGCGACATCAACTAGACGACGAGTTAGGTATCCGGAGTCCGCTGTTTTAAGAGCCGTATCCGTCATTCCTTTACGCGCACCGTGAGTTGAGATAAACATTTCCAAAACTGACAAACCTTCACGGAAGTTCGATGTAATCGGCAATTCCATGATACGTCCACTTGGCGCAGCCATTAATCCACGCATACCAGCTAACTGAGTAAAGTTTGAGATGTTACCACGTGCACCAGAGTCACTCATCATAAAGATGTTGTTATGACTATCAAGCGAGGTCATCAAGTGATCTTGGATAGTGTCTTTAGTCTTGGTCCACACTTCAATAACAGCTGTATAGCGCTCTTCTTCAGTAATCAGACCACGACGGTGTGATGCATTGATTCGGTCAACTTGCTTGTGAGCCTCATCAAGGATGTGCTCTTTTTCTTTAAGGTTAGAAATATCTGAAATCCCAACAGTAATACCTGATCGGGTTGAATATTTATAGCCTAGATTTTTCATTTTATCAAGCATTTTAGAAGTTTCTGTTACCTGGTATCGCTTGAAGACTTCAGCGATGATATTCCCTAAGTTTTTCTTTTTGAACGGCTCTACAATTGGCATGTCACTGATATGTTTTTTGATATCAGTACCATAAGACACAAAGTACTTATCAGGTGTCTGTTTTTCCAAGTTTTCTTGAGTTGGTTCATTCAGATACGGGAATTCTTCAGGCATAATTTCATTGAAAATTAATTTCCCAACAGTTGTTACTAAGAAACGCTCTTGTTGTTCTTTTGTAAATGGCTTATGCGGCAAGGATGATGCATGAACCGCCACACGCGAGTGCAAATGAACATAGCCTGTCTGATAGGCTTGGATAGCTTCAGACGTGCTTGAAAATACCATGCCTTCACCGATTTTCTCTTCAACTTCCATTGTTAGGTAATAGTTACCTAACACCATGTCTTGAGAAGGTGTTACAACAGGTTTACCATCTTTAGGGTTCAAGATGTTCTGTGCACCAAGCATCAAAATACGTGCTTCTGCTTGAGCTTCATCACTTAACGGTACGTGAACAGCCATTTGATCTCCATCAAAGTCCGCATTATACGCTTCACAGACTAATGGGTGTAATCTGATTGCTTTTCCTTCAACAAGGATCGGCTCAAACGCTTGAATACCCAATCTGTGTAAAGTAGGTGCACGGTTAAGAAGTACCGGGTGTTCACGAATAACATCTTCTAATACAGCCCAAACCTCTTCATCCATACGTTCAACTTTACGCTTAGCATTTTTGATATTATTAGCAATTTCTCTCGCTACTAACTCTCGCATGACAAAAGGTTTAAATAATTCGATCGCCATTTCTTTAGGCAGACCACATTGATACATTTTCAGTGTTGGACCAACAACGATAACGGAACGACCAGAATAGTCAACACGTTTACCGAGTAAGTTTTGACGGAATCGTCCTTGTTTACCTTTAAGCATGTGCGAAAGTGATTTAAGTGGACGGTTACCCGGTCCAGTTACAGCACGTCCACGACGGCCATTGTCTACTAATGCATCCACAGCTTCCTGAAGCATACGTTTTTCGTTTTGAACAATGATATGCGGTGCATTCAAGTCCAATAAACGTTTCAAACGATTGTTACGGTTAATAACACGGCGGTACAAATCATTCAAGTCACTTGTAGCAAAACGGCCACCTTCTAATTGAACCATTGGTCTTAGTTCAGGAGGAATAATTGGTACAACATCCATAACCATCCACGTTGGATCGTTACCTGAATTTCTGAATGCTTCCAGAATGTCTAGACGTCTAATAGCTCGTGTACGTTTCTGACCTGTAGCGGTTTGAAGTAACTCTTTTAATTCGTTAACTTCTTCCATCAAGTCTACAGTATCTAATAAAGATTTTATCGCTTCCGCACCAATATCAGCTTGGAATTTATTTCCATACTGTGCACGACGTTCTCGGTATTCTCTTTCTGTCATCAACTGTTTCTTTTCCAATGGCGTGTCACCTGGATCAATAACCACGTAAGAAGCAAAATAAATAATTTCTTCCAATGCGCGTGGAGACATATCCAAAATGAGTCCCATTCGACTTGGTATACCTTTGAAGTACCAAATATGTGTGACTGGCGCTGCAAGTTCCAAGTGGCCCATGCGTTCACGACGAACTTTAGACTTTGTTACTTCTACACCACAACGGTCACAAACGATACCTTTATAGTGGACACGCTTATACTTACCACAAGCACATTCGTAGTCTTTAGATGGTCCAAATATTCTTTCACAGAATAAGCCATCTTTTTCTGGTTTCAGTGTTCGATAATTAATTGTTTCGGGTTTTTTAACTTCTCCGTAAGACCAACTGCGGATCTTATCAGGTGAAGCCAATCCGATCTGAATACTTTCAAATTTATTTACATCGATCAAAGGGGCTACCTCCCTTTTGTAGATTATGAAGCTGCCCTATTGCTTCACGTGTCTATTACTCTTATATATGAAATCAACAAGGAGCTGATGTACACACCATACTCCTGTTAAATTTCATTACTTTATTCTTGTTCTTGTCCTTCTTTTTCTAACTGCTCTTCTTGTGCTTCTTCTTCAGCTTTTTTTCGTGCTTCTTCTGCACGTTTTTCATCTTGCTCTTTTTTCATTTTTTCTAAAGAGTCAATGTTTCCAAAGTCATCATCTTCATCTGTATCTTGAAGATCGATTGCTTCTTTATTTGCATCAAGAACTTTTAGATCTAATCCTAATGATTGAAGCTCTTTAACAAGAACACGGAAAGATTCAGGTACGCCAGGTTTTGGAATGGCATCACCTTTGACGATAGCTTCGTATGTTTTCACACGTCCAACAACGTCATCTGATTTATACGTTAATATTTCCTGTAGAGAATAAGCTGCACCGTAAGCCTCAAGTGCCCACACTTCCATCTCACCAAATCGCTGTCCACCAAATTGTGCTTTACCACCGAGCGGCTGCTGAGTAACAAGCGAATAAGGTCCAGTAGAACGTGCGTGTAATTTATCGTCGACCATGTGAGCAAGTTTAATATAGTACATAACCCCAACGGATACTTTGTTGTCAAACTCTTCACCTGTACGTCCATCATAAAGAACTGTTTTCGCATCATCATCCATGCCTGCTTCTTTGATGGTTTCCCAGACATCTTCATCTGTTGCTCCATCAAATACTGGTGTTGCAATGTGAATACCTAATTGACGTGCAGCCATTCCCATATGAAGTTCGATAACTTGTCCAATATTCATACGTGATGGTACACCTAATGGGTTCAACATAATATCAACAGGTGTTCCATCTGGCATAAATGGCATGTCTTCTTCAGGTAAAATCAATGAAACAACACCTTTGTTACCGTGTCGTCCAGCAAGTTTATCACCGACATTGATCTTACGTTTTTGAACAATAAACACACGAACAAGATAGTTGACTCCTGGAGATAATTCGTCTCCGGACTCACGTGTAAAGATTTTAACATCGTGAACGATTCCGCCGCCACCGTGTGGTACACGGAGAGACGTGTCTCTTACTTCACGTGCTTTTTCACCAAAGATTGCGTGGAGCAGTTTTTCTTCTGCAGAAAGTTCGGATACTCCTTTTGGCGTTACTTTACCTACTAAGATATCTCCATCTTGAACTTCAGCTCCGATACGAATAATGCCTCGGTCATCCAAGTTTTTAAGCGCATCATCACCGACGTTCGGTAATTCACGTGTGATTTCTTCAGGTCCTAGTTTTGTATCTCTTGCTTCTGATTCATATTCTTCGATGTGGATCGATGTATAAACATCATCTTTAACTAAACGTTCACTCATGATGATCGCATCTTCAAAGTTATAACCATCAAATGTCGTAAAGGCAATTAATGGGTTTTTTCCGATAGCCATTTCTCCATTTTCCATGGATGGTCCATCAGCAAGGATATCTCCTTTTTCAACGACTTCACCATGGTGTACAAGTGAGCGCTGGTTATATGAAGTACCTGCGTTCGAACGTTTAAATTTAGCTACGAGATATTTGTCCAAGGCGCCATCTTCACGTCTAACGCGAATTTCTTTTGCATCAACGTATTCAACAGTACCTGGGTGTTTCGCAATGATTGAAGCTCCAGAGTCACGCGCAGCCGTGTGTTCAATCCCGGTTCCAACAAGAGGTGCCTCAGGTTGAATCAACGGAACCGCTTGACGCTGCATGTTCGCACCCATCAACGCACGGTTTGAGTCATCGTTTTCAAGGAATGGGATACTGGCTGTTGCTACAGAAACAACTTGTTTCGGTGAAACGTCCATGTAGTCCACTTTGGATACTTCAAGCTCTTCGTTATTATTTTTAGTTCTGGCAAGTACCATGTCATTTACAAAGCTACCGTCTTCATTCAAAGGAGCGTTAGCTTGAGCAACAACGTAGAGATCCTCTTCGTCTGCTGTTAGATAATCAATTTTTTCTGTAACGCGACCCGTTTCCTTATCTACTTCACGGTAAGGTGTTTCGATAAAGCCAAATTCATTTATTTTTGCATAGGTTGACAAACTGTTAATCAATCCGATGTTTGGTCCCTCAGGCGTTTCAATCGGACACATACGGCCATAGTGAGAATAGTGAACATCTCGTACTTCATAACCCGCACGGTCTCGTGTTAATCCACCAGGTCCAAGTGCAGATAGACGTCGTTTGTGTGTCAACTCACCAAGCGGATTTGTTTGATCCATGAATTGAGACAATTGAGATGAGCCAAAGAATTCTTTGATTGACGCAACAACCGGACGAATATTGACTAACTGTTGTGGTGTTGTTGTAGATGTGTCTTGAATCGACATACGCTCACGTACAACTCGTTCCATTCGAGATAGACCAATACGGAACTGATTCTGTAATAGTTCTCCAACAGAACGGATACGTCTATTTCCTAAGTGGTCGATATCGTCTGTTTCGCCAATACCTTCTTGAAGGTTGAAGAAGTAACTCATCGATGCAATCATATCTGCAGGGATGATGTATTTAGCTTCTCTATCAGGATGCCCATTACCAATAACATGAACAATACGATCGTTATCTTGTGGAGAATAAACTTTTACAAGTTGTAGTTCGATAGGCTCAGGAACGACCCCGTCATCTGATGGTTGAAGCGTTAAAGAATTAAGCCCATTATCTAGATGAGGGCCTAATTCATTCATAACTTCACGCGTGATAAGCGTCCCTTCTTTAGCTAGTAATTCTCCCGTTTCACCATCAACGAGTGATTCAGCTAAAGTAAGTCCCATTAGACGATTTTTCAAGTCTAATTTTTTATTCATTTTATAACGACCCACGCGAGCAAGATCATAACGTTTAGGGTCAAAGAAACGCGTTGTCAGCAAGCTACGTGAAGAGTCAGCTGTTTTAGGCTCTCCCGGACGTAGACGCTCGTAAACATCTTTCAGCGCTTCTTCTACACGAGAATCTGATAAGTTTTTATGAACATCTTTCTCCAAGGTTGCACTTAAGCTTTCATTGGATCCAAATATATCTAAAATCTCATCATCCGAACCAAATCCTAATGCACGAACCAATACACTTAGCGGTATTTTACGCGTACGGTCAATACGCACATTCGATAGTCCTTTAGAATCTGTTTCATACTCCAACCAAGCCCCACGGTTAGGAATAACGGTAGAACCAAATCCTTCCATACCATTCTTTTCATCTTTAGGGCTGAAATAAACCCCCGGAGAACGCACAAGTTGCGATACAATAACACGTTCAGAACCGTTTATAATAAATGTACCTTGTTCAGTCATCAATGGGAAGTCTCCAAAGAACACTTCTTGCTCTTTCACTTCACCTGTATCTCTAACGATTAAACGTAACTTTACATATAAAGGTGCGGAATAGTTTGCGTCATGTTGTCTTGCTTCGTCTACAGTATACTTTGGCTCCTGAAACTGATAGTCAGTAAACTCCAGTGCCAGATTTCCAGAAAAGTCTTCAACAGGAGAGATATCTTTAAACATATCTTTAAGTCCCTCTTCTAGGAACCAATCATATGAATTTGTCTGAATTTCAATTAAGTTTGGAAGTTCTAATACTTCACTGATTCGTGAATAACTTCTACGTGTACGGTGCTTGCCGTATTTCACATTTTGGCCTGCCAACCTCTTCACCCCTCATTATTAATCACTAGTCGTCATATTCAAAAGCTCATAGTCATTTAATCAGATAAATGTTCTTGCTTTTTGTTTGTTACATTTATGTTACAAATGTTAACATCTGATTAAAAAGCAGGGATTTTCCCTGTTTTTGACCAAAAAAAATACAAAAGATCAGTGAAAGATACAGTCGTATTCATCACACATTCTTTTGTTTAGCTTCAGAAATCCCGTACGGACAATATTTCGCACGTATTTCATTTTCATACTTTGTTTAGCGTCTATTAAGTTTACAGTGTGGCGCAAGAAAAGTCAAGGATACTTTTACTTGTTTTTATAATCAAGTTATTGATTGAGGCGGATAGCAATCGCATGGGCGATTGCTTACATTATTGAAAATCTTTTCTGGTTTCTTTGTACTGTTGGCTTTTAGATATTCTTTCTGCTCTTATATTTAGACAAGTCCATATTATTTGCGGTTTGCGTTTCCTTCGTGCTGCTTTCTATTCTCTGAAGGGCACGCATTCACTACTTGACTGCCCTTCGTGGTGCTTTTTATTCTCTGAAGGGCACGCATTCACTACTTGACTGCCCTTCACGGCGCTTTCTATTCTCTGAAGGGCACGTATTCACTACTTGACTGCCCTTCACGTCACTTTCTATTCTCTGAAGGGCACGCATTCACTACTTGACTGCCCTTCGTGGCGCTTTCTATTCTCTGAAGGGCACGCATTCACTACTTGACTGCCCTTCACGGCGCTTTCTATTCTCTGAAGGGCACGCATTCATCACTTGACTGATCAAAGTTTTCAAACTTCTCCATACAAAAAGATCCCCAGCTCAATAGCTGGAGACCCTTTCGATTAGCCCATCAGAACGATTTATTTTTTAGATTGCAAAACCCAGTATCCTTTGTCTAATGCAATGCGTTCTACATTACCAAATGTATCGATCATTTTCTGCTTCGCGCTCGGTGCACCTTGTTTCTTTTGAATGACAATTATAAGAACGCCATCTTCAGCTAAATATCTGTAAGACTCTGAGATGATTTCATGTACAACTTTTTTTCCTGCCCGAATTGGCGGATTAGAAATTATTGCTCCGAAATCTTTTTCTTTAATCTCTTCGTATATCGAAGACATATAAATATTTACATTATTGATTCCATTTTCTAAAGCATTTTTACGGGCGAGATCCAAGGCACGTTCATTTACATCTACCATATGAACAGTAAGGTTAGGGTATGCCTTTGCTAATGACAAGCCTACTGGTCCGTACCCACACCCCATATCTAGAAGTTTTTCATTCGGAAATATAGATGGATCTATGGATTCAATCATTACCTTCGAACCATAATCTACTCGTTCTTTTGAAAAAACCCCTGAATCTGTCGTTAATTTTAATTTATTATTCTTTAAGGTTATCTCAAATTCTTTTTCATTTTTCTTTGCATTTGGATTGGATGTAAAGTAGTGATCAGTCATTATACGATGCCTCTTTTCATTGATACTTCCTTCCAAGTATACTACGCAAGCGAGCTCATCACAACAAGATAGATAACGCACTAAAGAATAGTCATTTTCTTAATTAGCTGTTTCAAAATCCGCTTCAAGGTTAGTGCCCTCTTTTGGAAGAGTCTTGTACTCTGGCTCATATTGTGCTTCTTCTTGTGGCAGAATTTGATTTAAAAGAATTCCTGTCATAGCACTCAAAGCAGTTCCGGATAAGGCTAATATTCCAGCGATGTCAAACACCGCATTCCCAAGCCCTATAACAAGCATTGAACTAGCTATGACTAAGTTTCTTGACTGATTAAAATCTACCTTGTCCTCAATCATGACCTTCAAACCGTTACTAGCAATAACCCCATAAAGGAGTATGGACATTCCCCCAAGAACGGGAACTGGGATTGTTGAAATCAGTGCGGTGAATTTCCCCATAAAACTCAAGCCCACAGCAATGATCGCTGCATTCCTAATAACTGATGTGGATGCAATACGTGTCATACCGATGATTCCTGTATTCTCTCCGTAAGTCGTATTAGCCGGTCCTCCGAAGAAGGCTGACACAACGGTCGCTGCTCCGTCTCCAATTAGCGTGCGTGAAAGCCCTGGCTCTTTCAAGAAGGAACGATTACAGATTTTTCCAAGTACTGAATGATCTCCTATATGTTCAGCCACTGTAACAAGAACGATCGGTAGTAAAGCAAAACTTTCTGGTCCTAAATAGAAATCATAACTTTGGAATGTTTGCGTTTTAAACGGAAGGAATAGTTCCGGCAGTGCAAACCAATTCGCTTCTCTTACTGCTGTAAAATCCACAATACCAAGTACCGCCGCCAAAAGATAGCCTCCAATTATGGCGACAAGAAACGGTATTATTTTTAAAAACCCTTTTGCTTTGGTGTTTATAAAGGCTGCAATCAGAAACGTCGTCACAGATACAAGGATGACTCGCCAATCTGAATTAGCCACAAAACCGGCATTTTGGACTGCGTTCGCTGCTAGACCCAAACCAATAACCATAATCATCGGACCAATGACTATCGGGGGTAAGAGTTTATCTATCCAAGACACCCCTACCAAGTGTACAATACCTGAGATGATAACATATAGTAACCCCACCATAATCAAGCCTGATTGCGCAGCGCTTACATCACCACCCATTTGATCAATTGCGATTTGCATAGCAGCAATGTAAGCGAATGAAGACCCAAGATACACAGGTACTTTCGCTTTTGTTGCAATTTGATAGATAAGCGTTCCTATCCCACTAGCCAAAAGTGCCACTGAAACCGGCATTCCTAAAAGTACCGGCACCAATATCGTTGCTCCAAACATTGCAAATACATGTTGAAGACTTAAAAAAGCTCCCTTAAGAAATGGTGGTCTATCCTCTACTTCTAATATAAGCGGTTGTTGTTCTATTGCCATTTTTCATCATCCCTCTTCCTTATTTTTAGGCATAAAAAAATGCCCTTTTCTTTACGCAAAAAGGACCTTTAGATAAGATGGAAGTTAACGACAATAGGATGCACGCCTTTGGATCATACCAAAACTTTAAACGTCTCCTAAATTTTTTAACTATATGAAATTTTCCATCCTTTTCTACCTCACGGGATAGAATTAAAGGAATTTTGCTTCTGTTCATTCTACCAAGTGTTCCGTACAGAAGCAAGAGAATATTCATGATTTTCAGACATACTCTTAATATAAGATTAAATTACCTACATTTATTAAAAAACGAGACGTAATATAAGGTCAAATAAAATGTTACGCTGATTTTTTAGCTCTTTTGTAATTTAAATGAGCAGAAACATTGGCAACGAGACCTAAAGAAATCGACAGCACCATTAAACTTGTTCCTCCATAACTAATAAAAGGAAAGGTGAGACCTGTAATAGGCATCAACCCGACAACGCCCATAAGATTGATTGACGATTGTATTAAAAACATAGATGCTACTCCGATACAGAGCAATGAGTTGAAGGCATTCTTAGACCTTATGGCTATCAATATCATCCGAGAAACCATCAAAGTGAACACCGAGAAAAGAACTAACAAGCCCAACAGCCCTAATTCTTCTCCAATAATCGATATAATAAAATCAGTGTATGGAAACGGAAGATAACCTGTTTTCTGCACACTATCACCAAAACCTACACCGAATAGTCCTCCTCGACTCAAGGCATAATAAGAATTCACTAATTGCAGCCCTGCTCCTTCTGCTAAAGCGAACGGATCCCAAAATCCTAAAAAACGTTCATAACGGTATTCATCAAGAAAGAACAATTTCGTCCCAAAGGTTTCTATCATTTTGGTTAAACCAGCAAGACTAGCAATGCCAAAAAATCCGAAGCCTGCACCAAGCTTGGGTGATACACCACTTGCAAAAATCATGATTGCGGCAATGATGACAATAATAAACGAAGACCCTGTATCAGGTTGAATATAAATCGAAAGAACAATACCCACCACTAATATTAAAGGCGCAACAATTGCTTTAAAGAAATCATTGTTAATGAGTTTCTGCTTTTTTGACAGAATATAAGCTAGGTACCAAATCACCATAAATTTAGTTAATTCTGCAGGTTGAATATTAATAAAAGGTGTTTCTATCCATCGTTTTGCTCCATAAATTTCTCTCCCAAACATAAGAAGAAGTACAAGCGAGAAAAAAGTTAACGCCGTGCCAAACATGACTAATTTTTTGTTCCTCATTAACTTAAGAGGAAAGAAAAAGGCCACGGTAAACATCACATAAGAAAGAGCTACAAAGATAGCTTGCCTGGGTAAATAGTAATGCGGGTTATCATACATACTAAGCGCACTATAGCTACTCGCACTGTATATCATAATAATACTGAATAGTGTCAACATAAAATAGGGCACGATTAGTAATTTATCAACGTATTTTATTCTCTCTCTTATCATAGTATTATTCCTTTCATGCAGACTTTATGTTGTTCCCGGGTGAAAGTCTTCTCCTTCACCTGAAAAGAAGTACGATTTGTGATGGAAACGCATAGACATAATCAAACCAATCCCCATCATATTTCCTAATAATGATGATCCCCCTTGAGAAATAAATGGCAATGGAATACCAGTAACAGGGAGCAAGCCGATATTCATACCGATATTTTCAAGCACGTGGAAAACAATCATCATAATAACGCCTGTTGCGATGTACGTATAAAATTCATTTTTCGTATCATATACAACTTTGACCATATGGTAGACCAGTACAAAATATATAAAAATCAAGAAGGCCCCTCCAGCAAAGCCGAAATTCTCACCTATTGTTGTAAAAATCATATCAGACTCTCTTACCGGAACATAAACTTCACTTGTACCAAACCCTTTACCGAAAACACCGCCTGACCCGATAGATTTAAAGGCCTGCGTTACTTGATAGGTTGCATCAGACGATCCCTCATGCGGTCTTAACCATGTATTAATTCGGTCAAATTGATAAGGACTAAATAACCCCGTCTCCAAAAGAAAATCTTGGTTATAAACAGCTAACAAGATTAATGTAATCCCAATTGTTGAAACAACTATAAATATAGGAAGCAGAATCTGCCACTTAATCCCCGATAATAGGATAATACCAATTAATATAGCAAGGTATACCAAGCCCGTCCCTAGGTCATTCTGCATAAACACGAGGAGAATAGGTATTGATGCATATAACATCAGTTTCCCCATTAAAAGAAAATCGCTCGTATAATCCCTCACGTCGTATGTGCTATTATGCTTTGTTACTACTTTAGCTAAAATAAGGATATACGGAATCTTGACAAATTCAGACGGTTGAATCGTTCCCAGTGGTCCTAAGCGTATCCAAGATTTCCCTCCGGTTCGAAGCGCCAAATTTCGGTCATAAATAAAAAGTGTGAGTATCAGCATAATGATCCCTGCAATATATAAATACGTTGTCATTTTCCATAATTGCTCTGAATCAAATTGCATGATAACAAAAACCGCTATCGATCCAATGCCGTACCACATAATTTGTTTTATCGTCATACTCAAAGAGCCATCTTGAATCAATACACTTGTAGAATACAGCGATGCAATACTGAGTATCGCCAACAGCATAACTGATAAAATAATACCATAATCGACGCGCTGAGGATATTTATCATCATTCATATAATTCTTCCTTTCATAAGTAAAACATAACATTCTGGTAAGCAGTTAGGTAAAAAACCTATACAATGATATATTTTATCAGATATTCTGTCCAATTCATATATTATAACGAAATTGACACAAAAGTGTAGGAGTACGAGTATGCTTTTTTATGATAAGGATTTTTAGAAAGCTATTTAAGAGGTTTTTTTATAAATAAATACTTCCAAATAAAATTTAACAACAAATAAGAAGAGTCCCTTAAGTTTAAGGGACTCTTCTTATTTGTTTATAGTAATTTATTCCAATACTTCTCCATTTGTTTCAATAACTTTCTTATACCAGAAGTAACTATCTTTTTTATAGCGTTTCAATTCTTTTTTGTCCAATTCATCGCGGTCTACATAAACGAATCCATAACGTTTTTGATAACCATTTAGCCAACTTAAGAGATCAGTATAGCTCCAAGTACAATATCCGATAACATTTACACCATCAGTAATCGTTTCTTGTATTGCTTTTATATGATTTTTCAAATAATCAATTCTGTAAAGATCATGTATAGAACCATCTTCTTCTAAGTCATCGTATGCACCTAAGCCATTCTCAGTAATAAGAATCGGCAGCTGATACCGACTAGCTATACGTCGCATGGCTATTCTTAAACCAGTCGAATCAATATTCCAGTCCCAGTCGGTTTTTTCTACAAATTCATTTTCTACTGATTTATAAAGCCCAGGCACTCCGTTAGCTTCACTGGTTCCTTTCTTGCCAGATGTATTCATTTTACCAGCGCCTACTCCATCCAAGTGGTTGGCTTCAACCGTAATTGTCTGATAGTAGTTAAGACCCATAAAATCTGGTTTACCTGCTTTTAAAAGTTCAGAATCGCCAGGCTCAAATTCAGGTGCAAGACCCTGTGTTTTTAGATATTTCCAAACAACAGATGGATACTCTCCTCGGACATAAATGTCCATCCATAGGTGGGCATTAAATGCTTCATTATTTTCGGCAGCAAGTTGGTTTAGCGGCTGACTATTTAACGCATACGTGGGACCATATGCAAAACTCGGACCAATCTTTCCTTGCATATCTAATTCTCTGAATCGTTTAATAACTGATGCATTCGCTAGATGTGCAATGTGATTGGCAGCATACATACGTTTTTCATCTTTAACATTTGGTGGATGTGCAGCCATACGATATCCTAGTGTGATAAAAATATTCTGCTCATTTAGGCTAACCCAGTAGTTTACTTTATTGTTGTAACGTTTAAACAGAATTTCAGCATAGCGAGTAAAATCTTCAATTACTTGACGGCTTTCCCAGCCCATATATTTATCCTGTAAAGCTTGTGGGATATCCCAATGATAAAGTGTCACGATAGGCTCAATGTCATATTTCAATAATTCATCAATTAAATTATCATAAAACTGAAGTCCTTTTTCGTTAACTTCTCCATCACCATCAGGAATTATACGTGACCAGGCTATTGAAAAACGATAGGCTCTAAGGCCTTGCTCCGCCATTAACTTAACATCTTCTTTATAGCGATGATAATGATCAACAGCTACTTCACCAGTGCTCCCTTTAAAGGTCTTTCCTGGTATTTGAACAAATTTATCCCAGACAGACTTTTTCTTACCATCTTCTTCCATTGCCCCTTCGACTTGATAAGCAGCAGATGCAGATCCCCATAAAAAATCTTTAGGGAACGCATCATAATGTGTATGAAACATTGACTCACTCCTAGACCATATTTTAATATGCTATTCTTTTAATTGCACAGATATACGTATTGTTCTTGCTAAAATTCATCAACAAACTTTAAAAGATATTTATAATCATATCTTAAAAATACTAGGTGTACTCTTTAAAGTGATTACTCCTCGGGTGCTCTTCTATTCATTTAACCCATTTTGAGCAATAACATTTTGATACCATCTAAACGATTTCTTCTTGTAGCGCTCTAAAGTACCATTGCCCTGATTATCTTTATCCACATAGATGAATCCATATCGTTTTTCCATTTCACCTGTTCCAAAACTTACAATATCAATAACTCCCCACGGGGTATAGCCTATCAAATCAACACCATCACTATTAATTGCTTCTTGCATCGCTTTGATATGCTCCTCTAAATATTCAATACGATAGTCATCTTGAATCGAACCATCGTCTTCTATTTCGTCATAAGCTCCCATTCCATTTTCAACTATGAATAAGGGCTTATTATAGCGCTGATGCAGCATATTCAGAGTATACCTTAAGCCATCAGGATCAATTTGCCAACCCCAGTCATTGGCTCTGAGATATGGATTTTTTACTATTTTAGCTTTAGGAAAATCCCTGACGGACTCCCCTTCTACTTCATCCAGTGTTGTAACAGCTACAGACATATAATAGCTAAATCCAATATAGTCAACCGTTCCCTCTTTTAGGACTTCTAATTCCTCTTTAGTATAACTGATACTAAAGTTCTTTTTCTCCCACAAGCTTAGGGCATAATTTGGAATTTCACCTCGAACATGTATATCACTAAAGAAGAAACGTCTTTCCATTACTTTCTTTGCTGCCAGACTATCTTTAGGATGGGAAGTATATGGGTACACAGGGACCATAGCCATCATACAACCGATTTGAAAATTAGGATTAATTTCCTTTCCTAATTTAACTACTTTTGCACTGGCGATTAGTTCATTAAGGCCTGCCTGAATAGTAACTTCTTCTTTATTATCGCCCTCTTCAAAGATAACCGCGGAATTAGTCCAAACAAGTAAGTCATCAAAGGTATCCATTTGATTATTAATTTCATTGAAAGTCATCCAATACTTCACCTTATTTTTATAGCGGTGCATGACTGTTTCAGCAAAGCGAACAAAGTAGTCTATCAATTGCTTGTTTCTGAAACCTCCATATTTTTTGTATAAAGCATACGGAATTTCAAAATGAGATAATGTAATAACGGGTTCAAGATCATTTTTTAATAATTCATCAAACAGCTCATCATAAAACTTCAAAATCAGCTTCGTTAGGTGATTCGTCGTCTCCATTTGGAAAGATCCTTGCCCAATTTATGGATGTTCTAAAAGCTTTTAACCCTAGCTCTTTGAATAACTTAATATCCTCTTTATAATTACTATAAAAATCAATCGCTTCATGATTAGGATAGTAAAGACCTTCCTCAAGTCCTTCGGTTATTTTACGAGCAACTTTCTGATTCCCAGCAGTTAATACATCCGCTGTTGAGAGTCCTTTACCATCCCTGTTATAAGCTCCTTCTATTTGATGCGCCGCAACGGCACCTCCCCATAAAAATGATTTTGGAAATGTTCCTTTTGAATCAATCATATTCCACACCTCGATTATTAGTTTAGAAAACATCTTTCATGAATAAAAATTTGAAGTCATTAACTATAAAATATATTTTACTCTGTTGTGCAATTCATTCTCCTAAAGTCTATTACTAAGCTATTTCTGCCTGTTCTTGATCCACTAGTTTTTTATCATACACTTTTATGAATGGGTAATATATTAAGAATGCTGATGCTGCTGCGATAATCGCTACAACAGCTGCCATCCAATCTCCACCGGTTCCTATAAATGCGCCCACGCCTACTGGTGAAGGCCATGGCATTAAAGCTATTAGTGGATTAATAATCTCAAATGAAATCGCAAAATATGCAATTGAAGCACTTACCATAGGTGCAAGGAAAAATGGTATTGCTAGAAACGGGTTATAAATAATTGGTAGCCCAAAAATCAATGGCTCATTTATATTGAACAATGCTGGAATCATAGCAGCTTTACCAATAGCCTGCAGTTGTTTTGACTTAGCTAAGAATGCTATAAAGAATGTCATTAATAGTGTCGCCCCAGAACCGCCAAGTGTAACAAATGCATTATTGAACTCACCTGCTAATGGTATGTTAGCCCCTGCAGCATTCGCAGCTAAATTAGCTAACGTAATAGGAGTAATCAAAGCAAATATAATATTCGCACCATGAATCCCCACTAACCAAAGTGCATGTACTATGAAATAAATAACCATCACACCAAGCCAAGTATTTGTCAAATCTGTAACAAAACCAAATGGAACTTGAATTATGCGAAAGATATCAGTATTTAATACAACTAAAATGCCATTCATTACAAGTATGACAAACGCTACGAAGAATGCCGGAATCAGTGCTGTAAAGGCTCTTGATACTCCCGCAGGTACTTCTTCAGGTAATTTAATAATCCATTTTCTTACAACACATAGTTTATAAAGATTTACTGCTATAATAGCCATTACAATGCCTACAAATATCCCAGTCGTTCCTAACCTTTCAAGTCCGTTTCCGCCTACACGCCAGCCACCAACTATATTAAGTTCTTCAGTTAATTCAGTCACTCGATTGACTGCACCATTTTCAAACACAAGTTCTGGGATCGTCATAAAGAAAGCAAACATGGATAGTAGCGCACCATTTAATCCGCTAATATTTACATCATCTTCTTCTGCAATAATTTGAGAATATTCATACCCCAAACTCACATTAAAGTATAGTGCCAGCAATCCCATAGTTGTCGCATTTGCTAGCATGTATAAATCACTGAATTTAAAGAAAGTAGCATTAAAGAAGTTCTCTAAAAAAGGAAATGTTAGTGGTAATACATTAAATACCAAGAACATTGATCCTACTATCGTGAAAGGTATAGTAGCCATTCCTGCCCCCATAATACCTCTTACTACTTTTAATTGAGCTATTTTTCCTAGTGGTCCCATTAAATATTTTTCCATTAATTGAAAAAATTTATTATTTTCATTTTCCATTTAATTCACTCACCTTTAATGATTTTTTGAAATCCATATACGTTTTATACCCTTTATCTCTATCATTTTCTAAAGCAGTTATTTTACGTAAACCAAATAGACCAATAACTATTCCTAAACCTAATATGCTACTCATACCTAAAATACCGTATGAATTTATATTTAAAAATGGAAACATCACACTAAATATTTGTGACTGAAACGTAGATGTTATGAGCAATAGATTTAGAATTAACTGCACAATATAATATACTTTTGTATTTTTTAATTCTATTGTTTTATTCACATCATAAAGTATTAAAAATTCTTTTATTGGAAATATTGCACCGATTATCATTAATAAGGGAATGACTAATGATATATTTTTAGCAGGTATCATAAATATAAACCAGTTTAAATTAGCAAAGAAAAAGAGTGCTAAGGAATATCGCAAAAATATAAAACGATTAAATCTCATATTTTTTATAGCCGTTTTCTTTCTTATATCCACTATTAGTTCACCTTCTCAATTTTTTTATACATCATGAGCATCTCTAATGCGACCTCTCTTAAAGTCATTGTTGTCATTAAGTGATCTTGAGCATGTACCATAATAACTTCCATATTAATTTTTGAACCGCCAGCATAATTATGAAGTAACTCCGTTTGTATATTATGTGCTTTAATCAAACTTTCATTTGCTTCTTCTAATTTATCTTCAGCTTCTACAAATCGATAGTCACGCATCGCTTTAAAACCTTCGTGCACTAATGTTCTAGCATCTCCACTATTTAAAATTATATTAAAGGCAACTTCTTGTATTTCCTCTGACTCCACTTTCAAAACCCCTTCTCTATGTTAGTAATTTAACTAGTTTCTTTTTAAATTCTTTAAAATCTTTAACAGATACCAACTCATTAAGGTACTCATCATTCTCAATAATTGGAAGTATGCTCTTGCTGACTTCATCAAGCTCATTATTTCCAAGCCTGTCGGGTAGAATGAGTAGCGTCAACTTAACCTCTTTACTTGCATCATCCCAACTAATTCCTTTAGGCGTTATTATTACCCCTACCCTAGGTATATCCCCGACACCTTCAAGGGGATGAGGTACAGCAACATACTCAGAGAACACAACGGTACTAAAATTTTCTCTTAACTTTAGTTGATTAATCAAAAAACTCTTAGAAACACTTGAATCTAATTGAATACTCTTCTCAACCAGAATATCTAATGCTTCATTTTTACTATTAATGGTATTTGAAATATAAAATAAATCAGGACTAAAATATTTCTTTATTAAGTAATCTAATCGATTATTTTCATCCGACACCTTAATATTCTGTGATAGAACGGGTACTGTACGGCTAGCAAATGATTCATTAATTAATTTTATATCAGCTTCATTTAGTAAAACACTGACATTAACAACAGGTATATTGAATACAACATTTGATAAATCTATGGATGAAACGATTAGATCTATGCCCTCTAAAACTTCATCACAAATTTCATAATAGCTAATTACCTTAACAATATTAAGTTTAGTTCCTAGCTCATGTTCTAAACGCACTTTAAGCATTTGCGAACTCCCTAAACCGGTTGCACATATGACTAACGTATTTTTCTTTTCCCTCGATGTTGTTCTCTCTAGTGCAGCAATTATATGAAGAGATAGATAAGCCCACTCATCTTCGGAAACATCATAATCCTTTAATAGTGACATTTGAGAAAAGTAATGTTTTGTTAATTCAAGTTCATTATTATAATTAGACTGTATCTCTTTTAAAACTGGATTAGTAAGCTTGTTATTATTTCTAAGTCTCTCCAAAAACGGTGAAAAGTGATCCAGCAATCCATTTATCAGAACACTATCATCCATTAAAGATATCCCTGTATCTCTTTTTACCATTTCAAGAACAAATTTAATTTCTTTCTGTATAAATTCTGTTCTCTTATCAACATTTATAAATGAACTTTTGGAACTTTTATTTTTCAAGTGAAGAGCAATATTTTTTATTTCTTCATGCGGTAGTTCTATATCTGAACTCTTTCTCAAACGAATAACAATTCGCTCAGCAGTAGTATATTCAGTTTTATATTTATGAAAGTCAAATTCCTGATTAAAATTTATCTGATACCCTTCTTTTATTCTTTGTAAGGCTAAGGAGATATGTGTGACAATATTTAGCATCACTGTATCATTTAATTTTAATTTAGCATTCCTACATTCATCTAGGACAATCAGAAGAATTTCTTCTGGGCTAATGGTTGTTAATAATGTTGATATCTCTCCTAGACTCTTTAGATTATTTTGTAGACGCTCCAAAAAAAAGTAATTCATTATAAAATGCCGTTTATTTTGTTCCCTACCTTCTATTGATGCCCCTTTCTTTTTACTATTTTTTAGAGATAATTCATATCGACCTAGCTTTTTATTAATATTTTGAATATCATTGATTAGTGTTGATTGTGAAATAGCTAAATCCCTTTGAATATCATCTAAAAATAACATTTCATTTTCAAGACAGATTTTTTTCAATATATAGTATTGGCGATCTGATGAACTTTCTATATAATTAATACTTTTCTTTTCTCTAGATTCTCTTTTTCTTGTTTGATAGAAATACTTAAAAGTTTCTTCATTTTGAATATCTAATTTAAAACCATGTCCTGGGACCGATCTAATTTGAACTATTTTTTATCCAATGTTTGATTTAACTGTTTAATATATTTTCGTGCCGTTTTTTCAGTGACCTTGAGTTCTTTCGCAATATCTTTGCTTGTTAAATAAATATCTTGATTTTTGTAGAATTGGTCTATGATCATAATCTCTTTTTGATTTAGCACAATTATCGAATCCTTTTAGATATTATCTTCTATTAACTTAGCCATTTTTTCAATACCCATCGTAATTGGAACGTAAGCTTGAGGCGGAATATTAACAATAGGCTTGCCTTTTTTGTTTGCAGCCTTTTCAAGGCTACTAAAATACATTCTAGTTTGTGGACTAACTAAATATAAATCAAACTCATCTTTTTCAATCATTTTAGTCCCTTGTGACTGGCTCGTTGCATCTAACTCAATATTTTCCCCTTTTTCCTTAAGATAGTCTGTTGTTTTTTTTGCAATAAGAGATGATGACATTCCACCTGCACAAATTATTAATGCTTTTTTCATTGTTTTTTCCTCCTTATGTTTTCTAAACTAAATATAATATAAAACGGTTACAAAATATAGATAAGGATTTTACGTTACGCAACGGTCATTTCTTATCTGTTGAGGATCTCAATATCAATCTACTACCTTTATTAATAGGTCTTCCTTCTATAAAAGTAATTTTTCACTTTTAAATTTATCATGCTTGCTACATTCATATTCCATACTTTTATACCAGCTGATTTTAGGCTATGGTTAATAGTGTAAAAAAACAAAAAACCCCTTCACCATAAAGAGTATCTTTACAGCGAAGGGGTTTTTATAGTTAAATTAAATTATTTAACTTCTACAGAAGCGCCTGCTTCTTCTAATTTACTTTGTAATTCTTCTGCTTCTTCTTTAGAAACATTTTCTTTAACGGGTGCTGGTGCGCCGTCTACTAATGCTTTAGCTTCTTTCAAGCCAAGACCTGTAGCTTCACGAACTGCTTTGATAACTTTGATTTTTGCTGAACCTGCGCTTGTTAATTCAACAGTAAATTCTGTTTGTTCTGCTTCTGCAGCTGCGCCAGCTCCTGCTGCTGCTACTGGAGCTGCAGCTTCAACGCCGAATTCTTCTTCGATCGCACTTACTAAGTCGTTTAATTCTACGACAGTTGACTCTTTCAAGTCAGCAATGATTTTTTCAATATCTAATGCCATTTTTGTTTTCCTCCATTTGTAATTTAAATTAGTTTAGTTTTAGCTTGCCATACCACTGAATAGCAGTATGTCCGTTGAGTCGACTGCTTTATGCAGCTTCCTCTTCTTTTTTCTCTGCAACAGCTTTGATTGCCAAGGCTGTGTTTCTGACAGGTGCTTGAAGTACAGATAATAGCATAGAAAGGAGTCCGTCTCTGCTTGGTAGTGTAGCAATTTTGTTGATTTGTTCAACGCTTGCCACTTTACCTTCCAATACGCCGCCTTTAATTTCTAAAGCTTCTGCATCTTTAGCAAATTCTGCAATGATTTTTGCAGGTGCTACGACTTCTTCGTTACTGAATGCGACAGCAGTAGGTCCTTTGAAGACATCTACTAAATCGTTTAATTCAGCTGCTTGTGCGGCACGACGAAGCATAGTGTTTTTCAATACACGCATTTCAACGCCTGCATCACGTAATTGTTTACGTAATTCAGTTGCTTGATCCACTGTTAAACCACGGTAATCCACGACTACAACAGCTTCTGCGTCTTGAAATTTTTTCGTAATATCATTGACGATTTCTTCTTTTTTTGCAATGACATTTGCTTTACTCATTGATGTTTCACCTCCTGATCGATTGAAATGAGGATTTCATTTTATGTTTTATATTCAATAGAATTTACTCCATAAAAAAACCCCATGTCACCGTAGACATAGAGGGATCATAGTTGATTAATGTAATCACATGTGTCCTCGGTATGGTATTAAGGCCTAAGCCACATACTGTCTTCGGTATTATCCGGTAATAGTAAGCTATTACCATCATTCATCAATGCATATTTAATTTAAGTTATTTCCTTAACCTGCATAAGTATAGCAAGCCATAGTTCGCAGGTCAAGAGAAATTTTAACTTTTTTTATTTAATGACTGTTGAAGGGTCTACTTTAACACCAGGGCCAAATGTGCTAGCCACTGCCATGTTTTTAATGTAAACACCTTTAGAACTTGCAGGTTTAGCTTTTACAATAACGTCATGTAATGCAGCTAAGTTTTCTTGAAGCTTTTCAATTTCAAATGATACTTTACCAATTGGCACATGTACATTTGATTGACGGTCAACACGGTAAGTGACTTGACCAGCTTTAATATCGTTAACTGCTTTAGCTACGTCTGGTGTAACTGTTCCTGTTTTAGGGTTAGGCATTAAACCTTTAGGTCCTAAGACACGTCCAAGTTTACCTACTTCAGCCATCATATCAGGTGCAGCAACAACAACGTCAAAATCTAACCAGCCGCCTTGAACTTTCTCTACAAGGTCGCTATCGCCAACAACGTCTGCTCCTGCTTCTTCAGCAGCTTTAGCAGCATCGCCTTTTGCGAAAACAATAACTGTTTGAGATTTACCTGTACCGTGAGGCAATACCATTGCGCCACGCAATTGTTGATCTGCTTGTTTAGGATCGACACCAAGTCTATAAGCTACTTCAACGCTCGCGTCAAAGTTAGCGGAGTCGATTTCTTTAACTAATTCTAATGCTTCAGTTGCATTGTATTTATTTTCTCTGTCTACTTTTTCCAAAGCAGCTAAGAATTTTTTACTCTTTTTCGCCATGTTTTTTTCCTCCTTATTGTGGTGTTAACGGTTTGACCTCCCACTTAATCTCCGCACGCAACCGACTGATTAGTCGATTGTATTATATATATCAATCAAAACTACTTTGATTGACTGGATGCGGAGTCAGCAAGTATTAAGTCTGTCAAATTAACCTTTGACAGTGAATCCCATACTACGTGCTGTACCTTCAACCATGCGCATTGCTGCTTCAACGTCAGCTGCGTTTAGGTCTTCCATTTTTGTTTCAGCAATTTCTCTTACTTGGTCGCTTGTTACAGTTGCCACTTTTTTAGTGTTTGGTTCGCCTGAACCAGACTCAACGCCAGCTGCTTTTTTAAGCAATACTGCTGCAGGTGGAGTTTTAGTGATAAATGTGAATGAACGATCTTCATAAACGGAAATAACTACTGGAATAATCATACCAGCTTGGTCAGCTGTACGAGCGTTAAACTCTTTACAGAATCCCATAATGTTTACCTGAGCTTGTCCTAATGCAGGTCCTACTGGGGGTGCTGGATTAGCTTTCCCTGCAGGTATTTGCAATTTCACGACATTAACTACTTTTTTTGCCACGAGACATACCTCCTTGATTTGTGTCCGTGAGTGGTTAAATGAGGTTTCAATTTTCCTCTCCCACTATGTTTCTACGCCTCTACATAATAGAATGTATACGGCGCACTGATATATACTATCACATTTCGTTTGTTATTGCAATATAAAAATTAGTCAATTTTAGATACTTGACCATAATCCAGCTCTGCACTTGTTTCTCTTCCGAACATTTCGATAGATGCTTTGATTTTTCCTTTTTCTGTTTCAAGGGCAGTCACATTACCTTCCATACCCGCAAACGCGCCTTCATTAATTTGAATACGCTCACCAATTTCAAGGTCCATCTCAACTTTACGTGGATTAATCCCCATACTACGAAGAATTTGGTCCACTTCATCTGGTAGTAATGGCGAAGGCTTACTTCCTGCACCGTGCGATCCAACAAAGCCTGTTACTCCTGGTGTGTTTCTAACGATATACCAGGCTTCATCTGACATAATCATTTCAACTAAAACATAACCTGGGAAGGTTTTTTCTACTTCAGTCTTTGTTTTGCCGTCTTTTTCTGTTGTTTTTTCTTCTTCAGGTATCAAGACCTGCAAGATATTATCTTCCATCTTCATACTCTGTGCGCGTGAATCAAGGTTCTGTTTCACTTTGTTTTCATATCCTGAATAGGTTTGTAGTACGTACCATGCTTGTGAACTTTCTAATTCTTCCATTGTAGACTCCTTTTTAAGTCTTATTTTTGTGTATTAAAAAAACCTTCTTCACATGCAGTGAAAGAGAAGGTTTTCTCTTGGTTCTCGTATTATATTATAGCACGAAGGGCCTTTAATTTCTACTGCTTTCGCATTTTGTCATACTAGAGTCAATAAAAAGGTGATGGCAGAGTCAACGGCATAAAAGAAAACGCCAAAGAATGCCATTACTCCAAATACGGTCAATGTATTTTTTTTCATTGTCTTTTTATTTGGCCAGGTCGTTTCTTTCAGCTCGTGTTTGACTTCGCCTAAAAATGTTTTAACTTTACTCATAAATCGATCCCGCTCCTTTTACTACGTGATTACTATTTTGTTTCACGGTGTAGTGTATGTTTTTTACAATAACGACAATATTTTTTTATTTCAAGTCTTTCTGTACGGACTTTATCACTCACGTCTTTTGTATAATTTCTAGAGCCACAATCAGTACAAGCTAATGCTAATTTTTTCTTCATCATATTTCCTCGTTTCTCTTATTACTCCGTTTGATAAATATCAGGCAATATCCTATTAAGATTAGCATTTATATTAAAAACTGTCAATTCAGTCTATTCTGCTTTTTCGAACGAGTCATCACTGATACTTACCTTCTCACTGATGTTTTCTGAGGTGTATACTTTTCTATCTTTGGTCACGTATATAATATCGACGCCGGCCATTTCATTAATATAGGTCAACCCTTTTTCAACCCCCATCGCAAAAGCCGCTGTTGCGATAGCGTCGCCATCCATGGCATTATCCGCTATAATACTAATACCTGAGATGTTATTGTCAAAAGGATAGCCTGTTTCCGGGTCCAACAAGTGATGGTAAGATTTACCGTCTTCCTCAAAGTTTCTCTCATATATACCTGATGTGACTATAGCAGAATCAGCTAGTTCAACCAGCCCCATGATCTCTCCACGTTCAGTAAAAGGATCCTGAATACCAACACGCCAAGGTTCTGTTTCTCCACGTGTACTGTTACCTACTACGACAATGTCTCCCCCTAAGTCAATAATGGCTGTATTGACTCCTTCTTTTTTTAAAATACGAGCCGCTTCATCTGTAATGTACCCCTTAGCGATACCTCCCAGGTCAACCTTCATTCCTTCTTCTTTTAAGAAGATTGTTTGTTTTTCCTCGTCTAGTTCAACTAAGCTGTAATCTACAACGTCTAAAACATCATTCAATTTGTCCTCATCGGGAACAGCTGCATTTTCCTGGCCTATATTCCACAAGCTGGTCATTGCTCCGATTGTTGGATCAAATGCCCCTTCAGATTCTTCTGCATAATAAAGGGCGCGTTCCATAACATGAAAGACTTCTTCAGATACTTCTACAGGTGCAATTCCTGCTTGACGGTTAACTTCAGAAATTTCTGAATCTTCTTTCTGCATGGCAAACCAATCATCAAGCTGAGTCACTCGTTCAAATGCTTTATCCAAAGCATCTTCGCTGTTTTCATTATATACTTTTATATTCGCAATAGTACCAAGTAAAAATTCTGTCCGCTCAATCGGTTCATCGGCCAAATCTCTAGGGTTTTCCTTAGCACAGGCAGTTAAAATGAGAAGTAGTACGGTTAAACTCATTAAAGTTAACGTTATTTTTTTATGCTTTTTCATTTTCATTGTCCTTCCAAATCATTTACTCTGTACATACTACAACAAAAGTGCTATTCTGTCTATATTTTCACAAGATAAGATTTGGTATAATAAATCTTTAATTAGTCTAGCTAGTTCATACAATCTATGGCAAACTATAACTATTGCAAACAAGTACATTAGAAAAGGATTTTATTATGAATCGCACACAAAAAATGATCTATATTTCACTGCTTTCTGCCCAGGCCGTTATTTTAGGTCTAATCGAGCGGGGCATTCCCTTTCCATTTGCTTTTGCGCCTGGTGCTAAGCTCGGGATTGCCAATTTAATTATTATTGTCGCTATCTATACCCTTCCTTTTAAGGATAGTCTGAAAGTCGTTGTGATGCGTTTACTTATGACAACCTTACTAGGCGGTACACTTTCCACATTTTTATACAGTACAGCAGGGGCCCTTTTGAGTTACCTTGGTATGTTGTTCGTTAAATTTGCCGGCGGAAAACGCGTCAGTATTATTGGTGTCAGCGCAACAGGTGGAATCCTTCATAACTTGGGCCAGCTCCTTGTGGCGAGTTCTATCGCACAGACTTGGACCGTCCTCCTATATCTCCCTGTTCTCTCTTTTATGGGGATCCTTTCAGGCATAGCCATTGGTATTGCTGCTAACTTTTTAATGGATCATGTCTCAACGATCCAGCGTTTTAGACAGGAACATGATGGCACAAAGAGCTCAAAGCGTAAGAAAAAAGCTAGCAACACCCTTTCATGACACACAAAAAAGCCTCGAGAGGCTTTTTTGTTTGAAGAGAAACTTTTCAACGAATACTGAAATTATAAATGATTGCTCTATTGTGGACTCTTACAAGAAGTGTTGACGGTATTTATCAGTACAACGATGCTTTGCGTTCATCACTTGTTTTTTTGTACACCTTAATTTATCTGCAATCATATCAAAGGGGTAGCCTAAATAGCAATATAGACAAACCTCTTTCTCGAAATCAGATAGATAACGTATGTACTCTTCCATCGTTTCATTTACAATGGGTTGATCCTCAGGTTGTATTGATCCTGTTTCTGCCATTAGTTGATACCCCTTTTCTTCTAAGGTTCCTTCCAAAGATAAAGATTCTTTAAACGATTTTCTTTTCAAGGCATTATTTCTTCTAATCAATCCTTTGAAATGATTATCAAGACTCAAAGAAAAAAATTGGTTAAAGCTCATACCTTTGCTTGGATTAAACTTTTTTATCGACTCCACTAAAATCAAACAAGCTTCCTGATATAAGTCATCTTGTTCATAACCTTTAATAAAACGTCGATAAACAGCCTTTTTTAATAATCTTTCGCTTCTTTCTATTATTTCTGGGAAAACTGTTCTATCTCCCGATTGAAAGAGTTGTATAAATTCGTCAATAACCGGATCACTTATATCTTTGAATACCTTCTTTTGTATCATTTTTTCATTTTCTTGATTATCTTTCATCCTTTCTTCTCCTTCTGTATATTGTATTTAACAATAACAGAACAGTTACATTTATATTTACTTCTTGTATTCTTTGAAAGCGTTTCAATTAATTATACTGACATTTAAAATAAAAAGTCACTATTTTTTTGTGATTGTGAGCAAATTCTAATAAATATATATAAAAAAAGACTATCAACGATACGAATTGTCGTCTAATAGTCTACTTTTTATTTACTTTTTTATTTTTTTTGTGATTTCTTTACCATATCATAATACAAAGCCTCTAAACGTTTCCGATCTTTGTCTTTCAGAGGGGAGTTGCGTGAGGGGTTCTGCATGCGGTAAAGCGTACTGTCGAGTGCAATATTCTTTTTCGTACGTTTAACGTCTTTGAAGAGTTCGTTGGCTGATTTTCTTGTGGCGCCACGTTGGAAAATTATCCATTGTTCAGCTAAGTCGGATGTTGCGACTTGTACATGGGTAATTAAGTGGTTTTCTTCCCCGACCGCTTTTTCTATATAACTGTCAGCTGTTTCTCCTTCACTTGTAAAAATCACAGCTACCTCATATTTATCATAGCGCTGGGCAATACCTGGTACGAGCTGTGCATCAAACACAATACGTATTTCAATACCCTCATACTTGGCATAATTACTGAGTTCGTGCAGTAAATAATCTCTCGCAGCAGCCATTTTATCCATGCGTTTAAGCTTTACCAACTCAGGCCAAGCCCCAATCATATTATAGCCATCAACGAATAGTAACTCTTTTTTCACTTAACTCCCCTCCTTTCATTTTTATTTCTTTGGTTTTATAATGCATTTCTTTTTCTTAAAACCTCATACATTAACAAACCAGAAGCAACACCAGCATTTAAACTCTGTACATCTCCAACCATTGGAATAGACAAGGTTTCATCCACTTTTTCCTTAACTAAACGTGAAATCCCTTTGCCTTCACTGCCGATGACTAGGCCTACTGGTGAAGAAACATCCCAGTAACGGTAGTCCTTCCCTTTCATATCAGTACCAAAAAGCCATAGTCCGCGGTCTTTCAGTTCATCAATCGTCTGGGCCATATTGGTTACTCGAGCAACCAGCACGTGTTCAATCGCACCCGCTGAAGCCTTAGCTACTGTTGAGGTCAAACCTACTGCTCTACGCTTCGGAATAATGACGCCATGGGCTCCACTCGCATCGGCTGATCTGAGTATTGATCCTAGATTATGTGGGTCTTCAATCCCATCCAAGAGCAGAAAGAATGGTTCTTCATTTTTTTCTTCAGCTTTTTTAAACAAGTCATCTATAGAGGCATAGTTAACAGGGCTGGAAGCTAAAACAAGCCCTTGGTGGTTGCCTCCATCAGATAAGTTGTCGAGTTTTGTTTTAGGAACAAAGGATAATTGTACTTTACGTTTTTTTGCTTCAGTCAGTACTTTGTTTATTTTATTATCCGTCAAACCGTCTTGTACAAATAATTTATTTACATCCCTATCTGATCGAAGTGTTTCAAGTACGGGATTTCTACCATAGACCATTTCATCTTCAGCAAATTCTGTTTGATCAGCCTTGTTCTTCATTTTTTCATTATTATTTGGTCTTTTGTGTATTGCCATATTATCTCTCCTTTCTCTTTACTGTTTTTCAATTTCCCTAATGCACCAAGCTATCAGTTCATCCACGCGTTCTGATTTTCCGGTTAAATATAAAAAGCCAAATAGCGCTTCAAAACCAGTTGACTGACTATATGTTTTTGTATCAGCATTTTTAGCTTTCGTATAACTCTTGGCATTACGTCCACGCTTATAATACGTTGTTTCTTCTTCAGTAAGCAGTTCCTGGCCCAGCATACTTTCCACGAGGTAGGCCTGAGCTTTAGCTGATACATAAGCTGTTGCCGAAACATGCAGGCGCTTTGGTTTCGTTTTCCCTGTATAAATAAGATGCTCACGAATAGCTTGCTCATAAACAGCATCTCCCATATATGCTAAAGCTAAGCCATTTAATTGTTTTGGATCAACGGTTCGACTCATCTTATTCACCTCGTTTCCAACGTACACCTTGAGCAGTGTCTTCAAGTATAATGTTCTGCTCTTTCAAAAGGTCTCTAATTTCGTCAGCACGCTTAAAGTCATGCGCTAGTCGAGCCTCTTTTCTTTCCTTGATCAAATTTTCAATATCCGTATCCAACAAATCATGCGTTGCTTCAATTGTTATACCAAAGACATACATAAATTCTTCTATCAGTTGCATGGCAAACTCAATAACCACTTTAGATACGGTTGATTCTTTAAGATAACGGTTAAGGAAGCGGACAAGGTCATAAACGATTGTGATCCCATTTTGTGACTGGAAGTCATCATCCATATGACTGATAAATGATTCTTTAAGTGACTCCAGTTCATTCATTTTATCATTATCTGATTCGATTGCGGGCTCTGCTTGTTTTAATCGATGTGAGGCGTTGAAATAAGCCGTCTCAATACGACTAAGGTTTGTCTTAGCTTCTTCTATGGCGTCAAGCGAATAATTGATTGGACGACGATAATGAGCTGTTGACATAAAGAATCGTAAGGCTTTCGGGTCATGTTGCTTGCGTAGCTCTTTAACGAGCACAACATTCCCGATAGATTTACTCATCTTTTCTTCATCCATCGTTACAAAACCATTATGCATCCAATAATTAGCAAACGTTTGATGTGTTTTAGCTTCCGTCTGAGCAATTTCGTTTTCATGGTGTGGGAAAGCAAGATCTTGTCCGCCAGCATGTATATCAATGGTATCACCCAGATATTTCGTAGCCATTACTGAACACTCAATGTGCCAACCCGGCCTTCCTTTTCCCCAAGGGGCTTCCCAACTGATTTCATCTGCTTTAGCAGATTTCCACAAAGCAAAGTCTAAGGGGTCTTCCTTTTTATTTGTTTCATTACCCAGTCTATTGCTGGCACCTGACTCTAAATCATCCAAAGAAATACGACTGAGCTCTCCATATTTTTCAAAGCGACGGGTACGGTAATAAACGTCTCCTTGCGCTTCGTAGGCATAGCCGTTATCAATCAGCGCCTTTACGAACGCAATGATTTCAGGAATATTATCCATCACACGTGGCGCATGGGTTGGTTTTTTTACTTCTAGCGCTTGTGTGTCTGCATAAAATGCTTCTATAAATTTATCAGCCACTTCTGGTGCTGTCTTTCCAAGCTCTTTGGCTGCGTTTATAATTTTGTCATCCACATCTGTAAAATTGGAGACATAATCTACATTATATCCTCTATAAGTAAGGTAGCGACGAATCGTGTCGAATGCAACGGTACTTCTTGCATTCCCAATATGAATATAATTGTAGACCGTTGGGCCACAAACATACATTTTCACTTTGCCTTCTTCCAGCGGAATAAACGTTTCCTTTTTCCGTGTCAATGTATTATAAATGTGTATCATAGTAGAAGACTCCTTTATATATGATTTTAACGATCAAAATGAATACCATTTATCAAAAAGATAGCCATACAACCATTTAAGAGAAATACAGGTTGCATGGCTTTAACCTTCTAAACAGTTTTATGCCTTAAAAGGATTTAATTAAATCTTGCGCTTTGTTAATATTTCCAATGGCTTTTTCTCTTCCCAACAATTCGATTGTGTCGTTTAGTTGAGGCCCGTGTTCGTGTCCGGAAACCGCTACACGGATAGGCATAAAGAGATTCTTCCCTTTGATTCCTGTTTCTTTTTGGACAGCCTTGATAGCTTTTTTAATTTCTCCTGCTTCAAAAGGTTCAACTGTTCTAAGTTGTTCAGTAAAGGCATCAAGAACGGTTGGTACCGTTTCTCCTTTTAATACATCTTGCGCTTGCTCTGACCACTCGATTTTATCTTCAAAAAACAAACTGGCTAATTGAGTAATCTGTGCAGCATAGCTCATCTGCTCTTGATATAAGCCAACTAATTTCGTGACCCACTGGCTTTCTTCTTCAGTAGGATTAGCTTTGACGTACCCTGCTTCTACAAGATGTGGTGTTGCTTTCAGGGTCAATTCGTCAAGGTCCATATTTTTCATGTATTGATTGCTGATCCATTCCAATTTACCTGCATCGAAGGCAGCTGGTGACGTGCCTAAGCGATTATGATCAAACATTTCAACAAATGACTCTTTGGAGAATAATTCATCTTCGCCGACAGGAGACCAGCCTAATAACGTGATAAAATTGAATAAAGCTTCAGAAGAGTAGCCTAGTTCACGATACTGTTCAATAAACTGTAAAATTGTTTCGTCTCGTTTACTTAATTTCTTACCTGTTTCAGCATTGATAATCAAAGTCATATGCCCAAAACGTGGGGGTTCCCAACCAAATGCATTATATACCATTATTTGTTTAGGTGTATTGGCAATATGGTCGTCTCCTCTTAGGACATGAGAGATTTTCATGTAATGGTCGTCTACTGTTACAGCAAAGTTATACGTGGGCATGCCATCACGTTTACGAATAACCCAGTCGCCACCAATTGAATCCGATTCAAAAGTAATATCACCTTTTACCATATCGTCGAATGTATATGTTCCACCTTTTGGTATACGAAAACGAATAACAGGTGTGATGCCTTCTTCTTGCTTAGCTTTTTGTTCTGAAGCAGACAAATGGGCACACTTTCCGTTATAATGTGGCATTTCTCCACGAGCTCTTTGTGCTTCACGCTCTGCTTCAAGTTCCTCACTTGTGCAATAACATTTGTAAGCATGACCGCTTGTTAAGAGCTGATCGATAAGTGGGTCGTAGATATCTTTACGCTCTGATTGACGGTAAGGGCCATAGGGGCCACCCACATCTGAACTTTCATCCCAGTCTATACCCAACCATTTCAAGTTGTTTAGTTGACTCGTTTCTCCTGTCTCAACTTGTCTTTTTCTATCTGTATCTTCAATACGGATGATAAAATCTCCGCCGTGGTGACGGGCAAATAAATAATTGAATAATGCTGTACGTGCATTCCCGATGTGTAAATGTCCCGTCGGGCTTGGTGCATAACGTACGCGGACTTTTTCTGTCATAATTGATTACTCCTTATCCTGTTCATTCATTTTATAGTCTTAGTAGTATAAACTTACCATTATTTCACTTAATCTTCTACCATAATTGATTAATGCATTACCTTTAAACTTAATCGTTCAACATCTTGAAACTATTCATTTATCGATTTCAAACCAATAAAAATATTCTTTCTAGACGAACGGTTCCATTATAAATGACTCAGAAAAGTAAATTTAGATTGTTCTGTTTTGAGACTATTTTAATCTATCAGTGAGATAATTGCTTATGGTTATTTAACGATTTTTTTTCATTTGATAATTTAGCAAATATCATACGTCCCGCATTTGTTTGAAGCGAGCTTGTCACTATTACATCAACAGTTTCGTTGACGTGATGCTTCCCTTCTTCTACAACAACCATCGTACCGTCATCAAGATAAGCCACACCCTGACTACGTTCAGTACCATGCTTAACAACCATAACTGTCATTTCTTCGCCAGGTATGACGACAGGTTTTACGGCGTTAGCTAATTCATTGATATTTAACACATGGATATTTTGGAACTCCGCCACTTTATTTAAATTGAAGTCATTAGTAATAACCATACCATCCAATTTTTTCGCCAGATGAACCAACTTCAAATCAACTTCTTCTGTCTCTGGAATATCGCTATCATCCATTTCAAGTGCAATACTTTTTTCTTTTTGTAGCGCATTTAAAATATCTAGTCCACGTCGCCCTCTCACGCGTTTAAGACTATCTGATGAATCCGCAATGTATTGTAACTCTTTTAGTACATAATGAGAGACAACGAGAACTCCTTCTAGAAATCCAGTTCTAACAACATCTAAAATACGTCCATCGATAATTGTACTGGTGTCTAGAACTTTATATTTACGAAAGGTCTCTCCTTCTTTTCTTTCCAAAACATCACTGTTTTCTTGTGTTTCTGTTTTAGGTACAAACAATCGTCGAATTTCTTCTCTTCTTGATGTTCCCAGCTGAAAACCACCGTAGGCTAAGATAACGGTTAATATGAACGGTAATACATCGCTTATAAAAATAATATTCAGAGCATTTAAGCCATAACTAAATAATAAAGCAAGAATAAGTCCAATAATCGCACCAATGCTTCCGAACATAAGATAGGTCGTACTCATTTCGCTGAATATTTTTTCAATTTTTACTAACCCTTTTTTTATAGGTGTTACTGTAGATAATGACACGATATAAAATATCCCTGCACCTAAAACCATGCCGATAATTGGATTCATCAACCACGTGGGCGCCTCACTCCAGTTGGAGATAAGTCCTGGAAAGACGTTATAGCCTAAGCTACCTCCAACGAGTACAAATGTGAGTAAGATTACTTTCTTTACCATTTACTCCCTCCTCTTTGTCTATAAATTCTCTTACACTTTATCAGTATACCAACCTTAACTGCAAATACGAAAGTATCCACCTTTTTTTATATAAACGCTTTTTTTATCGCTTCAGATAAGGTTGTACACCCAATCACTTCAATTTTGTCAGGCATTTCCCATCCATCTTTATTATTTTTTGGTATAAATACCCGTTTGAATCCTAATTTAGCTGCTTCTTTAACACGTTGTTCAATTTTAGAAACGCTTCGTATTTCACCCGTCAAACCAATTTCTCCAATAAAGCAGTCAGTTGGACGCGTTTCTTTTTCCTTGTAACTTGATGCGATACTAATAGCAATAGATAAATCAATCGCAGGTTCATCCAGTCTTACGCCACCCGCTGCTTTAAGGTAGGCATCCTGGTTTTGAAGTAACAAGCCTGCACGCTTTTCAAGCACTGCCATGATCAGAGAAACACGGGAATAGTCCAAACCGCTGGATGTTCGTTTGGCATTGCCAAATACCGTTGGAGAAATCAGCGACTGAATTTCAACAAGCATCGGTCGCGTTCCTTCCATAGCTGCCACAACTGCCGAACCCGTTGCTCCAGCTAGTCGTTCTTCTAAAAAGAGCTGCGATGGGTTCAAAACTTCTTTCAATCCACCATTACGCATCTCAAATATACCAATTTCATTTGTTGAGCCAAATCGATTTTTGACTGCTCGTAAAATCCTAAAGGTATGATGCTGCTCTCCTTCAAAATACAATACTGTGTCTACCATATGTTCTAGCATTCGTGGTCCAGCGATTGCCCCTTCTTTAGTGACGTGACCGACAATAAAGATGGCAATTTCATTCATTTTAGCTATCTGCATAAGCGTGGATGTTGATTCCCTAACTTGCGACACACTTCCAGAAGCACTATCGATTTTCACATGGTGCATGGTTTGAATCGAGTCAATGATTACATAATCCGGTTTCAGCTTTTCGATGGTTCCTTGTATAGCACTGATTTCAGTCTCCGCATATAAATAAAAATCTGTTCCCCGTAACTCTAAGCGTTCTGCCCTCATTTTAATTTGAGCCGCACTTTCTTCACCTGAAACATAAAGTACTTTTCCACCTTGTTGATTTAACTGGGCAGAAACTTGTAGGAGTAGGGTTGATTTACCAATACCTGGGTCTCCACCAATAAGGACAAGGGATCCTGGAACAACGCCACCACCTAAAACACGGTTAAATTCAGCCATTTTAGTTTTAACTCGTTCTTCTTTTTCAATCGTTATATCTGTTATGGGTTCTGCTTTAGATGCTTTTCCTGACATTGTCACGCGACTTCGACTATCAGATTGATCAGGTAGTTTTTCTTCAACCATCTGATTCCACGTCCCACAACTCGGACACTTCCCGAGATATTTTGGAGACTCATAGCCACAATTCTGACAGACAAATACGGTTGCTTTCTTTTTTGCCAATTCATAGACCCCTTTAGCTTAGATATTGGTATATATTGTATATTTTTGAATGTCAAAAATAAATCTTAACTCTTTCATTTTCCGGATGAACCGAAGCCACCTGTACGCTGATCAAAAAATTTCTCTTCCTTGTCTGCGACTTCATACTTTGAAAAAATACCTTGAGCAATCCGTTCCCCCTTGGCAATCTCTAAGTCATCCATACCATAGTTAATGACTTGAACAAAAATTTCTCCTTCATTGTTGTCATTATTATAATAATCCGAATCAATTATCCCAATACCGTTGGGTACGGCTAATTGGCGCTTCATTGGATTACTAGAACGATTAGCTAGAAGTAAGTACTCATTCTCAGGCATATAAGCTTTGATCCCTGTAGGTATGAGTGTTGATTTCATTGGTTCAGATTGAGTCTTTCCCTGTAATGCTTTGAATACGGACGGGACGATGATATCCTTTGCAGCCATTAAATCATAACCTGCTGATCCTTTTGTTGCACGCTTTGGTAAAGTTATTTCCATATCTTTATATTTTGATACAATTTCAAATCCTCTTACTTTAGACATTATACGCTTCGCACTTAGAAAACATGCGAATTAGCCTCCCTTTTTAACCATCTTTATAATACTTCCATTTTACACTAAATCCACTCCAACATAAATGCGTATTATAAAAAACCTCTCTGATATAATTGTATATCAGAGAGGTTTTGCGCAAGAACACTCTAGCGTTGATTAAATCAACGAATGACATTTGTTGATTCTGGATCGAAAAAGTGTGATTTACCCATTTCAAAGGCTAATTCCACTACTTCACCAGGTTTATGATAATCTCGTGCATCAACACGTGCGATGTATTCGATATCGCCTAATTGTGAATAAAGCATTGTTTCAGCTCCTAGTAATTCAGAGACAGTAACTTTTGATTTCACTATTGATGTCGGTGAGGCTTCTAAAGCTACTTGTTCACTTTTAATATCTTCAGGACGAATACCAAAAATTAATTTCGATCCATCTTTATACCCTTTTTCATGAAGTAATTTCACTTTACCTTCAGGCACCTCTATATCTAATCCGTCTGAATTCGTTATGTGATTGCCTTTAAGAGTGACGTCAAAGAAGTTCATAGCAGGCGATCCTATAAATCCACCAACAAAAACATTGACTGGAGAATCATAGACTTCTTTGGGTGTGCCAATCTGTTGGATGAAGCCATCTTTCAAAATAACAATACGATCCGCCATCGTCATTGCTTCTGTCTGATCGTGGGTAACGTAAATAGACGTTGTATTTAAACGTTGATGTAATTTAGCTATCTCCGCACGCATCGCCACTCTAAGTTTTGCATCTAAGTTTGATAAAGGTTCATCCATTAAAAAGACTTTAGCATCACGAACAATTGCACGTCCTAAGGCTACACGCTGACGTTGTCCACCAGATAACGCCGCAGGTTTTCGGTCCAATAAGGGGGTTAAACCTAAAATATCAGCTGCATTATCAACACGTTTTTTTATTTCATCTTTTTTATATTTACGTAATTTGAGACCAAAAGCCATATTATCAAATACAGTCATATGTGGGTACAAGGCGTAGTTTTGAAATACCATCGCGATATCCCGATCTTTGGGAGCAACGTCATTCATCATTTTATCACCAATCCACAATTCTCCATCAGTGATTTCTTCCAAGCCAGCAATCATTCGAAGAGTTGTTGATTTCCCACATCCGGAAGGTCCAACAAACACGATAAACTCGCGATCTTTAACACGCATATCAAAATCTTGGACTGCAAAATCATCTGCATTATCATAACGTTTATAAATATTTTTCATTGCCATTTCTACCATAGGTAAAAACACCCTTCTTTAATAAATTTATTTAGTCAATCTTCAGTGATTAAAGCTTCATCTGATACTTCTTATTATATTGAAAACACTTTCTTCGCGCTATGTAAACGTGACCAAAATCATTATGGCTATCTTGTGCATAGTGCTGAAGGAATGACTTAAGCGTCATTTTAATATGGAATCTAAGGAAAACTGATCAGTCTCTGATTAATTTTCCTATCAGACATTCAAGCGTGACACTCCTCAGAGCTCTTTGGATTATTCATAATAAATGTACTATACTAATATAAACACTCTATTAAGGGGAGTCGTTTCATTGTAGTTTACAAACTACCCCATGCCCACTTAATTGACAACACTGCTTATTCTATTTAGAATAAGCAGTTTAGTTTTATAAATCATTCAAATATACTATCATTATTTAATTCAGTCGGAGGGAAGATAAATGACTTACACTTTTTTGAAACCTTTTTCCTTTCAAAAGAATATAACCCTAAAAAATAAAATTCTAATGGCTCCTATGACAACGAGTTCAAGCACAACAGAAGGTGAAATAACTGATGAAGAACTGATCTATTATTTGGTAAGAGCAAATGGTCCAGGTGCAGTTATCACAGCTTGTGCATACATATCGTCAGAAGGCCAGGCTTTTCCAAATGGTATGAGTATTGCAAAAGACACGCACATTGAAGGGCTGAGTAAATTAGCGAAAACAATAAAACTGCAGGGCGCAAAGGCGATTTTACAAATTTACCATGGTGGCCGAATGAGCCAGACTAAATTTAACGGTGGCAGACAGCCTGTGTGCCCTTCCCCCATCCGTGCAGAAAGAAAATGGGCTGATACTCCAAAAGAGCTCACAGACGGTGGGATAAACATTCTTATACATCAGTTTGGATCTGCCGTTAAGCGAGCGATCAAAGCAGGCTTTGATGGTGTTGAACTTCACGGCGCAAACACTTATCTTATGCAGCAGTTTTTTTCACCACACTCAAATCAACGAAAAGATAGATGGGGAGGATCATTGAAAAATCGTGTTGCCTTCCCAATAGAAGTTGTAAAGCATTGTCAGGAGATCATCGAAAAGCACTCTGATCGACCTTTTCTTCTTGGTTATCGGTTTTCACCAGAAGAAATCGAAAAGCCTGGAATAAGAATTGAAGACACTTTTTTTCTAATTGATTGCTTGATAAATGAAAATATCGATTATCTTCATTTATCCGTTAATTACTATTATCAACCATCATTAGTCGGGTTTCGCAATTATCAACACCAGATTCCAAAATCAATCGGTGAATATATAAATAACAGAGTCCCTTTAATTAGTGTAGGTTCGATTAAAACGCCAGATGATGCTGAAAAAGCTCTAGAATATTCGCAATTAGTTTCTCTGGGAAAGCAATTGCTTGTAGATCCTCAATGGGTACAAAAAGTTGAAAATGGAAAAAAAGATTCAATACACAGCTATTTAAAGAAAAATGAAAGAGTGTCTTATTATATTCCTGATTCACTATGGAAAACACTCTTGTCTATGCCTAAATGGATTCCCTATCGCGAATAAGTTACCCAAGACAGACCTTACCTTGAAGAATAACAAATGATATAATGGAGGAAATATATATGAATATTAAAATAACAGATAAAGCGGTTTTTTGGTTTGAAAACGAGATGGCATTAGAGCCAGGTGATGGGGTTCACTTTTATGGAAAAGTATATGGAAACACAGAAGTTCATGACGGTTTCTCAGTTGGAATGAATGCTGAGAAACCAGAGGGAAACCTATTAGGAAAAAAAGAAATTAATGGTATCACTTACTTTACAAGTAAAGAAGATGACTGGTTTTTTAATAGATATGACTTAGTTGTTGATTTTGATGATAAAAAAGAAGAGCCCATTTATCATTTTAATAGTAGTGAGTAAATGTAAAGAACAGGCGCATTTCAAATGAAATGCGCCTGTTCTTATTTTTTTATGAGAAATGAGCATATAAAAACTCCGCAAGCAGGGCTCGAACCTGCGACATCATGATTAACAGTCATGCGCTCTACCAACTGAGCTATTGCGGAATTATAGCCTATTTTAATAAAAAAAAAGAGCTGCACGGCAACGTCCTGCTTTCACAAAGGGAAACCCTTCACTATCCTCGGCGCTGGGAAGCTTAACGGCTGTGTTCGAAATGGGAACAGGTGGATCCTTCCCGCCATCGTCACCGCACAGTGACTCTTCTTTAATTGATGAGAACCTTGTTCTCTCAAAACTGGATCGTTGATTCATGTACACACAAAGTTTTTTAACAACACCGCATCTTTACCCTTAATCCAACATTAATGTGGTTAAGTCCTCGACCGATTAGTACTGGTCCGCTCCACATATCACTATGCTTCCACTTCCAGCCTATCTACCTGATAATCTTTCAGGGGTCTTACTTCCTTAAAG
>NZ_FNYW01000038.1 GCF_900109085.1 Alkalibacterium gilvum | reverse complement strand
ATCGTAGATGTTTTGGTGCCATTTTTAGTGATCGAATAGTTCTCATTAACTGATCCACAGTGATGACAAGCCTTCGGCTTGTATGTAAGTGTGGCTTGATAAACTAAGTAGTTTACT
Organism: Alkalibacterium gilvum; assembly: GCF_900109085.1. Classification (GTDB taxonomy): domain Bacteria; phylum Bacillota; class Bacilli; order Lactobacillales; family Carnobacteriaceae_A; genus Alkalibacterium; species Alkalibacterium gilvum. The sequence goes on along the minus strand of NZ_FNYW01000038.1, from coordinate 16,518 downwards.
CCTTTTATCTTTTCTTCTATACAAAGATAATTATTTACATCAAAAATAATGTTTTCGTCTTTAATATTTAATGAATTTCGTATAATATGAGAGTGGGTCATGTAGATTCTCCTTTGATTGGTTTTGGTCGACTTAATTATAAGGGAATCTACTGACCTTTTTCTATTGATATACAAAAAAACGTGCCAGTGAGTTTTTAGAACTCACCAACACGATTAATTATAGAACCTGAAAAACGATCGCTTTTGAATTAATTTTCAAAGAGCGATCGCTTTTTTATTTTTTTTTATTTTTCTTGATCCTAAAATACGCCTGTGCTAAACGTGTTCCATTAACAAAATCTTTTGTTGCAAAAAGAGCGAATAAATATGAGAAAAATCCCCATCCACCTGAGGCAACAGAATCAATGGTGAAAAAGAGAAAGAGAGCAAATAGTATATATTGGAACATGATTTGAAGTTGTAATTGTTTTTTTGTCATAATAGTCCTTTCTGAGATAAAGTATCTTAGATTATTGAGTTAAATATAAATTGGCTAGAACAGCTATGATATTCATCAGACTATGAGCAAGGATAGGCGTCCAAATGTTTTTAGTCTTGAAATAAAGCCAAGAAAACACAAAGCCCATGGCTGAATATACTAATAGAAAGCCATCGAAATGTATGAAAGCAAAAAGTAGAGAACTTATAACAGCTGCACCTATGCCACCAGTTTTTTCAATAAGCATTCCAAATATCGCTTTTCTAAAAACAAACTCTTCCATGATAGGACCGGCTACACCTATAATCACTATAAATATTGGGTAACTTCTAACAAATTCGACAAGCATCTGAGTGTTGACGGATTCTGTCCCAGAGCCTAAATACTGAACTTCAATAAAATTAGCTATATTTTGAGCGAACAATGCTATGAATACACCCAAAACACCCCAGAGCAGAATATCTTTCTTTCGTTTGGAAATTTTTTCCTCAAAGGCGAAGGACATATTGAATCTTTTTTCAATGAAAATCATTCCTATAGCACCTAAAGAAAAAAAGACGAGTGAAGGAATGAGTGCCCTAGCCGCACCTAGCGATTCAGGTAAGAATAAAGGAATGATACCTGCTAAAAGCTGGATCAGTATGAAAAGAAAAATGATACGTGTTGCTGCTTTTTTGTTCAAAGTTGAGTTATTCATTAAAGACATCCTTTTATATGTTTTATACAATACTAGTAATCTAACACAAAACACTTTGTTTTTCCATAAACTATGAGCTACGTTTTTTTTAGATTTGGCTTGCAAGATACGTCTGTTTTGAATATACTTAGAAGTGGAGTTAGCACTCTGACGTGACGAGTGCTAAAACTAAGTTTTCACTGATTACATTGTGGAAAATAAAACCAATCAAATATTTTTGGAGGGATTACACTATGTTAAAACCTTTGGGAAATCGTGTACTTCTTGAAGTGAAAAAAGAAGAAGAAAAAACAGCGAGCGGATTAGTATTGCCAGATTCCGCAAAAGAGAAACCTCAAACAGCAGAAGTTGTAGCTGTAGGAGAGGGAAAGCTTCTTAACAATGGGGACTATGCAAAACCTCTAGTTTCAGTTAATGATAAAGTTGTTTTTGAGAAATATACAGGTTCCGAAATAAAGTATCAAGGGACAGAATATTTAGTTGTCAAAGACACTGACATCATAGCTATTATCGACTAATAGATTACGATCGCGTATTTAATTTTCAATATAATTTAAGAAGGAGAGAATTAAAACATGACTAAAGAAATAAAATTTTCTGAAGATGCCCGCGCCGCAATGCTTCGTGGAGTAGATAAATTAGCAGATACAGTGAAAGTTACCTTAGGTCCAAAAGGGCGTAATGTTATTTTAGATAAATCTTTTGGCGCACCACAAATTACCAATGATGGTGTGACGATTGCAAAAGAAATTGAATTAGAAGACAAGTTTGAAAACATGGGTGCTCAACTAGTTGTAGAAGTTGCAAGCAAAACAAATGACATTGCTGGTGATGGTACAACAACAGCAACTGTTTTAGCACAAGCCATTGTTAATGAAGGAATGAAAAATGTAACAGCTGGCGCAAACCCTGTTGGCATTCGTAGAGGGATTGAATTAGCTACGAGAAAAGCAGTGGAATCACTTCAAGCAATATCAACACAAGTAGCTGATAAAGAATCTATTGCACAGATTGCAGCTATTTCTTCAGGCGACGAAGAAATCGGACATTTACTTGCAGATGCTATGGAAAAAGTAGGCAGTGACGGTGTTATAACTATCGAAGAATCACAAGGAATCGAAACAGAATTAGAAGTTGTAGAAGGTATGCAATTCGACCGTGGTTATTTATCACAGTACATGGTGACTGATGATGAAAAAATGGAAGCTAATTTGGATAATCCATATATCTTGATAACAGATAAAAAAATTACATCTGTTCAGGATATTTTGCCTGTACTTGAAGATATTATGCAACAGAATCGCCCGTTGTTGATTATTGCAGATGATATTGAGGGAGAAGCATTACCGACATTAGTCTTAAATAAAATCCGTGGCACACTGAATGTTGTTGCTGTTAAGGCGCCTGGCTTTGGAGATCGCCGTAAAGGGATGCTAGAAGATATTGCTACATTAACAAACGGCACTGTCATAACAAGTGAATTAGGATTAGATTTAAAAGATATGACAATCGACCAATTGGGTTCAGCCGGAAAAGTAGTTGTGACTAAAGACGATACAACCATTGTTGAAGGAACTGGGGATAAAGCTTCGATTGAACAACGTGTAAATATGCTACGTTCGCAAGCTGAAGAAACAACGTCTGAATTTGATCGTGAAAAACTTCAAGAACGTATTGCTAAATTAGCAGGCGGGGTTGCTGTAATCAAAGTCGGCGCTGCGACTGAAACAGAAATAAAAGAGCGTAAATTACGTATTGAAGACGCTTTGAATGCATCACGCGCTGCAGTCGAAGAAGGCGTTATAGCAGGTGGTGGAACAGCTTATATCAATATATTGAAAGATTTAGAAGCTATTGATGTTTCGGATGACGAAGCAACTGGGGTTAAAATTGTTTTACGAGCGCTTGAAGAGCCTGTCCGTCAAATTGCACAAAATGCCGGCTTAGACGGTAGTGTTATTGTGGAACGCTTAAAACATGTTGAAACAGGTATCGGTTTCAATGCCTCAACAGGAAAAATGGTAAACATGGTTGAAGCAGGAATCATCGACCCAACTAAAGTAACACGTTCTGCCTTACAGAATGCAGCCTCCGTTTCTGCACTTCTTCTTACAACAGAAGCAGCTGTAGCAGATATATCTGAAGAAAATAATGAACCAGCCGGTGGAATGAATCCAGGTGGCATGGGCGGTATGATGTAATAACCGTATACCTTTTTTACAATAAAGCATTAAAAACTCCCAGATTACCCTTTCGGTAATCTGGGAGTTTTTATTTTTAATTTTATACTTTTTGGCGCTAAAAAATATCATTTAAAAAATAAACTGATAGTCAAAAGAAGGACTTCTACACTACTAAATAAAACAATGTTTTTAATGGCCACAACAAATGTTTCGCGTTTTATTTGTTTTTCATTATAAGCATTTAAATTCTTTTTGATCAGTGGAGAAGTTAGGAAAATTCCTAACATAATGGGATGAAGATACCCTAGTAATACAGAAACAGCAATCACTGCGTAACAGAAAAACATCAATAAATTAAATAACTGCACTGCCTTTTCTTTTCCAATGTAAAAAGGGAGTGTGAACCGATGATTAGCGATATCCTCTTCAAGGTCACATGTGTTGTTGGCAAGCATAATATTGGCAATAAGGAATACAGTTGGAAGAGATACAAAGAAGACTGAAAAAATGTCCAGCATGTTACCTCCCAATAAAAACTCTGCGCCGTCGAAAGCTATGTGGACTAAGTCGCTATTTGTATCATTGATAAATACTGAAATAAAGAAAATGCCAAAGCCCATTGTTAAACCAGATAAAATTTCGCCGAGAGGAGTTCTGGAAATAGGTATAGGTCCATACGTGTAAAAAATACCAATACCAAAACATACAGCACCAATGGCTAATAACAAAATACTTGTTTGATAAACAAGCAGTATACCTAATGCAGCTGATAAAAGAAGCATAAATAGTATGAGACGAACCACTGATTTTTTTGATATCCCAGCTTGACCAATGATATTCGTATTTTTTCGATAATGATCATCTTTAGCTTTTTTAAAATCCATTAAATTATTAATTGCGGTTGTCGTCATATCAAATAAAATCATTGCTACAAAGAAGAGGATGGTATTGGATAAATCAAATTCAGAAAAATAATAGGCGGAGAACAATACACCTAGTAAAAAAGGGAATAGACTTGCTATTTTTGTTTGGATTTCGACTAATTTCAAAAAGACAGTAAAACTCATCTTGCACTTCCTTCTCTTATTTAATTGTTTGAATAACTTTATGCATGAAATGTATAATTTAGTTAACTGCTATGGATTATACCATAAAAATATATTGTTCTGGGAAAATGTGAAGAAAAATTCAATATAACTGACAAAAATAAATAGTACGGAAGAGTTAAATAAACACTACGTAACACTTACTGTCACAAAACGTTAATATTTACTTTTAGTAATTACTTTTTGTCATAAAATATCTAGACAATTATTTTCTACTAATGTATAATAAGCACTGTTGCATGTGAAGGTTTAAACATTAATGAGTGAAAAATAACGTGTATAAGATTTTATTGTACTGTGAATATAATTATAATAACTTAAATATAGTGAATAATGTTTGTTTAAACTGATTATTAAATAATATATTAAGGAGTGCGAGTAATGACTAAAAAAAATATCGTTGTCGTTGGCGCCGGCTTTGCTGGTGTATCAGCAACCAAAAAACTTGCTAAAAAATTCAAAAAAAATAAGGATGTTACGATAACATTAATCGATCGCCATCCGTATCAGACGTACATGACTGAACTTCATGAAGTTGCTGGTGGACGAGTAGAGCCTGAGGCCATACAATTCGATTTACAACGCCTATTTAGTCGTAAAAAGAATGTAAAATTGGTAACTGACAATGTAGAAAATATCGATCACGATAATAATATCGTTTCAACTGAAAATGGATCATATTCATTTGATTATCTTGTCCTAGGAATGGGTGGCGAGCCCAATGATTATGGTACGCCAGGAGTAAGAGAACATGGCTTTACGCTTTGGTCAATGGAAGATGCGGTTAAGATACGTGAGCACATTGAAGAAACTGTAGCAGAAGCTGCATTTGTTCGTGATGATGCTAAACGTAAAGCAATGTTAACCTTCGCTGTGTGTGGGTCAGGTTTCACTGGTATCGAAATGATTGGTGAACTTGCAGATTGGAAAGAAAGACTAGCAAAAGACCACAGAGTTGACCCTGATGAGATTTCATTAATCGTTGTTGAAGCGATCCCGACTATTTTGAATATGCTTTCTCGTAAAAATGCTGATAAAGCAGAACGCTATATGGAAAAAAGAGGCATTAAAATTCTAAAAAGCTCTCCTATAGTTAAAGTTGCATCTGATCATATTGAATTGAAATCTGGAGAGATTATTCCAACACATACATTGATTTGGACTGCTGGTGTTAAGGCAAACTCCGACACAGAAGAGTTTGGTATAGAGAAGGCACGTGCTGATCGTTTAGTTGTAGATGAATATATGGAAGCTAAAGGATATGACAATGTATATGTCATTGGCGACCTCGTTTATTATATAGAAGAAGGCGGGGCTCCAACACCACAAATTGTCCAAGCTGCACAACAGACAGGACATACTGCCGCTAATAATATTGCAGCAGATATTGAAGGAACAGAAAAACATAAACATGAAAGTAATTATCAAGGGTTCATGGTATCTATTGGATCAACATATGGTGTTGCAGAATTACTGGGTAAAATAAATCTTTCTGGTTTCTTTGCCATATTAGTAAAACACTTAGTTAACTTATTATATTTCTTTGAAATACGTTCTGGCTATTATGCTGTACAATATATTTTCCACGAATTCTTCCATATAAAAGATAAACGCAATATATTCCGTGGACACTTATCTCGATATGGTAATGTACTTTGGTCAGTTCCTTTACGTGTCTTCTTTGGTAGCATGTGGCTCGTTGAAGGATTGAAAAAAGCTTTCGGGATATTCGGTGCAGAAACATGGTTTGGAGATAGAGTTGCCTTACCGTTCTCATGGCTTCAAGATGCAACATCTGGTGCTTCAGCAGCTGCTGAAACAACAACAGCCGACTCAATCTTTGGATTAAGTTATGTTTATGGTGAAGAACCGATGATGATTCTTAAAGAGGCGCCGGGTTGGTTTGAAACGATTATGGAATTCATGATACCAACACCTGAAATCGCACTTATATTCCAAAAAGTGATGACTCTTGTAGAGATTGGCATAGGATTAGCTCTAATTGCAGGATTATTTACTTGGTTAGTAAGTGCCGCAACAATTGGCCTAGTAATGAGCTTTACCTTATCAGGGATGTTCTATTGGGTAAATATCTGGTTTGTCTTTGTAGCTCTTGCTTTAATGAATGGAGCAGGACGTGCGTTTGGACTAGATTATTACGTTATTCCTTGGATTCAAAAAGTTGCTGGTAATTGGTGGTATGGGAAAACTAAACCTGTACACAAACGCAAATAAATATAGAATGATATAATAATGCAAAAGAGTGAAGGAGGAAAAATGCTCTCCTTCATTCTTTTTTTTATAAAAAAAGCCGTGTTAAGTTGTGTTCTTTAAAAGAAAAAATGTTACACTCAAGAAGTTTTAAATTGTTTTTGGTACACTAAAAATATCAATCATCAAAAGATTTTTCGTAGAAAACTGAGTCAAAAAAAGAAAGAGGAATTTATATGCAGATACATCCGATGTGGGATTCCTATCCTGAATTAAAGGCTGAATTAAAAGAGACAATCGAGCTGATCAATAAGGAAGTATTTGTCCGCAATAAAGAAATCGAAGCGGCTATTTTGGATATGCTCCAGTCTGGTGGAAAGCTCCTTCGGCCAGCATATGCCTTATTGTTTTCATCATTTGGTGATAGTCATTCACCTGAGAGGGCGCGTAGTCTGGCTGCGGCTATTGAATTGCTTCACACAAGTACACTCATACATGACGATATTGTCGACGAGGCCTCAACAAGGAGAAAAAAGCAGACGATTCAATCAAAGTATGGCAAAGATGTTGCAGTATATGCAGGAGACTATTTATTTACAGTTGTTTTCCGTATCTTATCAAAGCATGCGGATTCAGTCGAAGATATGACCGTTAATACAAAGGGTATGGAACGTATTTTAATGGGTGAATTAAACCAAATGCATTTACGCTACAAACAAAATATGTCTATTAGAGACTATTTAACTCAAATATCTGGTAAAACAGCCCAATTGTTTGCTCTCGCTTGCTTTTCTGGTGCAATGGAAGGCAGCGATAAAAAGTCATTTGCCCGCAATTGTTATTATATTGGAAGTCATATAGGGATGGCCTTCCAAATTATGGATGATGTGTTGGATTACACGCAATCATCTAAAAACTTAGGTAAGCCAGTTCTTGAAGATGTAAGACAAGGTATATACACCGCTCCAATAATCTTTGCACTAAGAAAAGAGAAAAAAGAATTAGCTTACTTATTGAAAAAAGAAAGTGCGATTACCCAAAGTGATGCTCAAAAAATTCAACAAATTGTATATGAAGCCGGTGGAGTTAAGGAAGCAAAAATATTGGCTGAAAAGTACACTAAAAAAGCTTTGAAACGTATTGAGAGCCTTCCAAACACAAAAGAAAAACAAATCATTCAAGAAATAACAGAAAATTTACTCATTCGAGAGATGTAAACGTCATATTATCTAAGAGTTCCCAAAATTGGGAGCTCCTTTTTTATACTATGCTTCTTATAAAGAAGATTACCTAAATGGCTGACTTTAGTCATCTTGAATAATTATTGGTAAAATAGAGTTAACAAAAAGTAGGAGATGATGAAATGAAGATAGCCATTGCTCAACTTGACTTAGTATTTGAACAACCTATGAAAAACAAGAATAAAGTCATTAGCTATGTCAGAATGGCCATTATGAAGAATAAACCGGATGTCATTGTTTTACCTGAAATGTGGAAAACATCTTATTACCCCTCAAATATTGATGAGTGTGCAGATGCTGATGGACATGAAACCAAACAATTTCTAAGTGAACTTGCAAAGGAACACGATGTTAATATCATTGGCGGATCTGTAGGTAATAGAATGAAAGAGAAATTCTACAATACAAGTTATTCTTTTGATCGTACTGGAAAGCTTATTCATACTTATAATAAAGTACATCTCTATCGAACGTCTAAAGAACAGGAATTTTTTAGCCCCGGAAGTGAAATGGGCATTTTTGAAATTGATGGCACAAAAGTAGGACTTGTCACTGGCTATGATTTAGAATTCCCAGAGTGGATTAGAAAAATGGCATTAGAGGATATAAAAATACTTTTTGTTCCTGCTGCGTGGACGTATCCCCATTTATTAGCTTGGGAAACGTTGTTATCGGCAAGGGCAATAGAAAATCAGATTTTTGTTGTAGGCGTAAATAGTGTTGGGACGACAAAAAAACTAAACTTTTGTGGGCATTCAAGTATTATTAATCCCTCGGGCAAGACTATTGCTTCAGGAAGAATGGAAGAAATGCTTATATGGGGGAACTTGGACTTAAATGAAATTAGTAAGTCACGCCAAAGCGGATCTATTTATATTGATAGGCGCCCAGAGCTGTATAAGCAGTAATGTATTATCAGATTACTCAAAAAAAGCAGGTATGAGAGGTATTAAAATCCCATGCCTGCTTTGCAATTGTGTTAAAAAAAGGGCGTACCAAAAATTTGAGTAGCATAAAGATAAACACCATCATAGTGGACGCCAATACCAACCTCTTCATATTCTGGGGTTACCATGTTCTCATAGTGTCCCTGACTCTCGACCCAGCCGTTAAAAAGGAGTTCAGCCATCTCTTCTTCACTTTTAAAGTAAGTGGCCATGCCTAAATTCTCGCCAACGCGCTTGTATGAGTAATCAATCGTCTCATTTTCAAAAACAGTGAAAGGGCCTCTTCCATCAGGACGTGTATGTGAAAAAGACTCTTCAGTTTCCTTAGCCCTCAAATCAGCCGCTGTTTTGAGGGCATCATTAGAGGACAATGTGTTGAGATTCTTTTCTTGCCTTAATTCATTAAGCAGTGTTAATATTTTTTGTTCCACACTGTCATAATTGACATCCGTATGAGTCGTCTTTTCTATAGTTTTACTGTCTTCTTCTGCTTTCGTGTCATCATATTTATTGGAAGGTACTTCCACAATGGTTGGTGCCGTATCCAGAGAAGAGGTTAATTTTTGTATTTCTGTTTGCGTTGGGAAAAAATCAACAGCTGTATTCATCCATTTACCTACTTGCGTACCATTAAGTAATCCGCTCGATCCTAACCAGAACCCTATCATCAATACTAATAATAAAGTGATTATTTTTCTTATAAATCTCATTATCCTCATGCCTTTCTATAGTTAGCTCAGTTTACCAGAAAGCCAATCATGTAAAAAGGCAAAAGGGTTATATAGAAAGTAACAGACGTCTTTTGTATAGCCAATTTAACTTATTTCACATCTTTATAATTATATTCGAAAAAGGAATTAAGTCCTTCTAATCGATTTTACTACTGGGGATTTGTTAAAATAGAAGTAATAATTTAGAGGGGGAGAGTGTTATGATACCTAAGATCATTCACTATGCTTGGTTTGGTGGCAACGACTTTGGCGAACTAGAAGAAAAATGTCTAAAAAGTTGGAAAAAGTATTGTCCTGATTGGGAAATTAAACGTTGGGATGAGTCTAACTTTGACCCTAATGAACATGGCACCTATGTCAAACAAGCTTATGAGAGAGAGGATTGGGCCTTTGTTTCAGATGTCGCCCGCCTGTATGCCTTGAACAAATATGGCGGCGTATATTGTGATACCGATATGGAACTGATTAAGCCAATAGATAAATTCCGAAAACATCCTGCATTTTTTAGTTTTGAAATCGAAACAGAAATATCGACGGGGATTATCGGTGCAGAGCCACATCATCCATTTATTGAAGAGCTTTTCAATGATTATGAAGATAGAGAGTTCATATTGCCGGATGGATCACGAGATGAAAAAACTAACGTTATTCGAATTACTGAAATAATGAAAGAAAGAGGACTAAAACCAAACAATACCTTGCAAGAAGTGGAAAACTGCACCATTTTTCCACGTGACTATTTCTCACCAAAAGACTACTGGACGAGAGAAGTAGAAGCAACAGAAAACACGCATGGCATCCACCAATTCACAGGTAGCTGGCTATAAAAAAATTAACAAAGAGACTGGGACTTTTAATCCCGAGTCTCTTTGTGATTCCAAATCTTTTTTTATGAGATACAATGCATTGCTTTTCATTTAACGTTATAATATATAGGCTATCGTATTTTTGAAAGGATGAGCTGATGAAAGTATTTATAAATGGCCATGTCTATTTGGAACGTCATTCTTTTACAGAAGCTTTTGTTGTCGAAGGCAATAAAATTATAAAAACGGGGACAAATGAGTCGTGTATGCAAACGGCCATTCAAAAGAGTGAATATACAGTCGTTGATTTAAAGGGGAAGACTGTTTTGCCAGGTTTTATAGATTCGCATCTTCACTTTTTAATGACGTCTGACTATTTAAGTTTACTACCAATATCAGACGTAACCTCGATGGCAGAGCTCATTAAAAGATGTCAGGATTATATAAAAGAGAATACCTTAACGAATCAGGATATTTTGTACACAGAAGGCTGGAACCACACAGCGTTTACGGATGAAAAAAGAATGCCTGATCGCTGGGATTTGGATACAATATCAAAAGAGGTCCCTGTTGTACTTACGCGTGTCGATAGGCATGTTATGAGTTTGAATACGGCTGCTCTGGAGTACTTTAATATTAGTGAAGGAACTAAGACGCGTTTAAATGGTGAAATCAAAAGGGATACACGCGATAGACTCACAGGCATTTTGACTGAAGGTGCTGTGGATCTAGTTAAAGCAAAGATGCCGAAAAAATCTCGTAAAAAAATTAAAGAGCAACTTGTTGATACGATGTATCGCGCTAATAAGGTGGGGTTAACATCTGTGCATACAAATGATGCAAAAGATGAGAATATTGAGGAAACGTTATCCTTGTATAAAGAATTGGAGAAAGAAGGACGTTTAACCTTACGTTTTTATCAGCAAATTTGGTTCAATAATGATACATATTTACCAGATTTCTTTAATAAAAAGCATTTTTTTCGTGAAGGAACACATTGGAATAAAATCGGACCGATTAAATTTTTCATTGATGGCACGCTTGGTTCAAGAACAGCCGCTCTGAGAGAACCTTATGCTGATGATGAAGGAAACTTAGGCATGTTGACAAAGACGGAAGAAACACTCTATAAGGGAGTTAAGCAAGCGTTAGACAATGGCTATCAAGTTATTACTCACGCTATAGGTGACCGAGGGATTGAGACAGTCCTTAATGCTTATGATAACGCTTTGGGAGAGCGGCCTAACAAGCTGAGACTTGGGATTAACCATATGCAAATTACAGACCATGATCTTATCGAACGAACAAAAAAGAAAAATTATTTGACGTATGTACAACCTATATTTTTAAACGATGACATACCGATTATTTCTGAGCGAATAGGAAGCAAACGCGCGAAAACCTCTTACTTATTTAAAACAATCTTAGATAGTGGTATTCACCAGTCTCTTAGTAGTGATGCGCCGATTGCATCATTTAATCCTTTTTATACTATTCAATGTGCAGTCACTAGAAACCGCTTGAATGACTCAGGTTCAGCTAATGAACCTTACCTGCCAGAAGAAGCTCTGGATATCTATGAGGCCATTGATGCTTACACATACGAAGGGGCTTACGCATCTTTTGAAGAAACAGAAAAAGGAAGGATTAAAGAAGGATATCTGGCTGATTTTGTTATACTGGACCAAGATATTTTCACATGTGAACATACAGAAATAAAAAATATTCGAGTGGATGCAACCTATGTTGATGGTAAGTGCGTCTATAAATTAGGAGGCGTACATGAAAAATAAAATAGTAACTAAAGATAGGGCAAAAAATTTGTCACTTATTTTTATTGGTTCTTTGCTCTATGCCATAAGTGTGAATGTATTTACCGTACCGAATGGTTTGGCTGAAGGAGGATTAACAGGATTTTCTCTGATTCTGTTTTACATCTTAAGAATTCCTCCTTCATATACTATTTTTATTGTAAATATCGTCATACTTGCAATTGGATACAAATTTTTGGATAAACGAACATTATACTACACACTAGTTGCGAACGGTATTATATCTGTTCTATTGCTCGTCGTAACAGACTGGGCATTTATCCCTGAGACAACTTTGCTTGCTCCAATTGGCTCTGGATTGTTTATGGGAGCAGGGATTGGATTAATAATGTTAGGGCACGGAACAACTGCTGGAAGTGATATTATAGCCAAACTCCTTCAGAAATATGCAGGAATGAACATACCTACAGCCTTACTTTTAATCGATATATTTATTGTTGTACCGAGTGCTTTTATTATTGGTGCAGAAAATGTGTTTTTGACATTGGTGAATTTATATATTCAAAGTAAAGTCATTGATTTTATACTTGAAGGATTAAATCCTAGAAAGTCATTTTTTATTATATCGGCTAAACATGTCGAAGTGGCTGAAGCAATCGAACAACAATTAGGACGTGGCATTACCCTTTTAAATGGAAAAGGCTATTACACGAAAGAAGAGAAAGAAATTATTTATATTATTATTAATCGTAGAGAAGTCCTTCGTGTTAAGAGAATTGTGGAAATGATTGATCCGAATGCTTTCATGACTATTTCGCACGTTCAAGAAGTGACGGGGGAGGGCTTTACCTACTTATCAGAAGAAGTTCAAGCCCAAAGAATTACTGAGGCTCAAGAAGAATGGGATAGTGAAGCGATAGAGTAATGCGTTTAAGAGTGAATACTTTAGAAAAAAGTAGGAGAGGATTAATCAATGACAAATAAAATTTTAGAAATCAATGATGTAAGTTTCAATGTCGGGGGAAATACAATATTGAGCCATTTAGATTTCTCAGTTAATAAAGGAGAACATATAACGGTTACCGGTCCATCTGGTGGAGGAAAGAGTACACTATTAAAAGTCATTGCAAGTATGCTTACTCAAACAGAAGGAAGCATTATTTATAAAGGTAAAAACATACAAGAAATCAATCCGATAGAATACAGGAAAAAAGTATCTTATTTATTTCAAAATCCAGCACTTTTTGATTCAACAGTGAAAGATAATCTTGCGTTCCCTTCTAGTATTCGTGATGATAAATTTGACGAGGCGAAAAGTATTCAGTTATTGGAACGCGTAAGCTTAGATAAGTCTTACCTAAGCAAACAAGTGAAAGAGCTATCTGGTGGAGAAAAACAACGTATTGCTTTAATAAGGAATATATTGTATAAGCCTGATATCCTTTTGCTTGATGAAGTGACGAGTTCTTTGGATATGGAAAATAAAAATATTTTACATGACATAATAGGAGAACTCAATGATAAAGATAAAATAACTATCCTATCAGTTTCTCATGACGAGGAAGAAATAAAACGTGCCAATCGCGTTATACGTATTATAGATGGAAAGGTGGACACTAACTAATGGAATCTAATTTAGAAATCGGCTTTTTTTCATTACTGCTATCAACGGGGTTACTTTTGATAGCTATATTTGTAGATTATAAGGAGAAGTTAAACTTAGGGAATGACATTTTCATTGCAGGAGTAAGGGCAGTTATACAGTTATTTGCTATCGGCTATCTCTTAAAATATATTATTCAAGTTGATAATTTCTTTCTCACATTAGCAATGGTTCTGTTTATTGTTTTCAATGCTGGTTTTAATGCGCACAAACGAAGCGGGGGGCTATCCAATTCGCTGTTCATCTCATTAGTAGCCATTGGAGCAGGTACCACTCTAACATTAGGTGTGATGATTGTATCAGGAGTGATTGATTGGGTTCCTTCACAAATTGTACCTATTACGGGGATGATTGCTAGTAATGCAATGGTTGCTATAGGTTTAACTTATCAGTCATTAAATAATAAATTCAATGATCAAAGACAACAAGTGTTGGAAAAACTTGCTCTGGGTGCAACTGAAAAGCAAGCATCAATGAGTATTATCAGAGAGAGTGTCAAGACAGGGATGAGTCCTTCAATTGATAGAACAAAGACAGTAGGCTTGGTTAGTTTACCTGGAATGATGTCAGGACTTATATTTGCTGGTGTGAATCCAACAGCAGCTATCCGCTATCAAGTAGTCGTCATGTTTATGCTTATAGGAGTAACGAGTATTGCGAGTTTCATTGCGAGTTATTTAGGATACAAAAAATACTATAATGACCGTAACCAATTAATTCTCTAAAATGTTTTAAAGTTTATAATTTTTTACTGTTTATGATGCTTTTTATATTACACTATTACAAAAAACGCTCTATTTCGCAATCATTATGTTATATTGCGTCAAGAATAATACAAACTAACTAAAAGGAAGTGACAATAGGTTCAAACCCCTTTTCTTTTCGGAGTGTCGTGGTAAGATACATACAGTTGTTCGGGAGATGTCCTGGGCAAACAAAAATCTGACACATAAACTTAACCGATTGAACTATATGAAAAGGGGAATTTTTTTATGACTATTCGAAATAATAAATTTATCAAAGCAGGACTTACTTTATCAGCAGCAGGACTAATGTTCTTAGCAAATGATACTGAAGCAAGTGCAAGCTCAAACTGGGCACCACGTACAGTTTTAGAAATCGAAGAAGATATCAATGAAGCTAAAGCTAATTCTGATGAAGATGAAACACTAGAGTATACTTTCCAATGGGGAGATACCTTATGGGGCGTTTCTCAAGCAACAGATGTTTCTGTGGATAAATTGGTAAAAGTGAATGATATTGACAACCGTAGTTTAATTCAAGTTGGAAATACTGTTTATTTAAGTAAGGACTCTTCTGTTATTTCTGTAGAAAAAGAAGAAGATGTTGTTAGTTATGATGTATCTACTGATGATGTAAAAGAAACAGAAACACCTGATGAAGTGAAAGAAGCGAAAAAAGAAAAACAAGCAGCAGCCGAAAAAGCGGCAGCCGAACAAGCAGCAGCGAAAAAAGCTGAAGAGAAAGCATCTACTTCTTCAGAAAATACAAGTAGTGAGCAAGCCGGGCGTTGGATTTCCGTTGAAGCAACGGCTTATTCTAGAAACCAAGCAAGCTTAAGTAACTTCACTTATATGGGTATTGACTTAAGAGAAAACTCTAGAGTTATTGCTGTAGATCCAAATGTCATTCCATTAGGATCGAAAGTATTCATTCCTGGCTATGGTGAATTTGTTGCTGGAGATACAGGTGGCGCAATCAATGGCACACGTATTGATATTCACATGGAAGACTTAGACGCAGCATGGTCATTTGGTCGTCGTCAAATGGACATTCAAATTTTAGACTAATAGAATACTGAACAATTTTTGCAAGTACAGGGCCAATACTCTGTACTTGCTTTTTTTATAAAAAATTTCGTGCTTTTTATGATGATTAAAAGAGAGTCATTAATTTTTTTAGAGCGCTTTCTTTTGGTTAGTAGCTTTTTCGTGATAAGATACAAGCAAATGAAACTGTATCACTTATTTATACTAGGTATGAACTTAAAAGTTTATATCATCACATTATTTGTCCTGATGTATTTAAGGAACAGAAGTGTTTTTGCTTTTAATGTTTCGCTTAATTTAATACTTTTTAAATAGGAAGAACACACAATAGTACTAACGATATGGAAGGAGAATATGAAATGAAAAAGCTGTCAAAGATTTTTGCTATGCTGATGATGGGTGGAATGCTATTGGTTGGATGCGGTGAGGCAGACAATAATGAGACTGATATACCGGATGTTGATAAGACAGAAGAAGACTTGATGAACGATGATTTAGATGACCAATTGGAAGACGACGCTGAATAATTTAATAACTGAGCATTACTAAAAAATCAAAGAAGCCCAGATTTGGGGAACCTGAGCCGACCCCCAAAAGTTAGACCTAAAAATTCTAACTTTTGGGGGTATTTTTATGGCTAAATATAGCTATGAGTTAAAAATGAAAATCGTTCAAGATTATTTAAATCAAAGAGGAGGATATTTATTCCTTGCCAACAAATATGGGATATCCAGTAAAACAACTATTCAAAAATGGGTAGCTAGTTATAAAGCAATGGGAAAAGAAAGTTTGAAACGCAGTCGTCAAATTAAGAGTTATTCTGTTCAATTCAAGAGAGATGCGGTAGAGTTATACTTAACTACAGAAGTGTCCTATCAAGATCTCGCTATC
>NZ_FNYW01000012.1 GCF_900109085.1 Alkalibacterium gilvum | reverse complement strand
TTCAACGAAACTCCAGCCGGAGTTTAAAGGCGCAGTGAAGGCGGCTTTGAAAAAAGTTAAACCTCAAGCCTCGATTGGTGTTAAATTTGGAAGAATAGCTAATTATGGCTCTACATCAAGCCCCATGGGTCAATTACAAAAATTATTCAATTAAGCTCTCTTTCTCAATCGTTAAAGGCGCTCGCAGAGCGACGAAACGATTGAGAAAGAGTTAAATAAAATGAGTGTTAATTATTTCTAGAATAACTTTCCGACAATAACTTTACACATACTGAGGAACCGGAATAAGCGCAAGAACGTGTGAGTTGTGATATACTGTTATATGTGAAACTTTATATATGAGGAGGAAAAAAGATGACTAAAACCTATGCGGATGACAGCTTAGCACTACATACTGATTTTTACGAACTAAACATGATATACACATACTGGAAAAAGAAAAACCATTTGAATAAGGCGGTTTTTGAGGTGTATTATCGAAGTAATCCTTTTGGGATAGGGTATACAATATTTGCTGGCTTGGAAAGAGTCGTTCAATATATAGAAAATCTCTCTTTTAGTGAGTCAGATATTAATTATTTAAGAGAAACCCAAGATTTTCCTGAGGCATTTTTAACGTATCTAAAAGAGTGGAAATTTAATGGGACGCTTCGTGCTTTTAATGAAGGAGAAGTAGCCTTTGCTAATGAGCCATTGATTCAAGTAGAAGGACCGATTGCCGACTGTCAGTTAATAGAAACGGCTCTCTTAAATATTGTTAATTTTCAAACGCTTATTGCCACGAAAGCTTCTCAAATAAAGAGTGCTGCCGGTGATGATCCAGTATTAGAGTTCGGGGCAAGACGTGCTCATGAATTTGACGCTTCATTGTGGGGCGCACGTGCTACCTACATCGGCGGCTGTGACGCAACTAGTAACACGAGAGCAGGAAAAGTATTTGGTATACCAGCTTCTGGGACACATGCACATGCGCTCGTTCAAGCCTACAGGAACGAATACCAAGCCTTTAAATCCTATGCTGAAACACATAAAGATTGTGTATTCTTAGTAGACACCTATCATACGCTTGATTCAGGCGTGCCGAATGCTATAAAAGTAGCCAATGAAATGGGAGATAAAATTAACTTTCTTGGTGTAAGACTTGATTCCGGAGACCTTTCATATTTATCAAAAAGAGTCAGACGTCAACTAGATGAGGCAGGTTATCCCGAAGCTAAAATTTATGTTTCCAATGATCTGAATGCAGAAACGATTTTGAATCTTAAAATGCAGGGTGCTAAAATAGATGTCTGGGGTGTTGGAACCAAAATGATCACAGCCTTTGATCAGCCAGCTTTAGGGGCTGTTTACAAGATAGTTGCTGTTGAAGGGGATGATCAGAGAATGTATCCTACTTTGAAACTGACAGCCAATGCCTCCAAGATAACAACACCTGGGAAAAAACAAGTATGGCGCATACGTTCCTACGATGGCTTGAAACCAGAAGGAGACTACGTGGCGCTGCATGAAGAAAGGCCTGACACGCAGGATGAATTATTCATGTTCCATCCACAATATACGTATATCAACAAAACACTAGATGACTTTAGTGCGCGCCCCTTACTCCATGACATTATTGTTGATGGACAGCGTGTTTATGACATGCCAACATTGGAAGAAATTAAAGAATATGCTAAAAAAAGCCTTTCAGAACAGTGGGAAGAGCATAAACGCTTATTAAATCCCGAGCCTTATCCCGTTGACCTTTCTCAAAAACTCTACGATTCAAAAGTAGAAACAATTAAAATGTTTGAAAAGCACGCTAAAAATGAGCCTGCTGAACACTCTCAGTTTTAATTGCTCTTTATTAGAACAATAAAGGAGGTAAGTAAAAATGATGTCTCAGATGCAAAAAGAAATAGTAGACAGGATGAGGGTTTCCCCTACCATCGACCCACAAAAGGAGATTCGACGAACCATTGACTTTATGAAGGCATATATGCGAAAGCATTCGTTTTTTAAATCACTCGTTTTGGGGATTTCTGGCGGACAAGACTCTACATTGCTTGGGAAATTAGCGCAGATGGCTGTCGAAGAATTAAGACAGGAAACTCATCATCAGGATTATCTATTTATAGCTGTCAGATTGCCATATGGCAAGCAAGCAGACGAAACGGAAGCAATGGATGCCATAGAATGGATAAAACCTGACAAAATGTTGCGTGTAGATATTAAACCAACAGTAGATGCAACTGAAAAAAGTATTGAAGCCAACAAACTGACCCTAAGTGACTTCAATAAGGGAAACATTAAAGCGCGTGAGCGTATGATTGTTCAATATGCAATAGCTGGAGAGACAAGTGGTGTTGTTTTAGGGACCGATCACTCTGCTGAATCGGTGACTGGGTTTTATACAAAACATGGTGATGGTGGGGTAGATATCAACCCGTTATTTCGTTTAAATAAAAGGCAAGGCAAAGAAATGTTAAGAGAATTACAGGCACCCAAACATTTAATCGATAAGATTCCAACAGCTGATTTGGAAAGTGATAAACCTAACATTGCAGATGAGATCGCTTTAGGTGTAACATATGATGAGATCGATGACTATTTAGAAGGAAAAATAATAGCTGAAGAGTCAGCCAAAAAGATTGATAACTGGTATCTAAAGACACGACATAAGAGACATTTGCCAGTGACTATTTTTGATGATTTCTGGAAGTAGAATCACGAACGGTACAAATTGAACAAACGGTATCATCCCAGCTATTAACGTGAAAATAAGAGTGAGCTATCAACTGAAAGGAGACTTTAAATTGACAAAAGTATACATTAATGCGCATGTTTTTACAGGTGAAGACGAAATTGAGGATGGCTTTCTTCGGTTTACGGAAAAGATTATTGATGTGGGCTCGATGAGTCAGTATGAAAAGCAAGCTGAAGATGAAGAAATAGATGCTAAAGGACAGTATCTGATGCCTGGATTTATAGATGTTCACAGTCATGGTGGCTATGGAATAGATAATATGGATGCCGATCCTGAGAAAATTAATGAAATGACCTATAAGATGTTGTCTGAAGGGATTACCACTTATTTCCCTACAACGATGACACAGTCAGATGAAAATATTGAGGCTGCACTAAAAGCAATTAATAAAGCTGCTGAAATGAACCCAATGATACAAGGTATTCATGTTGAAGGACCATTTATCTCTAAAGATTTCAAAGGGGCACAACCAGAAGAATACATTAGACCTGCACAACTTGACGTGCTAAAAAAATGGCAAGAATTAAGCGGGAATCGCATTCGTTTGATCACTTATGCTCCAGAAACTGGAGATATCAGTGACTTTGAAGAGTACTGCCAAGAGAACAATATTATTCTATCAGCTGGGCATTCAGGTGCTAAATATGACGAACTAATGGAGTCTAAAGCTACACACGTGACGCATTTGTTTAACGGACAACTCGGTTTACACCACAGAGAAATTGGTGTAAGTGGATTTGGATTACTTGAAGATGATGTGACTGTTGAAATGATTGTTGATGGTTTTCATATAACAGAAGAAATGGTGAAACTCGCTTATAACGCTAAAGGTGCTGATGGTATTGAGTTGATTACAGATGCTATGCGTGCGAAAGGAAGCCCTGAAGGGGAAAGCGAATTAGGTGGTCAAAAAGTAATAGTTAAAGATAAACAAGCACGTTTAAGCAATGGCTCTTTGGCAGGGAGTGTACTAACATTTATAGATGCATTTAAAAATATGATAGCCTTCACTGGCTGTTCAATAAAAGAGGCAGTGAAAATGAGTTCATATAATCAAGCAAAAGAATTTAATCTTTCTTCTAAGGGAGAACTGAAACCAAATTTTGATGCAGATATGATAATGTTGGATAAAAATTATACACTTAAACAGACTATTCTAGGAGGAGAAGTAAATGACATCGACTAATCCATCTAATATAAAAATTGAAATCGTAAAAAATAAGGATAAGGGAGGAGAAGCCGCATATAACCATATAAAAAAAGAAATAGAAAAAGGTGCTGATGTTTTTGGTTTGGCAACAGGGAGCACTCCAGAACCACTATATAAAGAAATTAGAAAGAGTGACTTAGATTTTTCTGATAAGGTAGCAGTCAATCTTGATGAATATATCGGCATAGGAAGAGATCACCCACAAAGCTATGCTTTCTTTATGAAAGAACAGCTTTTTGCTGAAAAACCATTTAAAGAAACACATATACCAGACGGTTTAGCACCGGAAGAGACTGAAGTGGATCGTTATAATACTATTTTGGATGAAAATCCTGTTGATGTACAAATTTTAGGTATTGGTACGAATGCACATATTGGATTTAATGAACCAGGTACATCTTTTGAAACCAAAACACACAAAGTGATGTTGACTGATGATACCATCGAAGCTAATAAACGTTATTTCGACTCCAAAGACGAGGTACCTAAGCACGCTTACTCAATGGGGATTGCATCGATAATGGCCGCTAAAAAAATCATTTTAATGGCCTATGGAGAAAATAAAGCAGAAGCAATTAGCAAAACAGTTAATGGCCCTGTTACAGAAGAGGTCCCAGCTAGTATTTTACAGAATCATCCAGATGTTACATTAATCGTAGATGAAGCCGCAGCAAGTCTTCTATAAAAATAGAATGTAATTTCAAAATAGAATATTAATTTCCTATTTTGAAAAATAATTGGCTAGAATAAAAAAGGTCACTTCGATATGAAACGACTCTGTAGTCGTTCTAATATGGAAGTGACCTTTTTTTACTAGATAAAAATAATTGTGCAGTATTTATTGGTTATTGAACACTGCTTGTGTTAATTCTATTTATTCAATTAACTCATCAGGATTTTCAATATCCTCCTCATTAACATTTGAGTCAAGGTTAAGATGTTCACGTAAAGTGTGTTGTGCTTCTTTTAATGATTCTTCATATGGATTCCAAACATAGAGTTCCCGATTATATCTTTCAATATACTCATACGAGGCTTCTCCAGAAAGGGTGACTGACTCGATATTATTAGCAGCGGACATATAATTAGAAGCGAATGTTATCATTTGTTGGCCTGACATATTTGTTTGTAAGTTTGGACGTATAGCGTTTAAAATATCTGTGAAATTTGCAACTGAGTTTAATGACACTAATTCATCCACGACTGCTGCAATCACTTCACGCTGTCTTTCCTGTCTGCCAAAATCGCCTCTAGGGTCTTGCTTTCTCATACGGGCATAACCTAAAGCTTCTTCCCCATTTAACTTTTGAAAACCTTCCTCTATAATAATGGCATCTGATGTTTCATTGCTATCTTGCACTGTAAAAGCAAAAGGCGCATTCACTGTAATACCACCAACTGAGTCTACCAGATCAACGAGTCCTTCAAAATTTAAAGTGGTGTAAAACGAAATAGGAATATCAAGATAATCTTGTACGAAAGTTATCAGACCTGAAATACCAACTTCTGGGTATACCGCATTAAATTTCTCCTGTATTTTACTCTCAGGTAGTGTGACTAAAGTATCCCTGGGAATAGAAAGCAATTTTGTTGATTCTTTCTCAGGATTAACTGTAGCGATAATAATAGAATCTGAGCGTCTTGATTCGCCAGAACCTTCAGCATCCAAACCGGCAATCAGGAAAGAAATAGGTTGAAGATCGCGTAGCGTTTTATCTTGTATGCTTGTATCTTGTAATTCTTCAGGTGTATCTTTATTCACATCGTTTAAAAATTCTCTCACTTCATTTGCATAATATCCTGCGATAATTCCTATTGTCGTAATGATAAGTAGGCTTAAAATAAGGACAGAACGCTTTAACCATTTGCGCTTGTTTTTATGTTTGTCTGATCTCATGAGGACCTCTTTTCCAAAGAATAAACGAATGTCTGTTATCTTCTTATAAGTTTAATGTAGTTTAAAGGGAATTGCAATTGTATTTTGAAAGTTTAGAATGCTATAATGATGACAAATTAGCATGAAAAGAGAATGATTATGTTTGATATGTTTGTCGTACTTCTTGTCAGTATATTTACTATGATAACGTCGCTAATATTGACCCCTCTGTTCACACACATGGCGATTAAAATTGGTATTACAGATGATCCAGAGTCAAAAGAACGAAGGGTTCACAAAAAAAGAATGCCCACAATGGGCGGAGTAATTATTTATGTCTCCTTTTATATAGCAGTTTTTTTTCTATTACCCATACCTAGAGGGCAATTGATTCCTTTGTTTCTTGCTTCGACGCTGATTGTTTTAATAGGTATAGTTGATGACTTATTTGAATTATCTGCATTAATAAAATTACTTGGAACCCTTGCAGCAGCAACAGTGATTTATTTTTACGGAGATGTTGCTCTTGAGACAATGACCTTTCCCTATATTGGGACTCTGGCATTTGGATCATTAAAGTTACCCTTTACCCTTTTATGGATTGTAAGTTTTACGAATGCTATTAATTTAGTTGATGGCCTAGATGGTTTAGCGAGTGGTATTTCAATGATTGCCCTAACAACAATGGGAATCATCGGATTTTTCTTTCTCACTATAGAAGAAGTATCGGTTTCTATCATGATATTTATATTGGTTGCAGCTATTGCTGGTTTCTGGCCATACAATTTTCAGCCTGCCAGCATTTTTCTTGGCGATACCGGGGCTTTATTTTTAGGATTCATGATTGGTGTATTTTCTCTTCAAGGTCTTAAAAATGCAACCCTTATATCTTTGGTTCTTCCAGTTATTATTATGGGAATTCCCATTACGGATACCCTTTTCGCTATGGTGAGAAGAAAAGTGAAGAAACAGTCAATCGTTGTAGCGGATAAAAGTCATATCCATCATCGATTAATGACACTTGGCCTCTCGCATCGTCAGACTGTATTAGCTATTTACAGTGTTTCAGCTATTTTTTCAATTATAGCATTGCTTTATAATTTCTCAACACTTATCGGGTCTGTCTTGTTAACCATTTTTGTTTTTGTCGGTGTGTTATTATTTGTGGAGCTTATAGGTCTTGTTGATGAGAATAGACGGCCTATACTCACTGTAATTAAACGTTTTGTAAGAAAAACAAATAAATAAAACCACTTGAATCGTTCAGCACTAAACGATTCAAGTGGTTTTTAGTTTTCGGTGGTATCTTTAATTGTGGTAAGTTCATCTTCGTTTGTCGCGGATGTATTTGAAGAGTTTTCTACTTTATTTAGTGAATCACTTAATTCGTTTTGGATGGATAAAAGACTATCGGAATTTATACGAACAAGATCCATGCCACGTTCAGTAAAGCTTGACCACTCAAAAATATGTGTTGAGATGGAAAAGGAATCATTTAATCCCGTTTGAGCGATTGCTAGCATGTCATTCATTCTCATATCTGTTTGCATATTACTTCCAACCGTTTCAGCAATACGTGTGTATTTTGAAATGGATTTAAAATTCAGAGCTTTCTTTATAATAGCTTCAATAATCATCTGCTGACGACCGCCACGCGCGACATCATTATCAATTTTCCTCGTACGTGCTAAGGCCAGAGCTTCTTCGCCATTTAATAACTGAAAGCCTTCATCTAGTTGAATAGATCCCGATTGATCATTCGAATTCATTTCATTAATAGCGACGGGGACATCCATTTCTATGCCACCGAGTTCATCTATGATATTTAAAAAGGCGGCGAAATTAAAGGTTGCATAATAGTGAATAGGCAAATCCAGCCAAGCTTCAACGGTTTCAACCATAGCACTTTCTTCTCCAACCGCATAAGCTGAATTTATTCTATCGTATCGCAAGGTTGTTCCTTTATTGATAATTGGAACGTAAGTGTCTCTTGGAATAGATACCATGTTCATCTCATGTGTTGTTGGGTTTAGAGTTGCGTAAATAATTGAATCAGCTCGAGTCGAACCGAGCTGGCGATCATCGTTGTTATCTACGCCCATAAATAGGAAAGAGACAGGCTCATCAATAGGATTTACTTTTTCAACAGGAGTATGTCGATCGATTTCTGCAAAAGAAGCATCGATTTCATTTTCAACCGTTGCAAACAGTTTGGCAATATATATAGCGCCAATAAGGATTACGGTGAACAATGGGATCAAAATACTGAGAATAATACGCTGGGTTCTTTTCTTTTTTTTATTTATTGTTTGAATGCGTGTTGAACGGGCTTGTTTATTTTGTTTGGACACTTGAGTTGCTCCTTCAAATAAAAATGGCTCATTAATTATTTCATTACTATTATTATGCTAAATGCTATATATGTCAATCTACAAGTGAAAATTTAACCGTTTACCAAGGAATATAAAAGCGTCCGAATAAAAAGAGCACTTAAAAGAATCATTAATTTTCTACAGGCACCTCTATCCAAGCTTGTTTTCCGTTCTGAAACGTTACGTTTCCATTTGTCCAGTTGGTTGCTTCTTCTTTAAAATACTCGGTTTCTTGAACAGGTATTACGCAGTGAAAAGACACAACGTCTGTATAGTCGACAGAGTGAACCATATACTTAGATTCTTCAAGGATATTTTGGAGTTTTCCACTGACAGGATAGGAAACAGATAATGAGATAAATTGATGAAGCTGTTTTTCAACAATACCTACTTCCAAGAGCGCACCACTTGTAGCTTTTCCATACGCCCTAATCAGCCCCCCAGCCCCCAGTTTAATTCCACCAAAATAACGAGTGACGACAGCAGTCACATTTTGTAATTTTTGTTTTTTCAGTACTTCTAGTATAGGAACCCCAGCTGTACCACTAGGTTCACCATCATCAGAGGCACGTTGAATCAAGGTTTGTCCATTAATGAGATAGGCTGAACAATTGTGCGTTGCTTTCCAATGCTCTTTTTTGATACGTTCAATGAAGGTTTGAGCTTCATCTTCTGTTTCTGTACGCGCTAACGTACAAATAAAACGAGATTTTTTTATGATTAATTCATGAGAGCCGTATTGTTTAATTGTTCGGTGATTTTCCATTTATAAGTCCCTTTCGAAATAGTCTTTTTGTTGGAGAATAGACAGAAACATGCTATAGTGTAAAGGTGATTATCAGATTGATTTTTATAAAAACGAGGTGAAAAAATGCGTATAGCTATTGTAACAGATAGTACTGCCTACTTAAACAAGAAAGAATATGAAGAGGATAACATCTACTTTGTACCCCTATCTGTCATATTTAAGGATGAAGTATTTAAAGAAGAAGTTGATATTACACCGGAGTATTTTTTTGAAAAGGTGAGGCAAGTCAAGCAATTACCAACAAGTTCTCAGCCAACTGTTGGGGATCTGACTAAACTATATCAGAGCTTGGAAGAAGAATATGATGCAATTATTAGTATACACCTATCTAGTCGAATATCAGGAACGTTTCAAAATGTTTATAGCGTAGCGAATAGTATGAATAATATTAATGTTTATCCATATGATTCTGAGATGGCTGCCGCAGGACAAGCGTTTTTAGTAAAGGCCGCTGCGAAATTAGCTAAAGAAAAACGAACAGTAAATGAAATAATCGAAAAACTAGATGAAATAAAAAAAGAAACAGAAATTTATTTTATTGTTGATGATTTAACTAACCTTATAAAAGGTGGACGCTTATCCCGAACAGCAGGAGGAGTGGCAACAGCTCTAAAAATTAAACCTGTGCTAACTTTTAAAGGCGGAGAAATTGTCGTCTGGGATAAAATTAGAACCAAGAAGAAAGCCTTGAAAAAAATTGAAACACTGCTTGAAGAATCCACAAAAGAAAAAGATTATCCCATTGAAGCAACTGTGGTGCACTCCTATTCTAAAGAGGAAGCCCTTGTTTTCAAAGGAAAAATGGAAAGTAAATTTCCAGAAGTTAGATTTAATTTCAGCTTTTTAGGACCTGTCGTCGGTGTTCACATTGGCGAAGGAGCTATCGGAATGTCTTGGACCATGGATATCAACAGACTATAATTTGCTATTATTTTTAATATAAATGAAAGACATCAGAATTCTGATGTCTTTTTTTGATGAAAAAAAGTCACTTTTTTAAGCGTTGGTAAATATATATAGTAAGAAAACGTTTAGGAGTGATAAATATGATGGATGAATCAGTGTTATATGGCAGAAGTCTGTTGAAGGAAGACATTCCTTTTTTACTGACGAAAGATATTGAAAAGCAGTTGAATATCAAATCAGCTATCACAACCAAAGGGGATAAGAAAATATGTACCAGATGTTCCACGCAATTAAACCTATCCAAAAGGTATCCATGTGTCTGTGGATCAACCTGTCTCTATTGTCGTGAATGCATTAATATGGGTAAAGTAAGAGAATGTGCGTCCTTATATTCTATACCTGATCCATGTGTGTTTAAGCCTTTTGATATACCTTGTTTGTCTTGGAAAGGAGAACTTTCAGAGCAGCAAAGAATGGCATCAAATCAAATCAATGAAAATATACGTAACCAAAAGGAAACCATTCTTTGGGCTGTGGCTGGTGCTGGGAAAACAGAGATACTATTTAAAGGGATACAGATGGCTCTAGAAAACAACAAACGTGTATGTATAGCGTCTCCAAGAGTTGATGTTTGTTTGGAGCTTGCACCAAGAATGCAGAAGGTCTTTCCTGAAGTATCCTTGGTTGTTTTATATGGCGGTGTAGAGGAAGCATTCAAATATACGCAGTTTGTTATTGCGACAACCCACCAACTTTATCGTTTTCAAGATGCGTTTGATCTTTTAATTATTGATGAAGTAGATGCTTATCCGTTTCATATGAATAAGCCTCTCTTATTTGCGGCAGAAAAGTCACGTAAAAAGATATCAAGTCTGGTCTACTTGACAGCAACTCCTGATAAAAAGATGCAAAGCCGAATAAAAAATAAAAAGATAGAGGCAGTCATACTTCCAGCACGTTATCATGGCTTTATGTTACCTGTACCACAAGCACAGTATCAAAAAAATAGTTTGAGGATGAATAAAAACATTGAAAAAACACGCCTTATTAAGCACATGAAAAGGTTAATCAATCAAAAGAAGAAATTTCTACTCTTTGTTCCCACCATTACATTGATGGAAAAATTGCAACCACTTCTAGCTTCCCTTTTTTTAGAGATCTCCTTTGAATGTGTTCATTCTAAAGATCCACTCAGGAAAGAGAAGGTTCTAGACATGCGTAAAGAAAATTTGGATTTTTTAGTAACCACAACCATTTTAGAACGCGGTGTTACCTTTGCTAATATTGATGTGCTCGTATGGCATTCAGATCACTCCGTTTTTACCGAAGCCGCGCTAGTCCAAATTGCAGGTAGAGTAGGACGGTCAAGTAAGTATCCAAAAGGTAACGTTACGTTTTATCACGAAGGATGGACAAGAGCGATGAAACGAGCAATAAGACAAGTAAAGCGAATGAATCGAATAGCTCGCAGTCGAGGATTAATCCAATGACTCAGTGTTTGTGGTGTGAAGAGAAAATTGAAATAGCATTAACCTTTTCTGGGTTATTTTTAGAAAAGGCAAAAAAAGAATATATCTGTAATACATGCATGAATCGTTTAGAACCAGTGTCAAATAAACACGATCAATGTGGTACATGCTGTAAGCCGTCTAAAGACAAGCAATGTCAAGATTGTCTCAAATGGAAAAAGATATATCCAGATTATGACTTTAAGCATCGGAGCCTGTTTTATTATAACCACTTTGCCAAAGAGTACATGGAAAAGTATAAAATAATGGGTGATTGTGAACTTGCTCTTTTGTTTTCTAGTCAGCTTAATAACTGTTTTAAGTCTCGTTTAAAAGACTCTGTCTTTATACCTATTCCTATAAGTGGGAAAAGTTTAACTGTTAGGGGATTCAATCAAGTGGAATTATTGCTTGAAAATGCTGGCATATCCTACATTAGGGCTCTAGAAAATATAAGTGAGGAAGAAAAACAAGCAAAG
The DNA here is from genome assembly GCF_900109085.1 of Alkalibacterium gilvum. GTDB lineage: Bacteria > Bacillota > Bacilli > Lactobacillales > Carnobacteriaceae_A > Alkalibacterium > Alkalibacterium gilvum. Next base: position 31,824 of record NZ_FNYW01000012.1, on the reverse strand, counting down.
AAAAATAAAAAAGAACGCATGGAAATGAAACAACCTTTTGTACTGAAAAATGGTGTAGAGTCACAATTAAAAGGGAAGAACGTTATACTCGTGGATGACTTATACACAACAGGTCGGACATTATTCCATGCCGCTGATTCTTTGAAAAACTGTTTTCCAGCTAGCATAAAGACATTCTCATTGTTTAGGTAATTTAAGTTTATGAAAAAGGTGTACTTTGATTGAGAAAGTAAACGCTATCGGGTATAATAATATTAAGCAATCATAAATGAATTGCTAAATGATGGCCTTGATACTTAGTTATGAGGACGAGGCTATACTAGATTTGGAAGGGTGAAGTATTATGCTTAGATACAATGTTAGAGGAGAAAACATTGAGGTGACTCAAGCCATAAGAGAGTACGTAGAAAAAAAGGTAGGAAAAATAGAGAAATATTTTAACGATGTGCCGGAAGCTAACGCACATGTTAACTTGAAAACATACTCTGATAAAACGGCAAAAGTAGAAGTCACTATTCCACTGCCTTACGTGGTATTACGTGCAGAGGAAACTTCCCCAGATTTATACGGAAGCGTTGACCTAGTTGTTGATAAACTAGAGCGACAAATGAGAAAATATAAAACAAAAATAAATAGAAAAAATCGCCGTTCACAAGGTGTCAATGCACCACAACCAGTTGATAACGATCTATGGGCGGAATTGAATGTAGACGAAGACGGCGAAGAAGACTTGAGTGCAGCAATTGTTAGAACAAAACGTTTAAGTCTTAAACCAATGGATGCAGAAGAAGCTGTCCTACAGATGGATATGTTAGGCCATAATTTCTTTATTTTTGAAGATGCAGATACAAATGGAACAAGTATCGTCTATAAACGAAAAGATGGCAAATACGGATTAATCGAAACAGACTAATTTGAATTTATCTACGTATAATTGAAAGTTAAAAAGACGACCGCCGCTTTATTTAATAAAGCGGCGGTCGTCTTTTTTTGAGGTGATAACAGCCAAAAAATGTAACCGTTTGCTATGTAAACAGAACGAACTGAAATTTCAAGTTATCCTTGTACATATATGTTTTTACAGGTCTTTTATTTGCCGTCTAATAATGATATGATAATACAGTATGAGAACGAGTAGAAGTATAGTAGTAGAAATGAATAATAGAGGAGATTTACATTCATGGCTCATTTATTAAAAAGAATATTTGAAAATGATAATAAAGTTTTAAAAAGATATGGAAAAATTGCAGATAAAATTGAAGCACTAAGTGGCACAATGGAAGCACTATCCGATGAAGAATTAAAAGCAAAGACAGAAGAATTTAAAAATCGCTATGCTAAAGGAGAAAGTCTTGATGACATGCTAGTCGAAGCTTTTGCTACGGTAAGAGAAGCGGCACGACGTGTACTTGGCTTATATCCCTTTAGAGTACAATTAATGGGTGGGGTATCCCTCCATGAAGGTAATATTTCTGAAATGAAGACGGGTGAAGGTAAAACTCTGACGGCTACAATGCCAGTTTACTTGAATGCCATTGCTGGCGAAGGGGCTCATGTTGTCACGGTTAACGATTATTTAGCGACGCGTGATGCTGAAGAGATGGGTGAGTTATACCGTTGGATGGGCTTGACTGTTGGCTTGAACCTAAATGCTAAAACGTCAGCTGAAAAAAGAGAAGCGTATCTTTGCGATATAACGTATTCTACCAACAACGAACTTGGTTTTGATTATTTAAGAGATAATATGGTTGTATATAAAGAACAGATGGTACAGCGTCCTTTAAATTTTGCTATTTTAGATGAGGTCGACTCTATTTTAATTGATGAGGCGCGTACACCTTTAATTATTTCTGGACAAGCAAACAAGTCCACATCTTTCTACACACGTTGTGACTTCTTTGTAAAAGGTTTGAAAGAAGAAGAAGATTATACAATTGATTTACAATCTAAATCCATATCATTAACTGAGGAAGGTATCGAGAAAGCAGAAGGAACATTCCATGTAGATAATTTATATGACATTGAAAACCAAGCACTTGTACATCACTTGGATCAATCTCTACGTGCGAATTATATCATGCTATTGGACATCGATTATGTTGTTGATGATAACGCAGTGAAAATTGTTGACCAGTTCACTGGAAGAATTATGGAAGGCCGTCGTTATTCAGATGGACTACATCAAGCAATTGAAGCAAAAGAAAATGTTGAGATTCAAAAAGAATCTAAAACTATGGCGACGATTACTTTCCAAAACTACTTCCGTATGTATAAAAAGCTGTCAGGTATGACCGGTACAGCTAAAACAGAAGAAGAAGAGTTCCGTGAAATTTATAATATGAATGTTATAGCTATACCGACAAACAGACCGTTGATTCGTGACGACCGTGATGACCTTCTTTACCCAACATTAGAAAGTAAGTTTAAAGCTGTCGTAGCTGATATCAAAGAGCGTCATGCAAAAGGTCAGCCGATTTTAGTCGGAACTGTAGCGGTTGAAACATCTGAATTGATTAGTGATTTACTGAAAAAAGCGGGCATTCCACATGAAATTTTGAATGCTAAAAATAACTTCCGTGAAGCTGAAATCGTTATTAATGCCGGGCAGCCTGGAGCGGTAACTATTGCTACCAACATGGCTGGACGTGGAACAGACATCAAATTAGGTCCTGGCGTAAAAGAATTAGGCGGCTTATCTGTTATCGGAACAGAACGACATGAATCTAGACGTATTGATAATCAGCTTCGAGGACGTTCGGGCCGTCAAGGAGACCCAGGTGTTTCACAATTCTACCTTTCCTTAGAAGATGACTTGATGAAACGTTTTGGTTCTGAGCGTATTCGTATGGTTCTTGAGCAATTAAAGATTGCTGAAGATAATGCAGTTATTCAAAGTCGCATGATTAGTCGACAAGTTGAATCTGCTCAAAAACGTGTCGAAGGAAATAACTATGATACACGACGTAATGTTCTAAAATATGATGATGTTATGCGTGAACAACGTGAAGTTATTTATTCTCAAAGACAAGAAGTTATTTTAGAAAATGATTCGTTGAACTATGTGACTATTCCTATGATCAAACGAACAATCAAACGTTATGTTGAATTAAATACACAACAAGAAGACGCGTCGCAATGGAATCTCGACCATATTGAGGATTTTGCGCATACAACGCTTGTTCATCCAGAAGATCTAAGTGTAGAAGATCTTGAAGGGAAAAATGCAGGGGAAATTGAAAAATTACTTGTAGATTTATCATTGGCAAATTATGAAGCAAAAACATCTGAACTAAATGGTAAGGAACAAGTACTTGAATTTGAAAAAGTTGTAGTACTAAGAGTTGTGGATAGAAAGTGGACAGATCACATTGATCAGATGGATCAACTAAGACAAGGCATTGGCTTACGTTCTTATGGTCAATTCAACCCACTTACGGAATACCAACAAGAAGGTTTCACACTATTTGAAGAAATGATTGGTGAAATCGAGCACGACGTAACACGTTTATTGATGAAATCTCAAATTAGACAGAATCTTGAAAGAGAACAAGCAAAACCAAGTAGCGACAAAAAACGTGTCAGACGAAAATCAGATAAAATGAAGCAATCCGATAATGAAAAAGTACAAACACGATTAGGCTAACAAGATAAGGCGTGGGATAAAAAGTGTTCAGACCCGTATCACTGGAGCGGCTATTACTTGATGATTTTTGATTGTTAAGTAGTAGCCGTGACGTAGATGGCGGGTCTGCTTTTTTAAAAGATGTTTAAAAAACTTAAGTTCAAATGAGGTTGACAAAAAAGCAGTCTTTTATATAAAATGGGGGTTAATTATGGAAACAAGCGAAATGATAAATAAATTAAATGAAGCAAGAAATAATGTTGATAACTTTAGGGGGTCTCTTTGACTTAGAAAAGCTGGAAACAGATATTGCTGAGTTTGATCATATGATGGCGGATCCTAGCTTTTGGGATAATCAAGAAAAAGCTCAAAAAGTTATAAAAGAAGCCAATGAGAAGAAAGAAGTCTTTCAAACCTTTAATAAAATGGAAGACCTGATTGAGGAAATAACTATTTTATTGGATATGTTACGGGAAGAAGAGGATCAAGATATCCGAGCTGAAATTGAGACGGATTTAGCTGAACTTGCTCAGGTAGTTAATCAATTTGAGTTAGATATGTTGTTAAATGAACCTTATGACAAAAATAATGCTATAGTAGAATTGCACCCTGGAGCTGGGGGGACTGAATCTCAGGATTGGGGTGAAATGCTCTACCGTATGTATACACGTTGGGTGGAGAAAAAAGGTTTTTCTTATAAAGTTCTAGATTATCAAAGTGGAGATGAGGCAGGCATAAAAAGTGTCACCCTCTTGGTAACGGGAATGAATGCATATGGCTTGTTGAAGGCAGAAAAAGGGGTACATCGACTTGTGCGTATATCCCCCTTTGATTCGAGTGGAAGACGTCACACCTCTTTTGTATCAATTGACGTGATACCAGAAATAAATGATGACATCGATATAGAAATAAATCCTGATGAAATCCGCGTTGATACGTTTCGCGCAAGCGGCGCGGGAGGACAGCATGTCAATAAAACAGACTCAGCTGTTCGAATCACCCACAAAGAAACAGGGTTTGTAACTTCCAGTCAAGCCGGGCGTTCACAGATGGCGAATAAAGAACAAGCAATGAACATGATGAAGGCAAAATTGTATCAAAAAGAGCGCGAAGAAAAGGAAAAGGAAATGGATGATATAAGAGGAGAACAAAAAGAAATAGGCTGGGGATCTCAAATTCGTTCTTATGTTTTCCACCCCTATTCTATGGTTAAAGACCACCGTACAGATACAGAAACAGGAAATGTGGATGCTGTTATGGATGGTGATATCGATCAATTTATCGATGCCTATTTAAGATTAACAATGAGCAGGTAAAGTATATTAAACAAATACAGGCTTCCTTTTTAGGAAGTCTGTATTTGTTTGAGAATCTGATTCTGTCACATTTTAGACAATAATTCATATCGCTGTAATATAAAACAGAAGTGAAGGCTATGTTCATATCGTTAATTTTCATAAAGGTGAATCTGAGATAATGCTTGTTATTATACTATCTATAGCTAGAAGTCTGCTGTTATAAAACCAAGGAATTAAGGAATGTTTAATTAATAGACGGCTTTACTTCATTATGCATTGAAATAAAATTGTAATTTTTTTAAAACAGACATCGGTGAAAATGATGATATAATAAGTAAGGTTACAAAAAGCAAATGAAATGCTTAAGATTGCTTACCAGAATGAATAACAATATATAATAGATAGGTGATAATTAAATGATAGAGATGAAGAATGTCTATAAAAAATATCCTAACGGCATCACAGCTATCAATGGCTTAGATGTTACGATTGAACAAGGTGATTTTGTCTATGTTGTAGGTCCGAGTGGAGCAGGGAAATCAACATTTATTAAAATGATTTACCGCGAAGAACTTCCGACAAAAGGAACAGTAAAAGTCGGTGAATTTGATTTAATGAATTTAAAAAATAAGAAAATTCCTTACCTCAGAAGACATGTCGGTGTGGTCTTCCAAGACTTCAAGCTCTTGCCACGCTTAACTGTATATGAAAATGTTGCGTATGCTATGCAAGTTGTGAATAAAAACCCTAGACAAATAGAAAAGCGCTCATTAGAGGTTTTGGACTTAGTTGGATTAAAACATAAAGTTCGTATGTTCCCAAATGAACTGTCAGGTGGAGAACAACAACGTGTAGCCATAGCTAGAGCCATAGCTAACATGCCGCGTGTGTTGATTGCGGATGAGCCTACGGGTAATCTGGATCCGGAAACAGCTGAAGGGATCATGGATTTACTAGAAGAAATCAACAGCCATGGAACAACAATAATCATGGCCACACATAATAGCGAAATTGTTAACCGTGTAAGACACCGTGTTTTAGCCGTTGAGAATGGCCGCATAGCCCGTGACCAAGAAAGAGGGGAGTACGGTTATGAGAATTAGAACAATAGGAAGACATATTAAAGAGTCCTTCAAAAGCATTATTCGTAATGGCTGGATGACTTTTGCCGCAGTCAGTGCTGTAGCAATCACTTTACTACTAGTGGGAAGTTTGATTGCCCTATTAATGAACGTAAATAAATTAGCCTCAGACGTTGAAGAAGATGTAAGTGTCAGAGTCTATATTGCGACAGGATCAGAAAAAGAAGAAAGAGATGCACTTGAAAGTGATCTTGAAAAAATTGAGAATGTTGAAGACATAGAATTTAGAAGTAGAGAAAAAGAACTTGATGATGTTATGGGTAGTTACGGCGAAGAGTTCGGTTTGTTCGAAGGCGATGACAATCCTTTACATGATGTGTTTGTTTTGAATACGTCTGAACCTGAATTCACCTCAGAAGTTGCAGCAGAAGCTGAAGAAATTGGTCCCATAGTGGATGATGTCAATTACGGTGGGGCAGAAGCAGATCGGTTATTTGAAATTATGGATACTGTACGAAATGTCGGTGCAATAATTATTGGTGCCCTTATTTTCACTGCAATATTCCTGATTTCCAATACCATAAGAATTACTATCTTCTCTAGAAGAACAGAAATAGAAATAATGAAACTGGTTGGAGCAACAAACTGGTTTATTAGATGGCCATTCTTGATTGAAGGTGCCCTTATAGGATTCGTTGGAGCGTTGATACCTGTTTCAATCATTTCTTATATATATATCAGCGGTTTTGATACGATTATGAACTTCTTATCAGGCACATATTTCAGTTTACTACCGCCTAATCCATTCCTTATTCAAATCGTAGGACTGCTCTTAACGATTGGAGTAGTTATTGGAAGTATTGGATCAGCGCTATCCATACGAAAATTCTTGAAAATATAAAATATTGCATCGATGTTAATCATACTAAATGGTGACGTTGTAGCGATAATAGCTCTTAATGTGAATCTTTTACTCGCATTAAGAGCTGTTTTTTTGCCTAAACAAAGTAAGTTAAGCATTTATGTGATAAAATAAAGTAAATATGGATTTAAAGGATGAATATTATGACACTATTAGAGAATTTATTATTAGCTCTTTTATTATTTGTATTACAGCCTACATTTATTATAGGGTTTTTTTTAGCACTTTTAGCTAAAAGTAGACGCTTCAAACATTCCAGATATCAATTGCGAACGGTAATTTATAAGGAGAATTATGAAATCAAGCGATTACTGACTTGGGGAATTATACCAGGCGTTGTGCTGTCTTTATTATCTGTTTTTGTAGGAATGACAGTGACTATCGACTGGTTAATTAGCTATCAAATCATTACCATACTATTTTTGGGATTAGGCTATCGCTTTATTCATCCCATATTCACCTTCAGCCTATCTGGTTTAGCTGTATTGCTACTCAACATGTTTGTAACTGAGACGTCCTTGTTTGGAGAAATTTTAAAGCAATGGAACAGCCCAGTGTTTAGTCAAACACCAATGGATTATGAGAGTACTCAAGTTATCTATTTACTAGCCATACTTATGCTGCTGAGCACAGTTGGCATCTTAACTAAAAAGAAATTGGATAAATTTATACCAAGATTTTTGAAAACTAAACGTGGTAAATTGGTTGCCCGCTATAGAATGACACCTTTATGGCTTATACCATTAGTTGTAGTTGTGCCAGGAGATACAATAACAGCTCTTTTTGAATGGTGGCCTGTTTTTTCAATAGGTAACAAAACTTACTCTTTCTTAGTGATTCCTGTACTCTTAGGATTTAGATATACAGTTCAAGCTCAACTGCCTTCACTAGCAAAAAAAGCACTATCAAAGGATTTTACTGTTCTTGCTATAATAAACACCATAATTTTTGGTCTGTCATTCTGGCTTGATGAATTTAGTGCATTAGGTCTAGTAGTTCTTTCAGCCGGAGGCGTTTATGTATTATATAGACATAGACAAAGAGAAAGAAAATGGACATTTAAATTTGGGCCTGATCAAGACGGACTGCGTGTCGTAGCGGTCAGACCTAATAGTCCAGCAGAGCGAATGGCAATCGAAGTGGGTAATGTATTGGTAGAATCAAATGAAGCACCTTTACATTCAGTTGAAGATTTGACTGAATCATTATTTAATAATCGTTCTTATAGCAAACTAAAAGTAAAACGGTTAGATGGAGAACTTATTATAACTGAAACACCAATTTATGAAGAAGATGCACACGATTTAGGATTAGTTTTATTAGAAGACACCACTTACTAAAATAAAACGTTCATCCCCAGAAGATGGCGATAGAAGGTAACGCTTCTAAAGCTGTTTTCTGGGGTTTTGTATATAATATAGAATAAATTAATAGGGAAGTCTTTACAGTTTTGCAAAGAGTTAAAGGTCAATACGTTTGAATTAAAAAAACTAAAAATTGGAAACCATAACGAAAATCTGATAACATAAGGTAACTTTTATAAAAAAAGGGGAGAAGAAGATGGGTGTACATGAATATTTCAAGAGTTTAAGTGATTTGGAAAAGATTTATCGTTGTCCGGGAAAGTTCAAGTACGAGGAACACTCCGTAGCGGAACATTCTTTTAAAGTAACTAAAATTGCACAGTTTTTGGGAACGGTTGAAGAAAATAGAGGGAACGATATAAACTGGAAAGCGTTGTATGAAAAAGCGTTGAACCATGATTACGCTGAAATTTTTATTGGAGATATAAAAACACCTGTTAAGTATGCTGATCCAGATCTAAGAGGGCGTCTGGCTCATGTTGAAGAATCGATGACGCAGCACTTTATAGAGGCAGAGTTCCCGGAAGAATTCCAGGCTATTTACCATGAACGTCTAAAAGAAGGAAAAGACGAGTCAATGGAAGGGAAAATACTATCAGTGGCCGATAAAGTGGATCTTTTATATGAATCATTTGGTGAAATACAAAAAGGGAACCCGGAACCCTTATTTAATGAAATATACCAAGAATCATTAGATACAATACTAGAATTTAAAGAATTAGATAGTGTTCAGTATTTTTTAGCTGAAATCTTACCTGATCTAATACGTGGAGAGTTCACAAATCAATCAGAACTTGAAAAAATAACACACAATATATTAAACAATCACAAGATAGAACAGACATTCGCTATAGATGAATAAATATGGTAAAATAGAATGTGGGGAGAGAGGAAAGAGTGCTTACTTTTTTCTCTCTTTTAGTACTTTTTATGGACCTTTAAAAAGTAAAACAGTTAAAAGAAGTAGTCGTTTGTAAAAGTAATGATGTATAAAAAAAGATAGGGTGAAAATATGGCTAATGATAAAATTGAGGTGCGTGGCGCACGTTCTCATAATCTAAAAAATATAGACATTACAATTCCAAGAGATAAATTAGTAGTTATGACTGGGTTGTCTGGTTCAGGGAAAAGTTCACTGGCATTCGATACTCTCTATGCAGAGGGGCAGCGTCGATATGTGGAGTCTCTTTCTTCTTATGCAAGGCAGTTTCTGGGACAAATGGATAAACCAGATGTGGATAGTATCGAAGGGCTTAGTCCTGCCATATCAATCGATCAAAAAACGACCAGTAATAATCCGCGGTCAACTGTCGGCACAGTTACAGAAATAAATGACTTTTTAAGATTAATGTATGCAAGAATAGGGACACCCATTTGTCCGAATGACGGAACAGAAATAAAAAGCCAAACGGTTGAACAAATGGTTGATCGTATTTTGGAATATCCAGAACGTACACGTCTTCAAATACTTGCTCCTGTAATTAAAGAAAAAAAGGGACAACACAAAAAAGTTTTGGAAAGAATTAAAAGTGAAGGATACGTAAGGTTGCGCATTGATGGTGAACTCGTTGATATTGATCAAGAGATTGAATTAGATAAGAACATCAATCATTCAATTGATGTAATTATAGATCGTATTGCTCTGAAGGAAGGCATTCGTGCCCGCTTGTTTGATTCTTTAGAAGCAGCACTCCAGCTAGGGGACGGTTACGTTATAGCAGATATTATTGGTGATGAGGAAGTCCTTTTCAGTGAGCACTATGCTTGTCCTGTATGTGGTTTCACATTACCCCCTTTGGAGCCGCGATTGTTTTCATTTAACGCACCATTTGGCGCATGCCCTGAATGTGATGGTTTAGGTACGAAATTAGAAGTAGACATAGATTTAGTTGTTCCAGACAAATCATTAACCTTAAAAGAAGGCGCGCTATTACCTTGGGAACCGATTAGTTCCAAGTATTATCCGCAAATGCTCGCCCAAGCGTGTGAAGCCTTTGATATAGATATGAATGTCCCCTTTGAAAAATTACCGAAAAAGCATAAAAATATTGTACTACATGGTTCTAAAAAGAAGAAATTTCATTTTCACTATAAAAATGATTATGGAAGCGTTAGAGACACAATGCTACCTTTTGAAGGGGTTATGCCGAATGTTAAACGACGCTACCATGAAACCAGTAGTGATTATACTCGCAGAACAATGCAGCAGTACATGACTGAATTGGAATGCCCGGTTTGTCATGGAAAGCGTCTAAATAGAGAGGCTCTGTCCGTTAAAATCGAAGGGCGAGATCTGGGTGAAATTAATCAACTATCAATTGAAAATGCCAGTGATTTCTTTGAAACAATGGATTTGTCGACTAATGATACAGCGATAGCTAAACCGATAAGAAAGGAAATTAACGATAGGCTCTCGTTTTTAAGAAACGTAGGCTTGGACTATTTAACTTTGAATCGTAAAGCGGGCACTCTTTCTGGTGGCGAAGCACAGAGGATTCGATTAGCTACCCAGATTGGCTCAAATCTGTCTGGTGTGCTTTATATTCTTGATGAGCCATCAATTGGTTTACACCAAAGAGATAATAATCGCTTAATAGAATCACTTAAGAAAATGAGAGATTTAGGCAATACGCTGATTGTTGTTGAGCATGATGAAGACACTATGCGGGCCGCTGATTACATTGTAGATATTGGACCAGGGGCTGGAGAACAAGGAGGAGAAGTGGTTGCTGTAGGTTCACCAGCTGACATCAAATCTAATCCTAATTCTATTACAGGTGCTTATCTATCAGGGAAAAAAGAAATTCCCATACCCGAAGAAAGACGAATGAATAAAGATGGATACATTAAAATTAAAGGAGCAGAAGAAAATAACCTCAAGAATATTGATGTAGATTTCCCGCTGGGTAAATTTATCGCAGTGACAGGTGTTTCTGGCTCTGGAAAAAGCTCGCTAGTTAATGAAATCTTGCGTAAAGCACTTGCGAGAGAAGTAGGTAAATCTAAAAAAAGACCAGGAAAGTTTAAATCAATCGAGGGGTATGAGCGATTAGAAAAAGTTATTGATATTGATCAGAGCCCTATTGGTCGAACGCCTAGAAGTAACCCAGCAACTTATACCAGTGTTTTTGACGATGTTCGTGATTTGTTTGCCAAAACAAACGAAGCGAAAATGCGCGGATATAAAAAAGGGCGCTTTAGTTTCAACGTAAAGGGTGGAAGGTGTGAAGCGTGTAAAGGCGATGGTATATTGAAAATAGAAATGCACTTTTTACCTGACGTCTACGTCCCATGTGAAGTCTGTCACGGGACACGATATAATTCAGAGACGCTAGAAGTGAAATATAAAGGGGCTAATATAGCTGATGTTCTGGGTATGACGATAGAAGAAGCCGTTACCTTCTTTTCTAACGTTCCAAAAATCTCACGTAAACTTCAGACAATTATTGATGTCGGTCTGGGTTATATGACGCTTGGGCAACCAGCAACGACACTCTCTGGCGGGGAAGCCCAGCGTATGAAATTGGCTAGTGAATTACACAAAAGACAAAACGGTCATAACTTCTATATCTTGGATGAACCAACAACCGGCTTACATGCAGATGATATTGACAGACTACTAAAAGTACTTGATCGTTTGGTAGAAGCAGGAAATACTGTTCTAGTAATTGAACACAATCTTGATGTTATTAAAGTGGCTGATCACGTTATAGACCTTGGTCCAGAAGGTGGCGAAGGCGGAGGAACGGTTATTACAACAGGGACACCAGAAGATGTTGCTAAATGCGAAGAGAGCTATACAGGCTACTATTTAAAGGGAATTCTTGAAAAGCATAAGGTGAAAAAATAAAGCAATAGAGTAAAGGTAAGTGACGTAGTAAGTTCTAGCGGAAAATCAGTCGTAAGACCTATGACAATAGCTAAGAATTGTTGCATAATTAATATAGATAGTAATTAGTATGGTGCAACAATTCATAAGCTTATATAGGAGGGCTATAACATGAGTGAAAAAGAACGCATAATAGACTTAATGAAAAAAGGAATATTATCAACTGAAGAAGGTCTTGACCTGCTTGAGAATACAATCAATGCCGAAGGTAAGAAAGTTGAAGAAGAAGAGTTTACGGCGGACGTATACGAGGATCCAAAAGTAGAATCAGCTGAAAATGAAGCAGAACAAGACAAAGATAAAGCTGAAATTGAAATAGAAGAACTAGTTAAAGAAATAAACGCAGCATCAGTTAAATTAGATACATTAAATCAGCAACTTTCTGAGGTTAATTCTGAATTAGATGAGGAAAAAGCTGAATTAGAACGTCTGATGGAAGATGATAAAAACGTAATTAAAGATAGTAAAGAAGTCATACTTGAAGAAATTTCTTTTGTCAAAAAAGAATTAGAATTGATTAAACAACTGGATGAAGTAGATAATACCGAAGAAATTATATCACTTCGTAATAAAATTGACCAACTATCCGAGCAATTAGATCAAGTAGAAATAACAGAAGAACAAACTGAAAACGATAGTAAAAAGCAGAATGTTAAAAATAAGATAAATGCTTTGGAAAAAGAAAAAGATGAACTAAAAAAGGAAAAAGAAAAAATAGCTAAGGAATTAAATCGTTCAAAAGTTAAGCAGTGGACATTGAAAGCCAAACAAGCAACAGCTAGATTTGAAATGCCTGATAATTGGAAAAAAGAAACAAATGAAGAAATATCAAAAGCGAGTAAAAAAATCGAAGAAGCTGGGAAAGAAATATCTTCAATATTTAAAAAGAAGGTTGACCAGGCTTCTGATGGCAAGGTGAGAGAATCAATCCGTTCTTCTGTTGATAACGTTCTAGATAATTTTGATTGGAAAAATGTTAACTTGAAGTTTCCTACACTAGCGACGCAAAGCTATCACAAGGAATGGACGCTAAATGATTTCAAGGCGACGATTGTAGATGTCAAAGTAGCAAATGGTAAAATTCTGATAGAAAAAGGGCAGACTGATTCCGTTTCTATATCAGCTAAGGGAAAGCTTTATGGAAAAATGAGTGAAAATACGCCGAAAGAATCGTTTGAGGCGCGCAGTACTGTAAGTGTTGATGATGATAAAATGCGGGTTCATGTCCCCAATAAACGTGTATACGTTGACTTGAAAATAACACTACCTGAAATTGCGTACGATTATCTTTCAATCAATACACTGAATGGTAAAATTCAAGTGGATGATTTGAATGTGCAAGATGTCTTTGTTAAATCGACAAATGGATCAATTGTCTTTAATCATTTAAAAGGAACAATGCTTGAGGCTAAAGGATCTAATGGTTCTATAACCGTTAAAAAGAGTCAGTTAAAAGATTTGCTAGCTAATACTGTGAATGGCTCCGTCGTGTATGAGGGAGAACTTGAAAGTGGGAATTTAACTACAACCAATGGTGATGTAAAAATTTCTTTCAAGGAAACAGGGATAAAGCGCCTCAAAGCCTCTTCCGTGAATGGTAACGTGAAATTAGCTATTCCAGACTCGATGGCCATTGATGGTGAGGCCAAAACGACTTTTGGAGAAATTAAGAGTCGTCTGAGTAATACTGAAATAGATGAGCAATCAGAAAAAACTAAAAAATTTAAACGAATTAACGATAAGGTGTCGCTTGACTTTAATCTTTCGACGACAACTGGTAATGTATTATTAAAAGATATAGAAAAAACATCTGAAAGGGAATGAGGGATAAAGAAATGAAAAAATTAACAAAATCAAAGAACAATGAAGTAATATTTGGTGTGATAGGTGGACTAGGAGAATATTTTAACATTGATCCAGTCTTACTTCGAGTCGTTGTCGTTGTATTGACCTTTATCGGTGTAGGTTCTACGGTTCCAATATATCTACTATTGGCATTAGTGATGCCCGATGGTGAACAAGTATCGCGTCCAACGAACAAAGGGCGTTCGCCTTTCGGACAATACAACGGAAAAACCAAGAGAAAAGAAGCTGAAAAAGTTGAAGAAGACGATTGGAGTGACTTTTAATCAATGAAATGGTGGCAACGAATCTTAGCTAATACATTGATTTTCTTGGCATTAGCAGGTTTTCTTGATGGCTTCATGATTACCTCGTGGACAACAGCGCTCGTAGCTGCTGTTGTGTTTGGAGTATTGAATGTTCTTGTCAAACCAATATTAGTTATTTTATCATTCCCAATAACGATTATGACACTGGGATTGTTTTACTTGATTATCAATGGCTTGATGTTATGGTTAACGGCAGTTTTAGTCAGCGGTTTTGGTTTCAGTTCATTTTTCCTAGCGTTGGTAGTGGCCGTAATCGTATCAGCATTAAATGCGTATTTCAATAATGCTAATGATTAGAGAAGAAGAAACGTGGTTGCAAATTATTTGCAATCGCGTTTTTTTAGTCTCAAAACATGAAAGACAAGAGACTATTTAAATATAAAAATGTAGGACTACTGCAGAAAAAACAGGCGGAGACCTTCTTCGAAAATTTTGGGAACAATAGTAGATATAAAACGGTGAGAGAAATCACGGCTGTTCTTTATTTATATCAAAGAGTCTATTTAAAATTTCTACTATGATATTGTTAGATGTGATATGATGAAGGTATGTTTATATCAATGAATAAAGGAGATAATCAATGGCTACTTCCGTTAAAATACATGAATTGGTCGAGTCAATGGATGACATACGTGTCGTTGTTGGTGAAGAGAACCTGGATAGAGAAATTCTAGTTAGTGATCTATCAAGACCCGCTCTTGAATTAACAGGTTACTTTAATTTTTATCCTATAGATCGCGTACAATTATTAGGTAAAACAGAGTTATCATTTACAGAGAAAATGACAAGTGACGAACGTTATATTGTCATGAAACGTATGTGTCAGGCTGAAACACCGGCCTTCTTAGTATCAAGAAATCAAGAACCACCTAAAGAGCTTTTGAAAGCTGCAGAAGAAAAAGGAATCCCAGTTCTTCTATCAAAACGCTCCACTACACGTTTGTCTTCAAATGTGACAAATTTTTTAGAAGAACATTTAGCTGAACGTATTTCTCAACATGGTGTACTTGTAGATATGTACGGTATGGGAGTCTTGATTATTGGTGGCTCAGGTATAGGGAAATCTGAAACCGCACTTGAGCTTATTCAGCGCGGGCATCGTTTAGTTGCCGATGACAGAGTTGAACTATATATGATGGATGAAAGACGTATTATCGGTGAACCACCAGAGATATTAAGGAATTTAATTGAAATAAGAGGCGTTGGGGTTATTGATGTTGTGAATTTATTTGGTGTGGGATCCATACGTACCAAAAAGAGAGTGGACTTAATAATCAACCTCGAACATTGGGATCGAAATAAAAAATATGACCGACTTGGTTATAACTTGGATAAAATGAGTATTTTTAATGTCGATATTCCTAAGCTATCTATACCAGTAAGGGTAGGACGGAATTTATCAATAATTATTGAAATTGCTACAATGAATATTCGTGCCAAAGAAATGGGATATGACGCTACAAAAACGTTTGAAAATAATCTAAACAAATTAATTGAAAAGAATACAAGGGAAGAATAGATAGGAGATTCATAGATGCAAAGCATTTTAGGAAGTATCGATCCGATTGCTTTTAACTTAGGACCGATAGAAGTAGCCTGGTATGGAATTATTATTGTAACAGGCATGTTTTTAGCAGTTTGGCTAAGCATACAAGAAGCGGATAAATTAGGAATTAGAGAAGATTTTATTGTAGATCTTTCTTTTTGGATCATACCTTTTGGTTTGATTGGTGCCCGTATATATTATGTGTTATTTGAACTACCAACATATTTAGCTGATCCTTTGCGTATTTTCTTTATATGGGAAGGTGGTATAGCGATTTATGGAGGTCTAATACTTGGTTTCATTACAATGTATTGGTACAGTAAAAAGAATGATGTGCCAGTTTGGCTTTTAGTAGATATTCTAGCTCCTCATGTAATGATTGCGCAAGCTATTGGACGTTGGGGTAATTTCATAAATCAAGAAGCCCATGGCGGCGAGGTAAGTAGACAATTTTTAGAAAAACTGCAACTACCTAATTTTATTATTGAGCAAATGAATATTAACGGAAGTTATTATCATCCCACATTTTTATATGAATCAGTTTGGAATGTCGTTGGATTTGTTGTCCTAATGCTACTAAGGGCTAAAAAAGGGTTGATGCTAAGAGGAGAAGTCTTTTTAGGATATCTCGCTTGGTATGGACTGGGACGCTTTTTCATTGAAGGAATGAGAACAGACAGTTTGTATATTGGGATTTTCCGTGTTTCACAGGTGTTTTCTTTAATTCTTTTAATAGCAAGTATTGGTCTGATTGTATACAGACGTTTTTACACCTATCCCAAACCTGCTTATTACACACAAGGTATTAAGCCAGAAAAAGAATTTCAAGAAAAAAAGAAAAAATATGAGAACCGAAAAAAATAGATCTCTATCATTTTCAGCAGTGATTAAGGAGGAACTCAAGTGAGTAGCAAAGTAGCTGTTTTAGGTGCTGGGTCATGGGGTAGTGCTTTAGCCAATGTTCTAGTAGAAAATGGTCACCAAGTAAACATTTGGACGAGAGAAGAGAAACAAAAAAATGAAATAAATACGAATCATACGAATGAGCATTATTTACCGGAATTTAAATTTCCAGATGAATTGGTTGCAACGACAGATTTAAAGCAAGCGGTTATGAACGCAGAAGCCATCCTTGTCGTTATACCAACAAACGGTATACGTCAACTGGCTCGAAAATTAAACGATACACTTGACCGTAAAGTAACTATTATTCATGCATCTAAAGGGTTAGAACGAGAAACCCATAAGCGGATATCGGTGATTTTAAATGAAGAATTATCAGCCAAAAAGACTGAAGGAATTGTTGCCCTATCAGGTCCCAGTCATGCTGAGGAAGTTATTAATCACGACTTGACTACTATTACTGCCGCTTCATTGAATCTAGAACGTGCAAAGTTTGTCCAAAAATTATTTCTCAATGACTATTTTAGAGTATATACTAATCCGGATATTATAGGTGTTGAAATTGGGGCAGCATTAAAAAACATTATAGCTATAGGTGCAGGTGTTATCGCTGGACTAGGTTATGGCGATAATGCTAAGGCTGGCCTTGTGACACGAGGCCTAGCGGAAATCAGTCGTCTAGGTGTAGAAATGGGCGCGGATCCTTTAACTTTTATGGGACTCAGCGGAGTGGGAGATTTGATTGTTACATGTACAAGTCCACACTCAAGAAACTGGCGAGCCGGACATCAATTAGGTGAAGGAAAAGCAATTAAAACTGTTCTTTCAAATATGGGAATGGTTGTAGAAGGCGTATCAACTACTCAAGCTGCTTTCGAATTGGCGAAAGAGCACGCAATAGAAATGCCCATAACAGAGGCAATTTATGATGTGTTATATAATGATGCTGAAGTTAAACAAGTTATATCTCATTTGATGCAGCGTGAGGGAAAAGCTGAGTAGCTAGTGTATTTGACACAATAATTACCGTTTAAAATATGAAGTTAATAAAATAATAGTTTCGGAAGCTCCTTTTACACAAACAGAATGAATAACACCTGTTGATCATAAAGGGAGCTTTTGCTTGACAATTTTCAGGTATTTGGTACACTATAAACGCTTGATGCTTACAAAAAGTAAGTTAAATAAAAATAATTTTAACCAACTATTTATTGAAAGGAATTTAATTACATGGAAGAGAATAAAACAATATATGATGTCATTATTATAGGAGCAGGACCAGGCGGTTTAACTGCTGCATTATATGCATCCCGTTCAAATTTGAAAACATTGATACTTGAAAAGGGTATACCAGGAGGACAGCTAAATAACACAGCGGAAATAGAAAATTATTCTGGATTTAAGAGTGTCACTGGACCTGATTTATCAATGAAAATGCTTGAAGGAGCGACACAGTTTGGTGCAGAACATGTCTATGGAGACGTACGTGAAATTGCGGATAAAGAGACTGTAAAAGAAGTTATTACGTCTGATAAAACGTATCAGACAAGATCAGTTATAATTGCTACAGGTGCAGAGCATAAAAAACTAGGTGTTAAAGGCGAAGCTGAGTTTAACGGACGAGGCGTGTCTTACTGCGCCGTTTGTGATGGGGCATTTTTCAGAAATAAAGAAATTATTGTTGTTGGTGGTGGAGATTCAGCTGTTGAGGAAGGTGCTTACTTGACTCAATTTGCTGACAAAGTAACAATTATACATCGTAGAGATGAATTAAGAGCACAGAAAATACTTCAGGACCGTGCGTATAAAAATAAAAAAATTGATTTTATTTGGGATACAGTTGTTGAAGAAATCGTAGGAGAAGAAAGTGTCACCGGTGTTGAAGTTAAAAATGTGAAAAATGGCGAAACAAGCCTTGTGAGAACAGACGGTGCGTTCATCTATATTGGCCTGCTACCCAATTCGGAATCATTTATGTCTTTACCAATCACAAATGAAGAAGGTTGGATTGAAACTGATGCAAATATGATGACTCAAATCCCAGGCATTTTTGCTGTAGGAGATGTTAGAGAGACCGTACTCAGACAAGTAGCAACAGCAGTAGGAGACGGATCAATCGCTGGAAATGCTGCATATCAGTATGTTGAAGAGTTGAAAGAAGCAATGGAAAAGTAAAAGAGTTAAATAAATAGAGTTGAAAGAGGCTGAAAAATCTTAGCCTCTTTCTTTTTTTTGATTTTTTTAAAAAAATGCGCTCAAAAGTAAAGGTGCCGAACACTTACACAAATAATACTGGATAACCTGACGTAGTAAAGGGTTAAACACTTTTTACGCCACACTCTTTTTGAACGAATAAAATAATTATCTAATAATTCAAGCCATTAACTGTGCAAATATTATTAATCTCTATATGTATACTCTTTTTTCATGCAAGATGAAGGTAAAAATGATACAATTAATTATAAGAGATAACTGAAAAATATCAAATTAGAGACGAGGGATTGTAATGAACTGGAAAGAAAAATATCAAACATGGCTTGAGTATGAGAATCTAGATGAATCATTAAAACAAGATTTGCAAAAATATAAAAATGATGAATCCAAGCTAGAAGATGCTTTTTATACATCATTAGAATTTGGAACAGCAGGTATGCGAGGGATTATCGGTGCAGGAACAAACCGCATGAACATCTATACAGTCAGGCAAGCGACTGAAGGTTTGGCTTTATTCATAGAAAATCAGGGTAAGCAAATGAAGGAGCGAGGTGTCGCTATTGCGTATGATTCTCGACATATGTCTAAAGCGTTTGCAGTAGAAGCTGCCTTGACTTTAGCGCACCATGGTATAAAAGCATATGTATTTGAAGAGTTGCGTCCAACGCCTGAATTATCTTTTGCTGTTAGACATCTTAAAGCAGCTGCAGGAATTATGATAACAGCTAGCCATAATCCACCTGAATACAATGGATATAAGGTATACGGTGACGATGGAGGGCAATTACCTCCAAAAGAAGCTGATGAATTAACAACATTTGTAAGAAGTGTTGAAGATATTTTATCCATTAAAGCAATGAAACAAAAAGAAGCAGAGACAAAAGGTTTACTTAAATTTGTTGGGAAAGACATAGATAAGTTTTACCTTGAAGCAATTAAAACAGTTACCATTAATCAAGACTTAACAGATAGACAAGGCAGAGAGTTGAAAATTGTTTTTACACCGCTTCATGGTACTGGGCAAATGCTGGGTGAAAAAGCTTTAAGACAAATTGGATTTAAAAATGTTTCATTTGTAGAAGAACAGTCCAAACCTGACCCTGACTTCACAACAGTAAAGTCTCCTAATCCTGAAGATCCTGCTGCTTTTGAGTTGGCTATAGAAAAAGGGAAAGAAGTGGATGCGGATGTCCTCATAGCTACAGACCCTGATGCTGACCGCTTAGGAGTGGCTGTAAGAACCGCTAAAGGACATTACGAAGTCCTAACAGGAAATCAAATTGCAGCGTTGATGGTTGAATATATATTTAAAGCACTCTCAACCAATGAAACCTTGCCAAGAAACAGTGTCATGCTGAAATCCATTGTATCAAGTGAGTTGCCAAGTGTTATTGGTGATAAATACGGTGTGGAAACAATAAATGTACTCACAGGATTCAAATTTATAGCTGAAAAAATCAAAGCTTTCGAAGCTGATCGTTCC
This sequence comes from Alkalibacterium gilvum, assembly GCF_900109085.1. Classification (GTDB taxonomy): domain Bacteria; phylum Bacillota; class Bacilli; order Lactobacillales; family Carnobacteriaceae_A; genus Alkalibacterium; species Alkalibacterium gilvum. The sequence continues at coordinate 11,330 of NZ_FNYW01000012.1, read as the reverse complement.
AAAGTTTTCATGTATGGATTTGAAGAAAGTTATGGATATCTTGTTCAGCCTTTCGTTAGAGATAAGGATGCTATCCAAGCGCTCGTTATGGTGGCAGAAATGACCGCTTATTATAAAGAACAAGGGTATAGCTTGTTTGATACTATCCATGAAATTTATCACGAATATGGTCACTATAAAGAAAAAACCATTTCTGTGAAAATGGATGGAATGGAAGGAACAGAAAAAATAAATGCTATTATGAATGAGTTCCGATCAGCGACACCTGAAAGTTTTGGTGGGGTAGAAGTTTCCGTGATAGAAGACTTCAAGGAACAAACAAGACAGACAGCTGATACTAAGGAATCCATGGACTTACCACCAGCTAACGTATTGAAATATACACTAGCTGATTCAAGTTGGATTGCTGTACGACCATCTGGGACTGAGCCAAAAATTAAATTTTATATCTCAGCACGCGATGATTCCGGTGTCATTGTTTCCGAAAAATTGGAAGCCTTTGAAGCAGATATACGTTCAAGGGTTGATCTTTAAGTTCAAAAAAATGAAGAGTCGATACTATATTAAAAGTATAGTATCGGCTTTTTTGTTTTCATAAAAATGTATATTTTATAAGCTAGTAATGACACACCAGGAATGTTATAATGGGTTGGATAAGCAAACAATAGAGTATAATTAATCTATAGAGCAAACAGGAGTGAGTGTTATGAATGAAAAACTTGAACTTGTAATAATAACCGGGATGAGTGGTGCAGGTAAAACAGTTGCTATGCAGAGTTTTGAAGATATGGGCTATTATTGTATAGACAATATGCCCCCCAATCTCTTGCCAACTTTTTGGAAACTCGTTAGGGAAACTGGACAATTTAGTAAAATTGCTCTCGTTATGGATTTAAGAATGAAAGACTTTTTTGAAGAGATAAGCCAAGTGCTTGTGACTATGGACAACACTCCTCACATCACCACACGTATTGTTTTCCTTGAAGCAACAGATGAAGAACTAGTTACTCGATATAAAGAAACAAGACGCTCTCATCCTTTAGCAAAAGATGATCGTACGATAGAAGGTATAAAAAAAGAACGCCATTTATTGAATGATATTAAATTGCGCGCGCAATTAGTTATAGATACAACAACGTTAACTCCTCGCGAACTTAGAAAAAAACTAATCAAAGAGTTTAAAGAAAAAGAAAAAAATATGTTTCGAGTGGAAATTGTATCATTTGGATTTAAATATGGCCTACCAATAGATTCTGATATAGTCATGGATGTCAGATTTCTCCCAAATCCATATTATATAGAAGAATTAAGATCCCAGACGGGACTTGATAAAGAAGTTTATGATTATGTAATGCAGCAAACTGAAACAGAATCATTTTATAAAAAATTTATTGATTTAGTTGATTTTACACTCCCAGGTTATAAAAAAGAGGGAAAAAGCAATGTAACTATTGCTATTGGCTGTACCGGCGGAAAGCACCGATCAGTTGCTTTAGTTGAACGTATAGCAAATAAAATCAAGGCTGATGGGTATCATGTAAATGTTTCTCATCGCGATAAAGATAAAGCAAAGGAGTCTACTGTGCGATCATGAGAGAGGAAACGTTTAAAAAAAGAAAGCCTAAAATCGTTGTTATAGGTGGCGGGACAGGTTTACCCGTTATACTGAAAAGTTTAAAAGAAAAAGATGCAGATATTACAGCTATTGTGACAGTTGCTGATGATGGTGGAAGTAGTGGGGTTCTACGCAGAAGCTTTAATGCTGTTCCACCAGGTGATTTAAGAAATGTGCTAACAGCTCTATCTGAGATTCCAGAACTACAACGTGAAATATTTCAGTACCGGTTTAAATCTGATGACAGAAACTTAGATGGCCATACTATAGGTAACCTGATTATATCAGCTATGACAGATATGCACGGAAATATTTATGAAGCGATTCAACTCTTAACTAAACTCATGCGTGTCAGAGGTCATGTTTTTCCAGCAGCAGAAGAACCCTTAAATCTACATGCACAATATGTGGACGGTTCGACTCAGACAGGAGAATCGAAAATTCCTAAAAAAGGCAAAAAAATCGATAAGGTCTCTGTGACTTGCGTTGAAAAAGAACGTCCTGTCAAAGCTAGTAGAAAAGTTATATCAGCTATAATGAATGCAGATTTGGTTGTTTTAGGCCCGGGGAGCTTGTTTACAAGTATATTACCTAATATTATGATTCCAGATATTGGTGATGCGTTAATTGAAACAGAAGCAAAGGTAGTGTATATATCCAATATAATGACGCAATTAGGAGAAACGGAAGAGTTGAACGATGCTGATCATGTCAGAGTGTTGCATAAGCATGTTGGGGGAAAATTTGTTGATATCGCCTTAACTAATATTGGTATAGTGCCGGAAGATTACATTGAGCAAGAGATTAATGAAGAATACTTATTGCAAGTTGAGCATGATTTTAAAGGACTAAAAGCAGAAGTACCGATGGTTATATCCGACGATTTCTTATTGCTAACCGAAAAAAGTGTTTATCATAACGGCGAAAAAGTAGCAGAAGAAATTTTCAAAACGGCATTTAATAGTCAGCGAAAAATAAAAAAATATTTATAAAATAAGTACTGTATAAAACGGGCTTGTATTTTAAGAGGAAGTGAAAGTCATGTCGTTTGCGTTTGAAGTGAAAAAAGAATTAACCATGTTAGAAGTGCATCCAGAACATGCAAAAGCAGAATTAGCTGCCTTAATAAGAATGAATGGGACACTGAGCATACTTGATCATGATTTTTTATTAAATGTTCAAACTGAAAATGCAGCTATAGCAAGAAGAATTTATACTCTAATCAAAGATAACTTTGATGTCGAATCAGAACTGCTTGTCAGAAAAAAGATGAAACTCAAAAAGAATAATGTATACATTGTTCGGCTGAAAAGTGGTTGTAAAATTGTTTTAAAGGAATTAGGAATAATGGACGGAATGCTTTATCACGGTCATGTTCAGAATGAAATTAAAAACAATAAGCAGAAAGTAAAATCGTATTTAAGAGGGGCCTTTTTAGCAGGAGGCTCCGTAAATAGCCCAGACACAAGTCGTTACCACCTGGAAATTCATTCAAGTTACGAAGAACACAACAATGATATTTGTGAAATGATGCAGCTTTTTGATATGAATGCTCGTATTCATGAACGTAGAAATGGTTATATCGTTTATTTGAAAGAATCCGAGAAGATCGCGGACTTTTTAGCCTTGATAGGAGCAACGGGTAGTATGTTTAAATTTGAGGATGTACGTATTGTCCGAGATATGCGAAATTCAGTGAATCGTTTGGTAAACTGTGAAAACGCAAATTTAAATAAGACCATTGATGCAGCTTCGAAACAAATAGAGAATATAAAAGTAATAGAACAAGCAAGAGGTTTAGATACATTGCCTGAAAAATTAAAGGAAATGGCACGAATCAGATTAAATCATCCAGATGTCAGTCTCAAGGAGTTGGGAGAGCTATTACCGAATGGTGGTGTCTCTAAATCTGGGGTAAACCATAGACTGAGGAAGTTAAATCAAATAGCCGAAGAAATTAACCAAGAAACAAGCGTACAGAAAAAGGAGATTTAGACGAAAGTTTAAATCTCCTTTTTTTGTGTATATAGTTTTACTAATTATCAAAGTTAGTTTTAATTGTATTGATCTTTAATATATTTGGATGAGAGCCAACTTTGGAAATATATTCCATAGTATTGAAATTATTAGGTAAATGCAGAGTGTAAAGATCCTCGCACTGGCTCGTTCCATCTTCCATATAGGTAATGGAATGATCAGTATTAACTACAGAAATTTCATGTTCATTGAAGCTTTTTTCTAAATAATTCAAGGTTTCTCTTCTATGCTTATATTTAATTTCTAGCTGTTTGGTACGGTCTATTTTAAATAAGGTCTTTAATAAGCGCAAAACAATGAGCATAATAAATGCGCCAACGATAGCTATGAAATAATATCCCATTCCCACTGCAATACCAAGACTTGCAACCGCCCATATAGAAGCTGCTGTTGTTAAACCAGTGACCGTGCGTTTACTAACAATAATTGTTCCAGCACCAAGAAATCCAATGCCATTCACTATTTGAGCAGTTAGTCGGGTTATATCAGATGTCAACACATTAGCTAACTCAGGATTATTTCTTGAGAAATCAAGTAGCCAGTTGCTTGCTTCTAATTGTATCATTGTGATGATTGCTGCACCTAAGCTAACAAGCATGTGCGTACGTATACCTGCATCCCGCCCTTTTAATTCTCTTTCAAACCCTATCAAACCTCCTGCCAGTGCTGCTAGAAGTAGGCGTGTTAGTGTCTCCCATTGGTCTATAGCCACTATGAACCCTCCTATAATTTTATTTATAAACGTTCAAACACACTATAAAATTCTAAAAAAATAGATCGATATGTTAGACAAAACAAGATATCGACCCATTTACATTTTTTATATTATTGAGTACACTATCCCACCGAGAATACCTGTTAGTATGATGACATGAATGGGGCTTGCCTTAAACTTCCTCATCAAGAAAACACCAAGAGCAAAGAATATAATAGATACATAATTTAGCGTGCTTAAATCTACCGGTAAGTCACTCTGACCAAACATTGCAGTTAGAAAAATGGTGAGTCCAGCAGATGCGATTAAAGCAACAACTGCGGGTCGTAAACCTTGAATAATTCCTTGAACAATTTCTATGTTTTTGTATTTGAAATAAAAATAAGCCAGCAATTGCACGATAATTACAGAAGGGAGGGTGACACCAACAGTGGCGACGACTCCGCCCAAAACACCAGCTATTTGATTCCCGGAAAAAGTAGCTGCATTAATAGCGATAGGTCCTGGGGTCATCTCTGAAAGGGTTAGGACATCGATAAATTGTTGATTAGTAATCCATCCCTGGTTATGGATAAGCTCTTGCTCGATAAGGGGCAAGGCTGCATATCCTCCTCCAAAACTGAGCAATCCTATTTGAAAGAAACTGAAAAGTAGATTTAAATATATCATTGTGTATCGCCCTCATCTTTTTGTCGAAGTTCCCAGAATGTTGTTAATGCACCAATTATTCCAGAAAAGAATAGCAACCATAAAATATTAACTTGATAAACAATACCAGCGATTAAAGCGGCTATCATGACTAGTATTGGAATGATTTTTTTCTTAACAACAATTCGCTTTCCCATGTTATAAACGACGTTAACAATTATCGCAGCAACACCTGCTTGCATTCCCAGTAATACATTATTAACAATCGCGTTATCTCTAACAGCTATATATATATAGGCTAAAGCTGTCATAATCAGTAGAGGAGGGATGATTGTTCCTAAAACAGTTACCATTGCTCCTTTGACGCCAGCCATTCGGTAACCTACAAGAATCGATGTATTGACAGCAATAGGTCCAGGAGACGACTGTCCTAAAGCTATTAAATCGAGCATTTCGTCTTCATTAATCCATCCAAGTTCTTTAACGAACTTTTTTTCCATCAAAGGAACAATGACATAGCCACCGCCGAAAGTAAACATACTTAAGAAAAAAGTAGATTTAAAGAGTTCTGTATATAAAGTTTTCTTTGACATCTCTTCCATTAGATTTCTCCTCTTTGCGTATTAACTTTAATTATAATAGAATTAAGAAGTGTTTAAAAGGAAAAGGGTTCTTTGCTTCGATATATTTAAAATACCCTTCACGTGTTTTTTTATAAAAGAATAGGTATAATAAAAATATGAAGCTATAGGATTGGAGTTAAGGATATGATTAATGTATTATTTTCTTTGGATGAAAATTATATATATCCATTAAAGGTTCTGATTCATTCGCTTATTGAAAATCATCCGAATGAATCGTTTCGTATGTATCTACTGCACGCTGGTATTAAAAGTGAGACATTAAAGGAGCTAGAAACAAACCTTAAAAGAGAGGGCAATCATGAACTGATTGATATTTATTGTAAAGATTTTTTTAAAGAGTCGGATGAATTAGCTATAACACGTTATTATGCTCTGGAAATGTATCTTTGGATGTTTGCCCCGTCTATTCTACCTTCTGATATTGATCGTATTCTATATTTAGATCCGGATATAATTAACGTGGGAGATATTCGTTCTTTATACAATCAATCTTTCGAGGGCCATTCATTTATTGCGACGAATTATAAATATAAAACCAAGTGGGTTCAACCTTTTAATAATTTGAGGCTTAGAAATTTTGAATCTGAAAATTATTTCAATTCAGGTGTTGTGATGATGAACATGAAAAAGTTAAGGCAAGTAGCAGATCCTGACCAGCTAGTAGAAGCGATTAGAGAAAATAAATCGATCCTTATATTACCAGACCAAGACATCTTTAATATGCTTTATCATAATGATATCAAGGAGGAAGACTGGCGTATTTATAATATGAATCCAAAGGTTTATGAAAAACTGAAAGTAATTTTTCCCAATAGATATAATTTTCAGATGATTGACGATAAGGTTGTATTTATTCATTATTTGGGAAAAAATAAACCTTGGGATAAACGAGAAAAATATAAATATGCATTAGGGAAATATTATTTTGAGGCTGAACGTAAAACGTATAGTGAAACAGATTATGCAAATAAGGGGAATAAAGAATGACTAAGGAATTTGATTATGATTATTTAGTAATAGGCGGAGGAAGTGGCGGTATTGCCTCAGCTAATCGTGCAGCGATGCATGGAGCTCGTGTGGCTTTGATTGAAGAAGATGCACTGGGAGGAACATGTGTAAATCTTGGCTGTGTACCCAAGAAGGTCATGTGGCATGTTGCAGAAATGATAGAATCAATGGAGCTATACGGGAACGATTACGGTATAGAATTTAAAGAAGATCCAATTTTTCATTATAAAAAAATGAGAGAAAACAGGAAACAATATATTTCATATTTGCATACTGTTTATAAAAGAGGACTCGATTCTAACGACGTTACTCATATCGAAGGAAGAGCAACCTTTGTTGATGACGCGACAGTAGAAGTGAATAATAAAAAAATAACTGCTGAGCATATTTTAATTGCAACTGGGGGTCAACCTAAGCGACTGGATATACCAGGAGGCGAATTTGGTATTGTGTCAGACGATGTATTCTATCTTGAAGAATTACCAAAGAGTATCGCGATTATTGGTGGAGGGTACATTAGTGTTGAAATGAGTGGCATTTTGAATGCATTTGGCGTGGAAACACATATGTTTGTCAGAAAACCAACCCCGCTTTATAATTTTGACTCGATCATCTGTGAGGGATATCAAGCATTAACCGAGGGAAGCGGACAGCAAATTCATGTGGATAAAACCATTGTAAGTGTGGAAGAAAAAAATGAACATTCTTATGTGCTGCATTTTGAGGATGGGACAACACATGAAACCGAGGAAATACTGTGGGCAACTGGTAGAACACCTAATACAAATAACTTGAATATTGAAGCAACTGGAGTAAATCTTTATCCAGGTGGCTATGTTGAGGTGGATAAATATCAAAATACAACAGCCAAAAATATCTATTCCATTGGAGATGTTACTGGACGAGCTGAGTTGACGCCTGTAGCCATCGCAGCTGGGCGTGCTCTGTCAGAAAGGTTATTTAACGGGAAAACTGAGGAGCATTTCGACTATAAACATATTCCAACGGTGATTTTTACTCATCCTCCAATTGGAACAGTAGGAATGACTGAAAAGCAAGCGAAGGAAGAATATCCTGAAGATAAAGTCAAGATATACAAATCTACATTCACATCAATGCATAGCTCTATTACCGAAAATAGGCAGAAGGCATATATGAAATTAGTTTGTGTAGGTGAGAATGAAAAAGTTGTTGGTCTACATGGTATTGGAAAAGGTATGGATGAAATGCTGCAAGGATTTTCAGTGGCGATTCAAATGGGGGCAACCAAAAAAGATTTTGATCGCACGGTAGCGATACATCCAACTGCTGCTGAAGAATTTGTTACTATGCGTTAAATGTCATCTATAAATTCCTTTACTCTTAATTTAGTTGATTACAAACGAACAGAAAATTTAAACTGGCAGTAATTTAAGATATATAAATAGGGAGACTTGAAATCAGTAAAACTGATTTCAAGTCTCCCTATTTTATTTACATTTTGATTTATTCAAATCTTAAAGCATCGATTGGGGTTAGTTTTGCAGCCTTACGTGCAGGATAAATGCCGAAGAAGACGCCTACTGCGGTCGAGAAGGCAAGCACGAGCCCAACACTACCTAGTGTATATATAGGAACGATATTTAAAGCACTGGCAATCACATTTGAGAGTAATATACCTAAAGTTAGACCAATCATTCCGCCGATTAGACTAAGAATGACAGCTTCCATTAAAAACTGAATCAATATCGTTTTAGTCGTTGCTCCGAGAGCCTTACGCGTTCCGATTTCTCTTGTTCGTTCTGTTACAGATACAAGCATAATATTCATAACGCCTATACCGCCAACAAGTAGGGCAATTCCAGCTACGGCAGCAATGAAGTTAATAAACAGACTTAGAACATTGTTTACTTGGTCAAGAGCTTGGAGAAAGTTTCTAGCATTATATATGTTTTCACCAACAGCATCATTGCGCAGTTCCAGTAATCGAACGATTTGATTAGAAATGGGTTCGATTTGTTCTGTATCCTCAACTTCGATAATGACTGAATTCATCCCAGCTAATTGCGGAACTTGTTGACCAACGGTTGATTGAGGCATAGCCATGAACAAAGGGATTTGATCGGCATCAAAAGCACCTTGCATATCAGCAAAGGAACCTTCAACCACGCCAACGATACGAAGATCCAAGCGAGTTTGAGTGATATTTACTGAAAGAGTTTCCCCTACAACATCAGTTCGACCAAATAATGCTTCAGCACCATCTGTATCAATAACAACGACACTGTTATTCTCATCAAAATCTATCTGGTTAAAATAGCGACCATGAATCAGATTAGAACTCATTGTTTGACTGAGATATTGTAAATCTGGCGTACCATAAGAGACAACAGCCTGGCGGGAATCCATTTCAGTAGAAGCTGTACCTGATATCTGCTGATTAGGAGAAATATATTGAATTTCTTCTATAGAATCCTTTAAAACGACTAAATCCTCTTGTTCCAATGCAGCATTTGAGTCATCAGAATCATTAGCGGTAAGATTTATTGTGGTTGCACCCAGGTCACTAAATGTACCAGTGATTTCTTTGGCAGCACCGTTACCCACTGCTAAAATAGCAATGACTGAAGCAATGCCGATAATAATACCTAACATAGTCAGGAACGAACGCATTTTATTAGCGAAAATACTGTCTAAAGCCATTTTGAAATTCTCTTTAATGAACACTTAATCCACCTCCGCTTTTGAGAGTTGTTTAGGTGTTACTGTTTCATCTTCGGTAATTTGTCCATCACGGAAGTGAACGATACGTTTTGTGTATGCAGCCATTTCTGGTTCATGTGTAACCATTACGATTGTTGTACCCTCATCATTTAAATCCTGAAATATACGCATAATATCTTCCGTCGTTTTAGAGTCCAAATTCCCTGTAGGCTCATCAGCCATAAGAACAGAAGGACGGTTGACAATGGAACGCGCAATAGCCACACGTTGTTTTTGACCACCAGATATTTCATTGGTCAAGTGATAAAGTCTATCACCAAGTCCAACTTTTTCTAAGGCCTCAGTTGCACGTTTTTTACGTTCGTCAGCAGGGACCTTGGCATAAACAAGGGGAAGCATGACATTCTCAAGTACATTCATACGTGCCATTAGGTTAAATGATTGAAAAACAAAACCAATTTCTTTATTTCTTACGCCAGCTAGTTGATCATCAGATAGCTCGGTGACATCTGTCCCATTAAGCATATATTTTCCATTATCAAATCGATCAAGCAAACCTAAAATATTCATAAGGGTGGATTTCCCGGACCCACTAGGACCCATAATGGAGGTGAACTCTCCTTCTTTAATTGAGAGAGTAACTTTATCCAGTGCTTTGATAGTTTCTCCACCCAAACGATATATTTTTTCTATATCGGTAATTTCTATCACAAGATATCCTCCTTTTAATTGTCCAGTTCCACTTCAAGTCCATCTTTTACATCAGAGCTTGGAGATAGAATAACTTTATCGCCATCAGATAATCCCTCTTGAACTTCAATAATAGCTTCTGACTGGATACCAGTTTTTATATCTTTACGCTCTGCGATACCTTCATTTACGATGTATACATAGGGCTCATTGTTTTCATTATAGTTTAGAGTTTCTACCGGAATAACCATAACGCTCTTTTGTGAATCAACAATGATATCAACGTCGATTTCAAAGCCGGCAATCAATTCTGACGTGTCGGAATCAAAAGTAACTGTTGCGCCTAGTAACGTAGCAGCTCCCGTTTGTGTTTGCTGCTGAGTAGCAACAGGATCGATTTTAGATACAAGACCTTCAAATTCAGTGTCATTATAAGTCATAGTGACATTTTGATCCACTTGAACCTCGCCAGCATCTGAACGTGACAATTGAAGAGCAACTTGCAAGTCATTTAAGTTCTCAACTACAATAGATGCACGTCCTTGCTGCGCACTCGTATCGTTAGACTCTTCTTTTATGTTTACTTCAGTCACTGTTCCATTAAATTCAGCTTCAAACGAGGTGCCATTTACATATGATACTAATGTATCACCTTCAGTTACCGAGTCTCCTACAGAGACAGCTAACTCAGAGACGATCCCTTGACCAAAGACTTGTTGCGATTCACTTGGTTCTATAATCCCAGTGGTAACTATCTTTTCTGTGATATCCTCCTTTTTAACCTCGGCGGTGCGAACGGTAGCTGTTACTTCTTCTTGCTGGCTACTGTAAATGCTATAACTTACAAAACCAATAAAAGCTAAAAAGAGTATTAATCCAATCCATTTTTTCCCTTTCATATCTAAAGCGCCCTTTCTCTATTCATATTATTATCAAACAAATATACTAACTCCTTAAGTAGATAAAGTCCATATAATTGTGTAAAAGATAAAAGGCCATATAAAGCTCCTTTTACGGTACAATGTTTTTATCGACAAAAACATACCTAGGAGGACTTTATATGACCCAAGTACATTTTACATTGAATACTGATGAGATACAAAAGATAATTAATGATTCTGTAAAAGATGATTTAGCGAAAGATATTTTAACCACCATTTTTAATCAGCTCATGGAAGACCAACGGTCAGAATACATTCAAGCTGATGAATATGAGCGATCAACTACACGTCAAAGTCAACGAAATGGCTATTATGAACGCGATTATACG
>NZ_FNYW01000062.1 GCF_900109085.1 Alkalibacterium gilvum | reverse complement strand
AAGTTATCATGTGTGAAGTAAACACGTTTGTCTTTAATATGGAGCCACTGTTTAGCTACGTGTGAAAAGTCGAAGGTATTCATCACCTCTTTAACTAAGACCAAACCCGAATCACTCGATAAGCGACCACCTGTATGTGAAATAGTCAAATTTGAATTGAATTTTACCTGGTTTTTGTGTAAGCTAGTCATGAGAAGAACTCCTTTCTTATGGTTGGTTTCGACACCTTTACCATATCAGAATGGGGTTCTTTTTGCATCACTTAACAGGTGAAAATGAAAAAGTAAATGAAGACTGCCGTTAGGCAGTTTCAGACGGTTTGAAGTCAAAGTATGAATTATTCAGGATATAGTATTGTTTTCTTACTTATGCTGGCGGTAAACTACCTAACTGCAACAAATGTGGGGAGTATAGCAGATGAAAACCCAGCAATCATTCAACCTGCCGGCTATGTATTTTCAATATGGGGAATAATATATTTACTGTTGTTTGTTTGGATTATACGGTTATTTTTTATAAATAAAGAAACGGATTATATAGTTGAGCAGTTGCATTATTGGCCAGTGGCTAATTTTATTTTAAATGGGGCTTGGATTTTTACCTTTACACAAAGACTCTACCTCTTGTCTACCATTGTTATTGTGGCTTTACTCGTGACTTTGTTTGTAATCTATAAAAAATTATCAGCTCCCTCTGTCACTTGGTTCGATCGTTTACCGTTTTCTCTATATTTTGGATGGGGAACTGTTGCAACGATTGTAAATATTGTGACCTGGGTTAAGAAAACTGGCGTAGAAGAGGTACTCGGATTTAATGAATATCAATGGACTCTAGGTCTGCTTATTATTGCAACTGGGATTGCTGTTTTTGTCTCACTCTTACACAAAGATTGGCTCTATTCTCTGGTTTTTGCCTGGGCATATATAGGTATTATTATAAGAGATGATTATGACCTTTTCTGGCTGATGGTCATTTGTAGCATAAGTGTTTTAATTCACTTAAGTGTGTCGCTGTATACAGCTTTTAAACCAACATATAAATAGATAAAATAAAAACTCTTTGGTAATAGTTTAGTGAAAGATCAAATAATTAAGACCCACGTAGGAGTGATGGAATCGGAATCTCAAAATAGATGAACCCACTTTTATAAAATGTCGAAAAGAGGATGGCCCGTATGTAGGGCATCCTCTTTACATTTGGTCACGATTAAATTGCTTGATTAAATTATCAGGTTCTACATGAACATCAGTATGCATAACGTCAAATTCGTCATAGAGTAGCTTTTCTATTCTTTCAGTAATATCATGACCTTCTTGTACGGTCATTTTTCCGTCGACGAGAATAGTTACATCAACATACGTATTTGCCCCATACATTCTTGCTTTAATAGAGGACACTTCTTTTACTTTATCAAGGGTAAGAATTTTGATTTTATATGAATGGAGATGTTTATCTTTAAAACCATCGGATAATGAGAAGGTGCTTTCTCTAAAGACGTCAATCCCTGTTTTTATGATAATGACAGCGACAACCGAAGCCATCATATTATCAAGCCATACCCAGCCTATTGATGAACCAATAATAGCCATTGCAGTAGCTAAACTGGTTAAACTATCTGCCAAATTGTCACGTGCGACGGCTTTTAATCCATCACTGTTAACATTTTTTGCTAAGTTTAAGTTGTAACGGTAAAGTATAAATAGAATGAAGGAACTTATTAATGCAACAATTGAAGCCAATTTATTAGGTTCTACAAGTTCATTTTGAAAAAATCTTAGGATACTGTTTTGAAAGATTTGAAAACCTACAAACAACATAATAAAAGAAGTTATTAGACTCGCTATAGGTTCAGCTTTCCAATGTCCATAGGGATGATTCTTATCAGCAGGTTTTCTAGCTGTTTTTAAACCTGCAAGTATAGTTACAGAAGAAAGTACATCCGTTAAATTATTTAATCCATCTGCCGATAACGAAGATGAATCCAAAAAGAAACCAACAACAAATTTTGCTAGTGCCAAAATCATATAAACACTAATAGAAACTTTTGCCCCTTGTTCAGCCATTTTTACACGCTGTATTTGATTATTCAAATTATCCCAACTTTTTTTGTATTTCATTTAACACCGGGGTGTGTAAAGTTAGTTTATAAGAGTAGCATATAAAAAGCAATAAAAAGCTATTTTCTACCAGTGGACAAGTTAATATAACTGGGTAATTCAAACCTATTAATATAAACATAACTAGTTTTAAAAAGCCTACGCCTATGAAGAGTAGCTTAAAAATAGTATACTATATTGTGAGAGGTGTTATCTGTTTAAATATCTCAGTATATTTGAAGGAGTGTATTTGATGTCTAAAATATCATATGAAGTTATTGAACATCTAGCCGTTCTTTCTGAAAATCCAAAGGGATGGAAGAAAGAATTGAACTTAGTGAGTTGGAATGATCGTCCGCCTAAATTCGATATTAGAGATTGGAGTCCAGATCATTCAAAAATGAGTAAAGGACTAACATTTTCAAACGCAGAATTAACACAATTAAAAAAAACGCTAACTGAAATAGATATTTAAAAAGCGTGGAGATAGATACCTGCTATTGCTAAATAATATAGTACATTATAAACGTTAAAAGGGAGTGTAAATATGGAATATGTAAGCTTAAATAATGGAATACAAATACCTTCTCTAGGTACCGGAACTAATACGTATGGAAAAGAAAATAATGATTATAATGGAGAATTAAATGGTGACTTCGCACTATTGGAGTCAGCTATAAAAATGGGGTATCGCCTTATTGATACAGCTATTTCATACAGGAATGAAGCTGGAGTTGGGAAAACGATAAAAGAAAGTGGGGTTGACCGCCAAGAGTTCTATATTACAACGAAAATTCCGCCTTCAAAAGAGTATACTAAAGATAAAGAAACAGTAAGAGAAACGTTGAATCAGAGCTTAATCAATCTACAAACAGATTATATCGATTTATATCTGGTTCACAAACCTATAGAAGAAGAAGAAAGATTGAAAGTAACATGGGAAGTTTTGGAAGAGTTTGTTAGTCAAGGAAAAATTAAGACGATTGGGGTTTCAAACTTTTCAAATGAGCAACTTGAACAGTTAAATAAGTTTGCGACGATTAAACCTGCTATAAATCAAATCAAGTCTAATCCAACAGAGTGGAACAATCAGTGGATCTCGTATATGCATGACCATAATATTAGACCGCAAGCCTGGGGGCCAATGAAGACAACAGACGGTCAAAGAAGAATATTAAGTGATATTGGGAAGCCGTATGATAAAACGTGGGGGCAAGTTATTTTGCGATATCAAACGCAAAGAGGAATTGTTGTGATTCCTAAATCACACAACCCAGAAAACCAACAGGATAATCTAGAAAGTCTTAATTTTACTCTTTCAGACGAAGATATGAAAATAATATCACAATTATAAAAAACCAAGGCACTCTATTCACGGATAGAGTGCCTTGGTTTTGGAATTGTATTAATCACTTTTTTAAAGCGCGTTTAGCTAACTCATCAGCTCTTTCATTATATGTCACACCTGTATGAGCTTTTACTTTAATGAAGGAAACATCAATCTTGCTAGCGTAAGAGCGGAAATATTTAACATAATCTTTTGAAACAATTTTGTTAGCCCGCCATTGTCCAGTAGCCCACATTTCAATCCCCAAGTAGTCATAGTAAATAGAAAGTTCCTTGTAGCCATTTTTGATGGCCCAACGGATAGCATTCAAAGCTCCAAAACATTCTCCAGCAATTTGGAAGCTTTCTGCATATTTCGGATCATTGGCTGAATTGCTTAATTCTTTTATTACTGTATTATTTTTTAATAAGACTGCACCATAGCTATAAATTTTGGTTCGTTTATCAAAGGAACCATCGACATAAGCAATCAATGTGTTTTGGTCACTATTTTTTTCTTTCTTTTCCTGATTAGCAGTGTAAGCTTTTGCTTCATTTAAAGATTTAAATGATTTAAACTGAGCACCTGAAAAGCCCGATACCTGTTTGCTTGCTTCAGCCCAAGTGGAATAGATGCCTGGTTTGTGACCAGTTTTAACAGCGTAGTATTTTTTCGACATAAAATCTCCTTATGTAAGTAATTTTAATATTACTTTAGAAGAAGATAGTGACAATGTCAATTTAATAAGGATTTTTAAGTTGTATAAATTAATTTTTGAGCACATCAAATATATGTTAAAATAAGCAGAGATATTAAATTATGTGTAAAAAGATAAAAGATGTAGGAGTTAAATAGTCTTTAGCGTCTTTGAAGGGAACGAATATATGTGAGTAAAGAAAATAGAAAAGAAAAGCCATCCAAGCTAACTGACGATAAATTAGAAACAGTTATTAATCCTGAAGATAGAAAGATTAAAAAAATTGATACTGATCATATTTCTATAAAAAATGAAAAATATGAAATAATGAAGGATTATAAAGAAGCATTGGATTTGGAATTACTTGAAGAAAGATATAGTGACTTTTTAGAAAAATATGACTATATTGTCGGAGATATGTCATATGGGAAATTAAGATTAAGAGGTTTTTACAATGACGATGTAAAAAAAATTCCAATCGACATGCGTATTTCTTATTTGGAAGATTATCTTCTAGAATACTGTAGTTTCGGCTGTGCGTATTTTGTTTTGAAAAATACGGAATCAAAGAAAAAGAGACCTGAGCATCAGTATAGTTCCAATAAGAAAAAACAGACTCAAAATAAATCAAAGAGAAGTAGCAACAAAAAGCCGTATAAAAAGAAGCAAACTCAAGTACCAAAAAAATCAAATAAAAAAGAAAAAACACCATCTAATACTAAAGCAAAGCGTTCATTCACCAAAAAACATCGCAGTAAAACAGAAGATAAAAATGAGAAAAAAGAGGATATCAAAGAAGTGAAAAATAATAACGGTAAGACCCGCTTTCAAATAAGAAAAAAGAAAAATTAGGAGCTATATTATGTGCAACGAAAAGTTCAAAGGTTACTTTATTGATTTAGATGGGACAATGTATAAAGGAACGGAGCCAATAAAAGAGGCCCCAAACTTTATTAAAAGATTACAAGGAAATAATATTCCGTATTTGTTTTTGACAAATAATTCCACCAGTACTCCTCAGGATATCGCAGAGAGATTAGCTGGAAAATTCAATATTCCAGCGGAACAAGAAAGTATTTATACAAGTGCTTTAGCGACTGCCGATTATGTTAAGAGACAAGAAGGTAATCGTATTTATGTAATAGGCGAGGACGGTTTAAAAAAAGCGCTTGTCGATGCAGGAATGGAACTTGTCAATGAAGATATTGATCATGTTGTAGTAGGACTGGATCGCACGTTGTCTTACGAAAAATGCGAAATAGCTACCTTAGCGATACAAAACGGGGCTTCATTTATTGCCACAAATGAAGATACAAATATCCCAACTGAAAAAGGCATGAGTCCTGGAGCAGGGTCTCTAATTGCTCTCATTGAAAAAGCTTCTCATGTTGAACCTACATTTATTGGTAAGCCCGAAAAAATCATGATGATGTCTGCTCTAGATAGAATAGGGTTCAAGGCAAATGAGGTTCTTATGGTGGGGGATAATTATAATACGGATATCAAAGCAGGTATAAATAGTTCCATCGACACCTTGCTCGTTCTAACCGGCTTCACAAAACGAATGGATCTTAAGCAAGTTGAAATTCAACCAACATTTGTGATAGACACATTGGATGAGTGGGGGATTTAGAATTATGGAAGTCTTAAAAAAAGTGACGGGATTGTCTAGTCTGTTTTTATTTATCATTACTATTAGCATAAGTTTTGTTATATTATTTACACCCTTGTATTATTATACTGCGTCGTCTTTAGGCTTGCCAGACACGTTGAATTTATCGATAGAGGCACTAATGGAAAACTACTATGTTTTACTAAAATACTTACACTTTCCATGGATAACAGAATTAAATTTCCCTGATTTTATTAGTTCTGAAAGTGGGTTGTTTCATTTTTTTGAAGTGAAAATACTCTTTTATCTTAACTATATTATCTTGATATTATCTGCTATTGGTAGTTTTATCTATTTTAGAGTAATGAAAAGAACTAAACGGATCTGGACACTACAAAAACCTTTTTTTATAGCGTCTTTAGTTCCTCCGTTACTATTACTATTTTTGACGGTAAGCTTTGATAAAATGTTTGTTTTGTTTCATGAAATTTTCTTTAATAATGATGACTGGTTGTTTAATCCAGCAACAGATCCTATCATTCTAGCTTTGCCAGAAGAATTTTTCATGTATACATTTTTACTGTTTTTTCTATTAATTGAAACATTATTTATTTTTATGTATCAATATAGTAAACGGAATGCATTTAAATAATTGTTTGTTTATGAGTTGCAGTAGGAACAATTGAGTGACTTTGAAAAAGAAGTAATGAAAACACTGAAAACATAAAGAAGAGGCTGGGGTCGGTATAGTGACCCCAAAAAGTTAGACTTTTTAACAGAGTAGATAATCCTACTCTGTTTTTTTATGCGCTTTGTTTTAAATAAGGTGGTGATAAACGGTATTCAATCGGACTTAACCAATTAAGTTTTTCTTTCATTCGATAGTTGTTGTAATAATAAATATAGTTGCCTATTGCTTTTTCTAATTCCTCATAACTTTTATAAATACGTCCGTGATACATTTCTTGTTTCAAGATACTAAAGAAGTTTTCCATTGGACTGTTATCGAGACAATTTCCCTTACGGGACATGCTCTGGAAAATCTTATTATCATTTAATTCTTCTCCATAAGCTTGCATTTGATAAGCCCAGCCTTGG
>NZ_FNYW01000043.1 GCF_900109085.1 Alkalibacterium gilvum | reverse complement strand
GCCTAAAAACATTGAGAAAACATTTAAGTGCGATTCGCAACACCTTCATTTATCCTTACAACAATGGAAGAATTGAAGGGATCAATAACAAAATAAAGGTTCTAAATAGAGTAGCCTATGGCTACCGTAATTTTTCTAACTATAAAAATAGAATTTTATTGCATTTCAAGCTAAATCCAAACACGACGGAACTATCTTACAAAAAAAATGAAGAGCACGTATTAGCTGCTTAGAAGCTAGTACGTACTCCTCAGTGATATAAAATTAATTGATTATTATTTTCCACCAACGTTAGTTGACGTAGAACCAAAGAATCGTCCGTTGGTCCTTGTGCTTTAAAACTAGATGAAAGCCGTTTGATAAAGTTCGTTTCATCCATGGTGATTAAACCGTATCAATTGAATACGTCTAGTAGAAGACTTAAACTGAATATATAAGTGAAAGAGCGACGACAATAAGATAAGAAGGGATGGATATGATGTCAACACGATACACTGCAGATATAAAACCGGTGAATGAAGGTGTGATAGGAACGTCCGTTTATGGAAAAGCTGAACTTATTGAAGAGGGCGACACACTGAAAATAACAATTGAAGCGACAGGTACACCGCCAAACATGATGCATTGGAGTCACTTCCACGGCTTCCCTGATGGAAAGAAAGGACGCATTCCTACAAAAGCAGCTGATACCAATGGAGATGGTGTTATTGACCTACCAGAGCTTTACGAGGTAGCAGGGCAGACAATGGTCCCTTTTGACAATGCCCCACAAGATATCAATATTCCCCATGATAACTATCCGCACTCTGATGAGGACGGTAATTTTAAGTATGAATTTGAGGTGCCGCTTGCTCCTTTAAAAAAGAAATTCATGGAAAAATTTGGTTCAGAGGACCTACAATTAGATACGCGTACCGTGTTAATCCATGGGGCACCAGAGTCCATTGAACTCCCCGATACAGTGAAGGGTACTGTGAAAGGGTACGGCCCACATACCACGCTGCCTATTGGTGTTGGAGAAATTGAAAAAGTGTAAATAATAATCTATTTTCTAAATATTAGAAGATACATTGAAACAGAACGTCCTCTATTCGATAAGACAACAATCGAGTAGAGAAGACGTTCTGTTTTATTTCGTAATACAGCTCAAGAAGAGAGTAAATCATAAGAAAAAAAGTAACTGTACTAAAAAATCAAACTAAATTAAAGCTGTCTTGAATTTAGTTCAACTGTTTTTCTCAGAAAAATCGAATATACTCATGTGATAAACGTTCATAAAGGAAAACTCATATTGATAAAAACAGCAAGACGTTTATACTATAGTAAGGTAGTATTTTATCAAGAGGAAAAAGAGGTGGAGCGTGTGGGCGTTTCTATTAGTCTGATTCTAGTCGGGACTCTTTTATTCTTAAAAGAAGAAAGAAAGACAAATAACTTATTAAAGGCTGTCGCTACATACAAACATATATTTAAATTAGGTACAATGGCTTATATCTTTTTCATGGCTATTGTTATGGTACCTTTACAAACCGTGTTTATGCTTGTCACTTATGCTGTCATGTACTTATATACCAGTATAATTATGTATGGACTTTATAAGAACCAGCCGATGAAAGTCTTTTTTATCGTTGTCATCTTGCATCTACTTGGATTGTCTGGACGAATTGCGCTTGAATGGATGGAGTGGACACCCATGAAGCTTTTCAATATCGTGCTTCCCTTGACTATGATTCCATTGTACATGTATATCGTGCAATTGATTTTAACCCTTAGCCATTTTTCCAAAGATTAAATAGTACCATTAAATGAGTTGTTCTTCTTTAACCGGATGAATGACAAAAAAGGAAGGTTTTATGAAAACGAAAAACAAACGATTTGTATTATATCCAATGCTTTTAATTATCTCACTGGTTGTCTTTTATATCTATACGCCAGCGCTGAATATCCAGTCACAGGAATTTAGATTTTATCTGATTATCTTTACACTAGCAGTGATCGGTATAGAATTTCTTATGGATGGTCAGTATTTCTATCGTAAAAAGTTGAAATACGGGGCCTTAGCTTTGCCCATCCTATTGGTTATTGTCATTGCTATAGGTAATTTATTTAATGGTGTCATATTCCGTTCGACAGATTATGCGAATTTGATAGATGTTGAAGAAAAGAACTTTCAGGAAGATTTCCCTTCAATGGATGAGTCCTCTATTCCTTTAATGGATAAAGATACAGCCCAGCGTTTGGGAGATCGCCGTATTGGTTCGATTAGTGAATTAGTTTCACAGTTTGTCCCGGCAGACACTTATACACAAATAAATATTGATAACGATCCATACCGGGTCACACCGCTTCAATATGCAAGTTTTGTCCGCTGGTTGAATAACCGTAGTGAAGGGATTCCAAATTATTTGAAAGTGGATATGGTCACAGGTGAGGTTGAAGTAGAAGATTTAGAAGAAAACATTAAATATTCTGACTCTGAAATGCTGAACCGTAATGTTAAACGTCATTTACGTTTCAAGTACCCAACCAAACTCTTTGAAGACCCAGACTTTGAGGTTGACGACGAAGGACATCCTTATTATATTGCGACGACCTATGAGAATGTCTTCTGGTTCACACAGCTTGAACCGACAGGACTGATTGTTTTAGACGCCGTGACAGGTGAAACAAAAGAGTATACGCTAGA
The DNA here is from genome assembly GCF_900109085.1 of Alkalibacterium gilvum. Lineage (GTDB taxonomy): Bacteria > Bacillota > Bacilli > Lactobacillales > Carnobacteriaceae_A > Alkalibacterium > Alkalibacterium gilvum. Next base: position 10,612 of record NZ_FNYW01000043.1, on the reverse strand, counting down.
GACAATGCCGACATGGGTCGATCGTGTGTATTCATCTGATCTCATTTTACAGCAATTAAATTATAGAGGTCAGTATAGTGGTGGTTTCTTTAATGCTTACTTTGGCAAACGCGGCGTTAACCGTACAACGGATGGCTATAATTACATCCCAATGAATGATGATGTTTACCTCTATACAGGTGTAACATCTGTAAACAATGATGCATCTAACATTGGTTTCTACCTCGTTAACATGCGTACCAAAGCCGCTGAGTTTTATCCAGTGACATCCGCAGATGAAATTTCAGCTATGGATTCCGCTGAAGGGGCGCTCCAACAGATGCGCTTTGAGTCGACATTCCCGCTACTTATCAGCTTGAATGACCGACCATACTATATTTCATCCTTGAAAGATGATTCTGGACTCGTCCGTTCTTATGCTTTAGTGGATGCACAGGATTATCAGAAAGTTATAACGAGTGATACAGTGGATGGTTTGATCACTCAATTGAATGGTAAAACAGAGACAGACTCAGACGACGCTGAAGAAGAAATCGTTGAAGTGGTTGACGAAAACCTAAACGAAGTCAGTGGTCAAGTTGAGAACATTTCCCAGGCAGTTGTCTCTGGTAACACCATTTATTACTTCATGATTGACGGCAGCATCTATAAAGCAGATATTACCTTAGATGATGCTCTACCCTTTATTGAAGAAGGACAAGTTATCGAAGGCGAAGCCAACGAAGACAATGAATTTAAAATGATTATACTCGATTAACAGGTCCCCCTGCATGGATTGCTTCTATAAAGCAATCCATGCAGGGGGTTTTTAAATGTTGAAATAGTTGTTTTCTTTTTCAAGTATCAATAGCAATTAAAATGCGAATATGTTAAGTTATACATATATACATAAAACAGGAGGGATTTATATGCACAAAAATATTATTTTTAAAATACTAGTATTTTCTAGTATGACAGTGCTATTGGCTTCATGCTCATCAAGAGCGGTTCAAGACTCAGATTCTACTACTGACGATTCAGCAGTTACGGAGGCTGCTGATACTGAACAAGACACAGATGGTAATGTTGAAGCTGAAGAGGAGAAAGAAAAAGCTGTTAGCCAGATAGGGAAACGTTCAAATCCAGCGCCTATTGGGGAATCAATTACTTATACAGAAACATATTATGGCGATGATTTTGAGAATGAATATGAAGCTGAATTTGAATTGAAAATCACTGATGTTGTTCGGGGCGAAGAGGCCTTTAATATATTGAAAGCAGAAAATGAATTCAATGAATCTGCACCAGAGGGGATGGAGTGGGCTATAGTATCTTTAGAAGGTGTACTACACTCTGGAAATGAAGATGTTCCATACAGCGTTGTTCCTTTCTTCTCAGTTGTTGACTCGACGGGTAGTGAAGTGCCTCAAGATGATTATGGTACACTAAATGGCAATGAATATGGTCATGTTGACTTATTTCCAGGTGGTACAGTTTCTGGACGTATCACTAAATACATGCCTGTAGACGATCCTAGTTTACTTGTTTTAGACGATATTGCAGGAAGCGGCATATATTTTTCACTTCAAGAGTAAAGCACACGCTAATTCTGTATACCTTTAAACTATATATGAAAAAGCATAAAACCTTCCATACTAAAATTTTAGTATGGAAGGTTTTTATTGAGTCTAAAAATCGGTAGTGGATGCACAAGAACTGGAGCCTGTATAAAAACAGACTTTAATTTATAGACACTTCAAAAAAATTATGACAAACACTGAATAATGAATTAAAAAAATATTTATAAGTACTCCTTTTTAATATCGTTTAAAATAATGGTATAGTTAATTAAATAGCTTAATAGAAATTAATTAATTTCATTTATAAAATACTAGTAAAACCTCTAAGAAAGGGTCAGATAAATGTCTAAAGACAAAGATGAAATCATTCTACGCGGACTGAAAGAAAATAATTTAAAAAATATTGATCTAACATTACCTAAAAGAAACATTACGGTATTTACAGGCCTTTCTGGTTCGGGAAAAAGTTCAGTAGCCTTTGATACATTAGCCACTGAAAGCAGACGGCAAATGACAATGAATTACCCTCTCTATGTTAGAAATCAAATGCCACGGTATGAACGTCCGCACGCAGACTTAATGCACAACTTAAGTCCGGTCGTTGTCGTGGAACAGCGCGCAGTAAGTGCTAATTCCAGATCATCCGTTAGTACGTACATGGATATTGATCCCTTGATTAGGCTTTTATTCTCACGAATCGGGAAACCTTCGATTGGTTCAGCGACAGATTATACACGCCAGAGTGCCTTTGGGCGATGTCCCAAGTGTGATGGTTTTGGAGAAGTCGTTACGGCAGATGTTGATAAACTCGTTGATTTTGACAAGTCACTAAGAGAATACGCTGTTCAGTTTAAACCTTTATCTCCTGCAGGTTGGCAAGGGAATTGGATGATGACATGTGGCTTGTTTGATCCAGACAAGCCGATAAAAGATTACACTGAGGAAACGCGTGAGTTATTTTTATATGGCCCTCCTGGTGACGGGACGGTCTATGCTCCTTTTCATACAAAAGATGGTCCGCATAATGCGCAATGGGATGGATTGTTGCCACGCTTTACCCGACTTTATATTAATCGGGATGTTTCAAAATTAAAACAAGTCTCTCAAGATGACGTCTTAAACGTTTCGAGTCATTCCACATGCCCCCTTTGTCATGGCAATGGCCTGAATCCAAAAGTGCTTGAAAGTAAAATTAATGGATTTAATTTACTCGAATATAGGGACTTAGAATTAACAGATATCGCATCTGAATTAGACGCGATAGACGATCCGCTTGGGGAGTCCATTGCCCAGCAAGCACTTCCGCTCGTGACACAATTGATTGATATGGGCTTAGGGTATTTGAGTTTATCACGAACAATGAAATCACTCTCTGGTGGAGAATCACAGCGTGTTAAAATTGCTCGTCATCTAGCCAGTAGTCTAAATAACATGACCTATGTTTTTGACGAACCCAGTGCAGGACTTCATCCAGAAGAAGTTAGTTTATTGATTGAGATGTTAAATAATATCAAGGCACAACACAACACTGTGATTGTCATTGAGCATAATCTATCTATAATTAAAGCAGCGGATGAAATTGTTGAGATGGGACCAGGCGCAGGGGTACACGGTGGTGAAGTGGTTTACCAAGGTTCTCCAGAAGGTTTAAATGATGCAAAAGAAGCATCGACACGTTTAAACCATGCACTTGCCATCAATGAAAACCCACGCACTGCATCGGACTATTTTATTATAAAAGAGGCAAAAACGAATAATTTAAAGAATGTAAGTGTGAAGATTCCTCAAAATCAATTGACAACTATCGCCGGAGTATCTGGTTCCGGAAAAAGTTCATTGATGTTGGAAGCTTTCAGAGAACGTTACCCAGAAACAATTACCGTGAGTCAACGGCCACTTGGACTTTCCAGCCGTTCAACCCTAGCCACTTATATGGGAATAATGGATGATATACGTAAAACCTTTGCCAAAGAAACCGGACAACCAGCAGGACTCTTTAGTTTCAACTCACTTGGCGCGTGTCCAGTCTGTAAAGGGAAAGGTGTTATTCAACCCGACGCTGCTTTTGCAGATCCTATTACAATCCGGTGTGAAACCTGCGGAGGGACAAGGTATTCTGAAGAGGCGCGGTCTTACACCTACCGAGGGAAAAACATTGTTGAAATGCTTGACTTAACGGTTAATGAAGCTTTAACATACTTTGAACAGGATAAAATTATCAAAAAAGTAGCCACATTAAAAGACGTTGGATTGGGTTATTTAACCCTTGGGCAAACCACAAGCTCCTTAAGTGGCGGTGAAGTTCAGCGTTTGAAACTGGCAAGTGAACTGAAAAAAGAAGGCCAAATTTATCTTTTAGACGAACCTTCTCTAGGGCTTCATTTAAAAGATAACGAAAAACTTCTTGCTGTTTTCAATAAGCTAATTGAACGTGGCAATACTGTGATTGTCATTGAGCATAACTTGGAATTTATTGCTGCGAGTGACTGGCTGATTGAATTAGGCCCAGAAGGCGGTAAAAGAGGGGGACACATTATCTTTGAAGGAACCCCGAAGGAAATGCTTCAGTCAGATACAGTAACAGCTAAATGGTTATCAAGGGCTGTTACGAATGAGATTTAAACATTTAACTAATGACGAGGCTATTTAATATACGTATAATTAAAGGTAACATTAGATGTCTCAAGAAAGGAGGAAATTATTTTGTGGACATACATCGCAATGGGAGGCCTCTTTTTACTTATTGGCTTTGCCGTACATGTTCTTGGATGGAACGGACTCATCTCTGGCTATGCTTCAATGTCTGAAGAACAAAAAGCCAAAGTTGATATTCGAGCACAAAGACGAATTCTCGGAATTTATGGTTATGTTAGTGGGGGCTTTTTTCTTATCTTAGCTGCTTTGGAATATTTTGGTATTATATTCTCGCCAATACTAGCACTTGCTATCTTTCTCGTATGGACTGGTTTCATTTTATACTACGCACAAAAGCAAGCCGTTGATCAATCAATGAATAAAAATGACAAGACCTAGCCGATACTTTATCGAATAACTCAGCAATCAGTTGAAGGAACCTATGATTAAGGTCAAACATAGGTTCTTTCTTTATTCTAAACGAGATTTATATCTCGTTATATTGACGCAATATAGGAACTATATATTATATAAAAAGAACTATGGAATGAAAAGGTGAGAAGATGAGTACAGGAATGGTATTGGAAGGCGGAGGGATGCGCGGCCTCTACACAGCTGGTGTGCTGGATACATTACTCGAAGAAGGCATAGAAGTTGACGGTATGGTAACCGTTTCTGCGGGTGCTTTATTTGGTATTAACTATGCATCCAAGCAAAAAGGGCGCGCCTTAAGATATAATATTAAATATATCAAAGACAAACGGTATATTGGATTAAAGAGCTGGTTTAAAACAGGTGATGTTGTGAATAAAGAATTTGCTTATTATACCGTGCCTTTTTCTCTAGATATCTTTGACGAGCAAACCTTTAAACAAGCAGCTATTGATTTTTATGCGACTGTTACCAATATGGAAACTGGTCTTCCAGAATATGTAAAGATTAAAGAACCCTTCAACCAAATGGAATCTCTTAGAGCATCTGGTTCTATGCCCTTTGCCTCAAAACCCGTTAAGCTTAAAGGTGTAAACTACTTGGATGGCGGAGTGAGCGACAGTATCCCACTTGAAAAAGCCAAAGCCCTTGGTTATGATAAAAATATTGTTGTTTTAACACGTCCGCTAGACTATCGAAAAATCAAGCCTAATGAATTCTTAATTGAAGGATGGTATAAAAACTATCCAAGATTTAAAGAAACACTTAAAAACCGGTACAAAAATTATAATGAAACCGTCGAGACTATTATTGAAGAAGAGAATAAAGGCAACACGTTCGTCATCAGACCCTCAAAAACCATCAAAATCAAACGACTAGAGCGTGACCCAGACAAACTCCGAGAAATGTATGATTTAGGAGTGAAAGACACGAGAGAGCGATTGAGTGAGTTGAGAGACTACCTCAAATAACCATTATATTAAAAAATAAAAAAGTTATAGAATATGTTATGCTTTTTAGGAAAGAAGGAAAAATAATGATAACCTATCTTTTAATTGGGGCCATATTAGTAGCGATTGGCTTTGCTGTTCATGTTCTTAAATGGAATATGTTGATTGCTTATAGTAACAGTAGGCCCAAGGCAAAGACGAGCAAAACTAATTCAGAACGTTTTAGAAAAATACTAGGTTTCTATGGTTATTTTACAGGGGTTGTTTTTTTACTCTTAGCTCTTTTAGAATACCGTGGCCTTAGCGTCCCCCAAACACCTGTTGTTTCTGTTTTTATAATCTTAACAATGGCTGTCATGTATTTTGCTCAAAAAGATACGAGCGAAGAAACCAAAAAGTAAAATTCATGCTATACTTGCAGTAAACTATGGATATGGGGAAAGGGACGTTTAATTATGACAGAAAAGAATAAAAGACAAATTATCGTGGATTGCGATCCAGGTGTTGACGATGCCTTTGCGTTAGCAATGGCTTTTGCAGAAGATGCTTTGGATGTTTTAGCGATACATACCGTGGCAGGGAATGTGCCTGTAGAGCATACTACCAAAAATGCGAGAGGTTTAGTTCAATTGCTTGGGGTTGATGTGCCTATTTCAAAAGGAGCAACGGCACCTCTTCTCTTTGAACCACACTTTGCTGCTGAAGTTCATGGTAAAAATGGGTTTGGTGAAGTTGAGCTTACTGATTTAGCACCTTTATCACCACTTACTGCGATGGAGTCCTATGTCAAAATCCTAAGTGAGGCTGAGGAGAAAGTTTCCATAGTAGCAATAGGTCCGCTGACCAACGTTGCTTTATTGATAAAGAGTTACCCAGAATTGCTGGATAAAATCGATTGCATTTCACTCATGGGGGGTGGACTTAAAGGAGGCAATACGACGAGTGCAGGGGAGTTCAACTTTTTCTATGACCCACACGCCGCTCATATTGTCTTGAATAGTGGTGTGCCAATCATTATGTCTGGTTTGGACGCAACTGAACAAAGCACATTCAGGCAATCTGACGCGAATATATTGAAAGAAAAGGGCGGCGAACTGGGTAGATTATTACATGATATCTCTCAGTCGGCACTGCGTTTTCACAAAGAAGCTAACCATACTGATTATATGAATTTGCATGATGTGATGTCTGTCTTGTACTTGGTCTATCCTGAATTCTTTACGACAAAGGATGCTTTCGTAAAGGTTGCTTATGACGAGGGTGTCATGAGAGGATTCAGTCATGAGGATGTCCGTCTTCAAGCAAGTAATAACCCCAATGCAAAAGTAATGGTAGGACTTGATGACGAGAAAATCATAAGAAAAGTGCTTCAAACACTTACAGACAAAGATGTGTCATTTACGTAATTAATGATTCGTATAGGAAGAAGCTCGCTACTTAGTTGAAATAAGTAGTAGGCTTCTTCCTTTTTAATTAAGGTTATATTTTTTAAAACGCTATCATTCGGTGGTATACTTAACTAATAAGGTTCTACTTTGTATAGACAGAGAGGATTGATTTGTATGTTTAGAAAAATAGTTAAGGGGATAACATTTGGTCTAGGCGCCTATCTAGGCTATGCTTTTATCGCCGGGAATGTTTTGCTCCATTTCAAGAAACCTAAAAGTAAAGAAAAGATGAAAATCAAAGGATTGACTGATTATTACGGAAATGATGAAGATACTGGCCCCGATAAAGCAGCACTATTTGACACGCAAGATATTTTATTGACCTTGCACTTGAATCTGATAGATTCTGCAAAAAAGACGATAAAGCTTGCAAACTTTTCAATTAAAGGTGGCGTAGCCAGTGATTTATTTTATGGAAAACTTTTAAAAGCTGCAGATAAGGGTGTAGAGGTTTATATTTTATTTGATGGCAAGGGACATAATTTGTTTGGGATCAGCAATGGAAAATATTGGGCGTTAATGGCTCATCCAAATATTAACCTTGCTTTCTATGAGGAATTTGATTGGCTCCGTCCTTGGACTTGGCAGAATCGTATGCATGATAAATATATGATTAGTGATAAAGAATACGTACTCACTGGAGGCGTAAATTTAGAGGACGCCTTTTTTGTAAAAGATGATGAAGAAGCTGTTTATGATCGTAATGTCGTGATTAAAAATGATGTCCCTGAGCGGTTTGACGAGAGTGTGCTGAAGGAATACACAGACTACTTTGAGTCAATGTGGTATCATCCCTACACGAGTATCCGCCCGAGTTATATTTTAAATAAATATAAAGTACTGGCAAGCACGTCATACAAGCAGTTAACCGAGGCTATTGAAAAGGCTGAAGAAGAAAATCGATACGGCGCTGGAGAAAGTATCGCCTGGGATGAACATTTTTATACAACAAAAAAAGTAAGCCTTGTAACGAATGCGATACAACGATGGAAAAAAGATCCGTATATTCTTGCGACACTGGGACGCTTTTTTGATGAGGCAGAGGAAAGTGTGGTTTTTCAGAGTCCCTATGTGGTTCCAAGTAAAGAGATGCGTGAGTACATTTCACTTGAGGGAACAGACGCTGATATTTTCATTCTAACTAACTCGATGGCTGTTTCAACAAACTTTCCAGCTATTTCTGGCCAACGAAAATACTTGCAAGAATTAAGTGATAAAACAACTCAGCTTTATCATTTCCAAGGCAAGGGGTATATCCACGCCAAGGCTTATTTGTTTGACCGACGTTTAAGTTTGATAGGTTCATTTAACTTTGATCCGCGTAGTTCTTTTTTAAGCCAAGAAAACTTAGTTATTATCGATAGTTATGACCTCGCTGCTGCTCTTGGTGAGAGCATCAAGACGTTCGCAAGGCACGGTATCCCTTATAAAGAAAGTGAGAAAAAACTCGTTGAGAGTACGGCTAAAAACACACCTACACCATGGTACAAGAAAATGATCTTAGGGCTGTTCTATATTTTATTACACCCTTTAGAGGACTTATTATAACGAGTTTTGAGTCAAAGAAAGTAATAGGTATTAAGAGAGAGAGTATTTAAACTCTTTCTCTTTTTTATTGTTTAAGAAAAATCTATTTTATGCATAATTTTCCCTTCAATTGTATGGATTATATGACTAAGATGGAGTAAAATGAAACAAGTGACGTTATTTGTACGTTGTTAACACTTATGTATATATTAACATCAATGTAATGGTATATATATGTGTCAAAACCTACGAAGAGAAGGAAGAGTGAACGATGGCCTATGTTATAGCCAAGAAGTACGGTAAAAATGGTTCTGTAGCCTATACATACGATTCAAGTGAAATACACTTAATTAGTCAATTAGAACAAGAATACTTAGGTTGTGATATCGACTTTTTTATTACATCAGATATATGCAATAAAGAGGAATTTCAGCCTGTCTTTAATGTGGGACATTTTGAATTCTTCATCGAATCAATCAAGAAAGTGCTGAAGTGATACCTTTTAAACTAACTCACCCTCTTGGTAGCTTTTCTCCCTATTCTTTGCTTTTGAGTAAAGGGGAGGAGAGAGGAGGAGGGTAGTTGTTTCAACCTATAATTAGTTAGCTAGAGGCTTTTAAGATGTATGGGAACGCTTATATTCATTGACAACTAAGTAGCTATACGGTATATTGTATTTAAATCACATAGACACCTTATCAAGAGTAAGCAGAGGGAATTGGCCCGACGAAGCTTCAGCAACAGACCGCCATAGGCACTGTGCTAAATCCAACAAGAGAAATCTTGATCGATAGGTCCAACGCCTTTTGGCACGGCTTAATTTCAAGTGGTGCTTTTTTTGTGGTTTAAAAAAATAAAGGGGTTGAAACTATGCATTTAGAAGAAAGAATCAGTCATATAAACTATGCCTTGGATCGCCGCGAGTCTATTTTGAGGTCACAAATCGACGGGCGTTTCCCAGTATCATTTACAGCTGTATCTAGACGGGTACGCGTAGTAAATGACTTTCGGCATGAATTGCAGCAAATTGCTAATACATCTGATGGTGACGATTCAGGCGCTTTAAAAAAGTTAGACGCGATTGAATATAACTTGTTTGGTCGTTTCTAAGTATCATTTTTAATAGCTGTCAGCAAGTTAAATAGCTAAAAATGTATAACACATGCATGAAATCATTTCAGAGATATATTCTTAAATGGATAACTTTGAGATGATTTCATGTTTTAGTATGACGAATACATAAATAAGAATGAATAAATGATTTATTCAAAATAAATAGTGTTAAATTACTAATGATTTGAGAGAAAACAATACAATGGAAGCTGCATAACAATCCCACACATTATCTACAGTTATTCTAGCATGAGATCCTTCAATATCAATCTTTATTAAACTTTAAATTTATCTAATAGGTAAGAATTACGCGATAGATTTATTTAATTGAATATTATGTAAATTAATAAAGCGAAAATAGGGGATAAATAATGAATTAAATGTATCTTGATGGTTATGTTGTTTTTTATATTTTGGTTTACATAATATATATTATACCAAGTAGTTTATATGAGGTAATACCTCTTTCAGCATACTTTAGATTGAATTTGGATCCTGCCTAATACTTATTCTATATTGAATTCAATTCAACTGCATTATAGCTGGTTATTTCTTTTATTTTAGTAATGATTAAACTCATTCTTTACTTGTAACAATTCTATAACTATTCAAGTCATTCATGGCTTTTTCAATCTTTCTTATGTAGAATTATTTATTAATGCAGTCAAGTCCATAATCTTGTGTAAAATACTATACAATGCTTTTACCTTTCTTAACCAACTCTTTGAGCTGATTTTATTAACAGAAAAATCTTATATTCAGACCTAATCGGTCCGATAAAAATACAACTTTTTTTAATTAATCGAATGATTCGAAATATATTTTCTTGTGGAACTGAGCCATTCTTCACTCTTATCCATTAAAACAGCACCGATTAATCGATTCGCTGATGCATGATTGGGAAAAATTCGGATCACTTTTTCTCGTCGTCGAACTTCTTGATTTAAAC
>NZ_FNYW01000026.1 GCF_900109085.1 Alkalibacterium gilvum | reverse complement strand
GAACGTCAAAGTCACTCGCTGTTTCTGCGGCTGTTTTATTTAGTGTCGCCATGACATTTGTGACACGTTTGATTTCTTCGTCAGAAAGTAAACCACGTTTTATGGCAGTGGTTGATATGCCAACTCCAATAGGTTTAGTAAGAATTAGTTTGTCGCCTTTTTTTGCGCCCGCATTCGTTAAAATCTGTTCAGGATGGATCGTTCCAGTAACGGACAAGCCAAACTTAGGTTCCTTATCATCGATAGAGTGCCCGCCAACTAGATTACAATCCGCTTCCTGCACCTTGTCGCTGGCGCCTCTAAGGATTTCTGTCAGTATTGATTTATCCAGATCAAATATAGGAAAGGCAACGATATTGAGTGCTGTGACAGGTTTTCCTCCCATAGCATATACATCGCTCAATGCGTTGGCTGCGGCTACCTGACCAAAGTCATAGGGATCATCAACGATTGGTGTAAAGAAATCAAGTGTTTGGACGATTGCCAAATCATCAGTCAGCTTGTAAACGCCCGCGTCATCACCGGTGTCCAAACCGACGAGCAGATTAGGATCTTTCTTTTGTGCAGGTAAATCAAACAGTACATCATGTAATTCAGTTGGCCCAATTTTACAGCCACAACCACCTTTAGTCGTAAGTGTCGTTAATTTAATTTTTTCCATATAGTTTCATCCTTCTTTCAATAAGTCTCTACCGTTCTATTTTAACACGCATTTCGCTATTCTGTGGTAATTTAGTGAGGTTTTTTTAATAAAGCACGAATTAATTTTATTTACAATAAGGAGGATAGGAAATAAGAGTATCTAAAAAAATTTCCGATACGACTTGAACGAGTAAGCGTGAGATGATCGTCTAATATATTACATAAGTCACATGAAAGAGGCTGGGACAAAAAAGTCCCAGCCTCTTTCATGTATATAAAATGTCACGTAGTACCGCGTGTTACGGTTCGGTAAATATTAGTTTCTTTTAAAAATTTTTACTCCGATGTAATAAAGAGTGATGGCTATAATAACTGATACATAAATAATCAGATTGTTTGTGCTGACTGCATCAAAGAATACCAAGAGAATAATGGATGCACTATATAAGACTTGCCCAGCTAATAATCTGGATCTGTCTGCTTTATTTCCCGTGTCGTCAACCGCATCTTCCTTTGATAAAAACCAGAAAAGAACGAAAGAAATACCAAATAAAATAAGTGAATAGACGGTTTGCGTGTTTAAACTACCGAAACTGTTGAAACTCAAATAATCCAAGAAGAAACTTTGGTACAAGAACAAGATCGATGCAATAGCATTTATAACGACAAGTGTTCTAGTTAGCTTTCGCCCTCTTGAAACGAGTGCTAAAGCTAAAAGGAAAACGATAAGGTAAATGCTGTTTTCGCTGTTGAAGGACAGATAGGTGGTGAGACCTAAAACCAATAACATATCAAATATGGTTACTGGCTTACCGCAAAGCCCATTGACCATTCTCAGCGTTAAGAGAAGCCAGGCGATAATCAATATTGAAATAGATTCGTAATGAAAAATGTTAATTAAAGAAATAGCAGCGGCTAAAAGAGCTGAATACTCGTGTTTCGGATCAATCTCTCTAGCAAGTGCCCAAGTTAAAAATGTGCCACCTCCGATATATAATCCTGAAATGAATCCTCCAGTCACAATCCAGCCAGCAATAGACACAAGCGCTGCAAGGATAACTACGATAAGATTTGTTTTGTATTTTAAATCAATCATTCTACCTAATGTAAAAATAAGATCACTCCTTCAATAAATTTTCAACTAATATTAAATGTTGATATGTAGATCTATGAATACTTTATCATACATAAGGTAATAAAATAACTATTAAACAGGTTTAAAATATTTTAGAACAGAGGAAATGAATGTAATATATTATTTTGTGTTTTGGCAAGATAGTTATTATCGAGATATGTATAATAAAGAGAGGAGACTTTTAAATAATTCCAATGAGTTTTAGGAGGAGAACTATGGCTGATAAAATGAATGGCAAGAAAGAATTTCCAAAGACAGCAATGGGGATATTTATACTTATACTTATTGCCCTGGCAGTTTATGAAATGCTTACTTTCAATGCGAATTTAACTGCAAGAGAAGAGACGGTAGTACTTGTTACAGGAGGTGTCGTCGGGTCCCTTGGTGGAGTTATAGGTGGATTGATAGGGTTAAGTATTCAGTACGCCCTTATTAAATTCCCTACTCAGTGGTTATCAAAAGAAGAAGATGTCTATAAAAATGAGATATGGGAAGCTATTTTTTACTCAAGCTCTGCAGGTGTTTTGATCAATTTTATATTGGCACAACGTAATGTCCAAGTGACTATACTTGTTAGTGCAAGTGTCAGTATATTAATGACCAGTTTATTTCTTTTAATATACTTTTCAGGTAAAACAAAGGAGAGCCATATTAAACGAGCGATTACAATTGTGCAGGTATTGTGGATTTTATTAGGATTAGGACTGGAGTATATACTGAGTATGTTCGTTGATGTGTCTGTTTAATCTAATTTAAAGCGAGAGTTTTATATACAAGGAGAAAGTTAGTTGTTGCGAGACATAGCTGACTTTCTCTTTTTTATTTGGAGAGAAGGTTAAACTCGGCGCTCGATTTGGGTTGAGCAGACATTTTTTTGATTGAAATGTCGAACTCGGGGCTCAGCATCTTGTGAGTGAACACTTTTTAAAACGCAATGTCGAACTCGGGGCTCAGCATCTTGTGAGTGAACACTTTTTAAAACGCAATGTCGAACTCGGAGCACAGCGTCCCATGAGTGAACACTTTTGAAATTGAAATGTCGAACTCGGGGCTCAGCGTCCCATGAGTGAACACTTTTGAAATTGAAATGTCGAACTCAGCGCTCAGCGTCTCGTGAGTGAACACTTTTAGAACTGAAATGTCGAACTCGGAGCTCAGCAACTCGTGAGTGAACACTTTTGAAATTGAAATGTCGAACTCAGGGCTCAGCATCTTGAGAGTGAACATTATTCTCCATTAAAGAGAAAAAAATGGAGAATCAATCACGGATCGATCAGTTGACCTAGTCAGAAGAGTCATGTATAATGAATTTATCTCGAATTAGAGATATATAGAAATGTTTAGTCTAACTTATCAATTAATTCGGGAAATAAGGCTCGGATTTCAGCCAATAATAACAATGAAACATCGATATAAAGGAGTTAATATAAAATGACAGATCAACCAATAGGAATTCACCACGTTACAGCGATAACAGATGATGCAATGAGAAACTATAAGTTTTTTACAGAGGTACTAGGAATGAGACTCGTTAAAAAGACAGTAAACCAGGATGATATTCACACCTATCATACTTTCTTTGCCGATGATGAAGGCTCACCAGGAACAGACATGACATTCTTTGATTTTCCTGGGATTCCTCAAGGCGTTAGAGGGACAAACTCGATTTCAAGAGTTGGGTTCCGAGTTCCAGATGATGCAGCACTTGAGTATTATCTGGATCGTTTCAAGAAAAATGATGTGAAAAATGAGGGGATCAGAACACTTTTCGGTAAGAAAGCTCTACCGTTCGAAGAAGCAGACGGACAGCGTTATCAGCTTTTCTCAGATGAAAACAATGAAGGTGTCGCATCAGGTAAACCTTGGAAAGAAGGTCCTGTACCCGCAGATAAAGCAATTTATGGTCTGGGACCGGTAGAAATCACAGTTAGTTACTTTGATGAATTCAAGCAAATTCTTTTTGATGTCTACGGCATGAGACTAAATCAAGAAACCGAAGACGTTGCGCTGATAGAAACAGGAGAAGGTGGCAATGGCGGACAAGTTATTTTAAGAAAAGACACTGGGAAAGCGGGCATGGAAGGTTACGGACAGGTCCATCACGTATCATTTAGAGTGAAAGACCACGAAGCGATAAAACAATGGGAAAACAAATACGATGAAATGGGTCTAAGACATTCAGGATTAGTAGACCGTTTCTATTTTGAAGCACTGTACACAAGAATCGGTAATATCCTTGTCGAACTTTCTACTGACGGACCAGGATTCATGGGTGATGAGCCGTATGAAACACTTGGAGAAAGTTTATCTCTCCCTCCATTTCTAGAACCTCAGCGTGACTATATAGAATCACAAATCAAACCGTTTGACACAACACGGTCTTAAACTGACTTTAAAAGGAGAAGTGAATTATGGAAGCAATCAAGCGAATCCATCATATTACCGCAATCGTTGGAGATCCTAACGAAAATATAAAATTTTATCGAGAAGTATTGGGACTGCGACTTGTTAAGCAAACCGTGAATTTTGATGATCCTGATGTGTATCATTTATACTTTGGCGATCACAAGGAAACACCTGGAACCATTATTACCTTTTTCCCTTGGACGAATGATAACTATGGTAGAAAAGGTAGTGGGCAGGTTGGAAGGATCGCGTTTAGAGTACCGAAAGACAGCTTGGGTTACTGGCATGACCACTTGACCAGTCAAAATATAAACGTGGATAAAACGCAGTTATTCAATAAAGAAACACTTGAATTCGATGATCCACATGGTCTTGAACTCGCGATTGTTGAAGGGGAAAGGACTGCGGAGCAACCAGATATCCTTTCTTTCCATGGAGCCGTATTGTTGTCAAACGATCCCGAAGGAACCGAAACGTTATTGACTGATATCATGCAGATGAAAAAAGTGACCAGTACCAACCGTCATCTTCATTATGAAACAACAGGCGAAGAAAAGCATCATATCATCACATCTTTACCGAAAGAGCCTTTAGGCAGATTTGGTATTGGGACTGTTCACCATATTGCCTGGTCTGTACCTGATAAAGAAACGTTGAAAAAATGGCAATCACGTCTAATGGATAAAGGATTCGGAGTGACTGAAGTAAAAGACAGAAACTATTTCGAATCGATCTACACCTACGAAAGAGGTAGAGTGGTCTTTGAATTTGCTACCGATGAACCCGGCTTTGCTGTAGACGAAGATAAAGAGTCACTTGGACGCGCATTGAAATTGCCGCCACAGTATGAGCATAGAAGGCAGGAATATAAAACCCGCTTGTCTGAACTGGATATATAAGCAGGTGGATGATATGCTGAATTTTTCGCCCAATGAACTGACAGCAAAAGAAAAGAAAAAATTCCTTATCGGTTCTGTGATCCCTAGACCGATCGCTCTTGTTTCAACGCGTTCGAATAAGGGGATCGTGAATATCGCGCCGTTCAGTTATTTTAATATAGTGACTTACGATCCGCCGATATTTTCTATTGCTGTCCAACGCACAGAAACCAGGCATAAGGATACTGCAAGAAATATTTTTGAAAATCAGGAAGCAGTGGTTCACATTGTCGATGCGAACAATGTAGAAGCAGCAAATCAGACCTCGACGCCACTCGATGCGGATGAAAGTGAACTTGATATATCTGATTTTACAACAATCGATTCACAAACGGTTCGTGTTCCAGGACTCAATGAAGCAAAAGTAAGGTATGAGACCAAACTGTATGATTCGATGGTTATTTATAATGAACAGAACGAGCCAACCGCAGATCTATTGTTGCTGAAAGTAAAACATTATCATATCGACAAGTCGATTTATAAAAACGGGTATATTGATCCTTTGAAATTAAATGCTGTCAGTCGATTAGCAGGGGATGATTATGCTGAAGTTGGGCGGATTTTCCCTTTAGAAAGACCCTGAGTTCATAGATAGGAGTATAATAAATGGAATATATTTACAAAGAGAACGCTAAAGATGCACCGGTTTTTATCTTGTTGCATGGTACAGGTGGAAATGAAGAAAGTTTAGTTCCTCTGGCTGAAACGCTTAATCCTGAATATAATATTTTAAGCATTAGAGGAAACGTAAATGAAAACGGAATGAACAGATTCTTTAAACGTCACTGCGAGGGGCAGTATGATTGGGACGATTTAGAAGAACGCAGTGAAGAGCTTTATGCCTTTATCATAAGTAAATCTGAAGAGTATCATTTTGCCTTGAAAAATGTTGTACTCGTAGGATTCTCTAACGGATCAAATATCGCTATTCAAATGATACTTGATCATCCTAAAGCATTTAAGAAAGCTGCTCTATTTGCGCCACTTTTTCCAATAGATTTAAAAGTAGATAGAGATTTTAGTGACCTTGACGTCTTTTTATCTCTTGGAAAAGGAGACCCAATCGTTTCTGAAGAGGAAAGTCATCGCGTCATTGACCTATTCAAAGAAAGAAAAGCAAACGTCACGACTACATGGGGCAATGGACATTCTATCAACCAAGATGTTGTTTTAAAGGCAAAAGAGTGGTTGAAAAAAATAGCTACATTCTAAAATAGTAGTAAAAATAATTGTTTCAAAGAAGTTGTGTTTGAGAAATGATGATTCATTTCTGGAACACAACTTTTTTGTGATTAAAAAGAGACATAACAGAGAAGCAGTTTAAGTGATTTTAATCACTCAATCAATGAAGTACTAACAGGTTAGATTCAAGCAGATGAAAAGAAGTGAAAAACAATTGACCAGACTAGTCAAATATCGTATAATTAAATTGACCGGACCAGTCAATGCCTTGGAAAAGGGGGAAAGACTTATCGAAGATTTACTTGCAAATTTAGATGAAGAGAAAAAAACGAACATTATAAATAGCGCCATGAAGGAGTTTAGCAAGCATTCATTTCAAAATGCGTCAACCAATACAATTGTTAAAGACGCAGGAATCTCCAAAGGAGCCTTGTATCATTACTTTGGAACAAAAAAGAAACTCTATGAGTATCTAGAGTACTATGTGATACAAATCATTTCAGAAAAAATTGTAAAAGAATTGAATTGGGAACAAAAAGATATATTTATCAGAATCAAGGAGATATCGCTGATTAAATTCAAATTATTTCAGGAACTCCCGTATCTGTCTGATTTTTCTTTAAAAGTATTTGAAAACAAAACAGCAGAGGAAATCATACAGAAACATCCTAACTTTCCTCTGGCTCTTTACAGTCAGATTTATACCCAAAATATTGATTATTCACTTTTTAAAGAAAGCGTGAACGAGAAAAAAGCAATTGATATCATTCGCTGGACGATAGAAAAATGCGGGGATGAATACAGAAAAAAGATAGCAGCTAATAAAGAAGCCTTTAACTATAAAGCAATAGAAAAAGAAATCTACAGCTACATTGATATATTGAAAGACAGTTTCTATAAAAAGGAGGTAAAGTAAATGATTCATGTTAAAAATTTATCACATTCATATAACAAGGATGATAAGTATCAAGTCAAAGATATAAGTTTTGAAGTGAAAAAAGGAGAAGTTTTTGGCTTTTTAGGTCCATCAGGTGCAGGGAAATCAACAGTTCAGAATATTCTAACAGGGCTATTGCAATTACAAGAGGGAGAAGCTGTGGTCGCTGATTATGATATCAAAAATATATCCAAAGACATGTTCAATAAAATTGGTATGAGTTTTGAACAGTCAAATGTCTACAGTAAGTTAACGGCGAAAGAGAATCTGGACTTTTACAGCAAGTTATTTGATGTTCCAACAGTTGATTCAAAGGAGCTATTAAGTCTTGTTGGTTTAGAGGGAAAGGAAAATATTAAAGCTGGAGAATTTTCCAAGGGAATGAAGCACCGACTGACCTTTGCAAGATCAATGATCAATAATCCTGAACTCTGGTTTCTGGATGAGCCGACTACTGGGCTAGACCCTGCAATTGCTGCGGATATAAAAGATATTATAAAAAGAAAAAATGCGAAAGGGGTAACGATTTTTTTAACCACACACAACATGTTTATAGCCGATGAATTGTGTGACCGCGTGGCATTCATCGTAGACGGCGAAATTAAATTGATTGACTCCCCAGAAAATTTAAAATTACAATATGGAGAAAAACTCGTAGAGGTAAATTATATTGAAGATAATGAGGTGAAAGCAGAAACCTTTAGTACAATTTTGCCCGAAGATAAAAAAGCTTTACAAACACTGATTGAAAAGCACAATATTCAAACGATGCATACCAAAGAAGCCACGCTAGAAGAAATATTCATCAAAGTGACTGGAAGGGGGCTTGTTTAGAATGAAATTCTTTTCAAGCTTTGTAAAAGAGTTAAAGATAGCCTCTAGAGGATTTTACTTTTACATTGAAATATTTATGGCCGTTCTAATTTTAGCTATTTTTATCTTCGCTGTTCCAGAAAATTTTAATACCAAAAGCGCTGAATATTTATATCTTGATATGCCTGAAGAGGTACGGATAAGTTATTTAGAAGCGATAAATGATGAAACCCTAGATGGAAATGCTGAGGCCGTCACTGTTGAAATAGATGATAATGAAAAAAATGCAACCTTGTATACAACAGAAGACAAGGAAATTTATATTCTAGAAAGTCAGAAAGACACTATTTATATGGCAGAAGAAGAGCAGAAAGTAGCTGCAGTCATAGGACTCGACGATGAGAACCAGCCCAGTTACACTTACTACCTTCAAGGATATGAATCAGATAAGTACAAAAACTTATTGAAAATTCTTAATATTGAATCAACAGATAATCTTCAAAGTGATGTTTTAAATCAAGAAGTGAAATCACTATCAACAAACACTGAAAGACTGTCGGATAGAGAAAACATGTTACCCTCTGTACTTGTATTCAATGGTGCGCTGATGGGGCTATTCATTATTGCAGCGTATATATTTTTGGATAGACAAGAGGGAGTTATTAAAGCATACGCCTTGACTCCGTCACCTGTCTGGCACTACTTGATGAGTAAAATAGGGGTCATCCTTTTAACAACGCTTGTATCTAGTTTTCTAATCCTCATACCCCTTATGCAATTTAAACCGGATTATTTACTGCTTTTAGCCTTACTTGTTACGTCGGCCTTCTTTGCTTCATCACTCGGTTTACTGATTGCTAGTTTTTATAATAATATCATGCAAGCATTTGGAGCCTTATATTTAGTGATGATGCTGATGATCATCCCGTCAATCGCTTACTTTATACCCAGTTGGAACCCATCGTGGATAACTATCATCCCAAGTTATCAGATGCTTGAGGGGTTTAAATCCATCATACTTGGGAATAATGATTGGACGTACATTTTAACAATGTCTGCAGGTTTCTTAGCAGCAGGAAGTGTACTGTTTGTCCTTTCAAATTATCGTTATAAAAAAACCTTGATAGGGTAAGGAGGGAAAATAATGTTGAAGAGAATCTGGATTATTTTTACAAGAGACTTGGAAGTGAATGCTAAAGATTTTATTTCTTTGTATATTCTGATTATCCCCATTTTATTTGGTGTGTTAATCAACGTATTTTCTCCAGGAATAAATGATACAACAATCAACCTTGCCTTAATTGAAGGAGAAAACAGCGAGCAAGTTTCTTATTTCGAGCAATTCGCGGATGTAGAATTATTTGAAAATAAGCAGAAAGTAGAAGAGCGTGTTGGAAATAGGGATGCAATGATTGGAGTCCTTAAAAAAGGAGATGCCTATTATTTATTGACTCAAGGAAATGAGTCTGAAGGTATTGTCGATTACGCCAAACTATTGACGGGCTTGTATGAGCAAGATATTGATATGGTGGACTCAAATAGTGAATTAATTGAATTTGGGAAAACAGTTCCTCCCCTTAAAAAAACACTCGTTAATACAGCGATTCTTTTCATTTCAATTCTTGGCGGCATGCTGATTGCGTTGAATGTAGTAGAGGAAAAAGTAGATAATACACTGAATGCAATGAATGTTACGCCGACATCTAGACTTACTTTTATACTAGGGAAGTCTATGATGGGTGTTTTACTTTCAGTTTTTGGAACACTGGCCTTGATTGCTATAACCGGATTTTTAAATGTAAATATCTTTCAGATGTTGCTCGTTGTTGTCATTACAAGCTTACTGAGTATACTTGTTGGCTTTATAGAAGGTCTAACCAATAAAGATATCATCAGTGCTGCCGGGAGTATTAAACTGTTGTTCCTCCCACTGATAGCAGGGGTTTTAGCTATCGAATTATTAGGAGATAAATGGCAGCCGTTCTTTTATTGGAATCCCTTCTACTGGGCTTACAAAGGGAATGATCTAATCTTGTCTGAAAGTGGTAGCTGGACAGAAATCCTAACGTATTCAGGTTTCGTCCTTGCTTTATGTGGAATCGTCTATTTGATTTTGGCACCTAAAATTAAAAAAGGCTTGGAGTAAAATAGCAAATTAGAAGATCTAAAGGGTAGAGAGTTATAGATCAATGTAATTTAAGTTGTGAGCAATCTATTTGGTGAGTGACGTTCTTAGTGCTATAGTTGTAATCAGACAGAGAACAAAGGAGAATTATTTAAAATGAAAGCAATTGTTATTGAACAATATGGTGAAGCAAATGAACTTGTTGAAAAAGAATTACCTATTCCCGAAATTAAATCAAATCAAGTGCTGATTGAAATGCACGCAACATCAATTAACCCTATTGATTGGAAAATTCGTACCGGCTATTTTTCTGAAAATATGCCCTTTGAATTCCCGCTGATCCTAGGTTGGGATGCAGCAGGCGTTGTCTCAAAAGTAGGAAGCGATGTTACAAAATTCAAAGAAGGAGATGAGGTATTCGCTCGTCCAGCTATGGCAAATGGAACATATGCTGAATATGTTGCAGTGGATGAAAGCTTAGTAGCGCTTAAGCCAGAAAATGTTAGTTACAATGATGCAGCTTCTGTACCATTGGCAGGATTAACTGCTTGGCAGAGTCTTCTTGACTTTGGGAAAATTAAGTCTGGAGACAAAGTTCTTATTCATGCTGGAGCTGGTGGTGTAGGAAGTCTTGGCATTCAAATTGCTAAACACTTTGGCGCTTATGTTTATTCAACAGCAAGCGGTAAGAATGAAGACTACCTCAAACAACTTGGTGTAGATGAGTTTATTAATTACAAAACAACGGACTTTACAGATGTTGTCAAAGATGCTGATCTTGTCGTTGATACAATGGGTGGAGATATTCTTGAAAAAAGTCTAGATGTTGTTAAAGACGGCGGAAAACTTGTTTCAATTTCTGGTCAACCAAATGCTGAAAAAGCAGCGAAAAGAGATATCGAAACCAAAGCACTATGGCTCGATCCAAATGGCAAACAGTTAGCGGAAATGGGCGAACTAATGAGTAAAGGAATCATCAAAGCTCAAATTGGGCATAAATTACCTCTTACAAAAGAAGGCTTGCGTGAAGCTCACAAAATAAGTGAAACACACCATGCTAAGGGTAAAATAGTTATTGAAATCAAATAATTTCAATAACTAAGACCTTAAAATGTATAGAAGACGTTAGTGGTTAAATATCCACTAACGTCTTCTATTTTTATAGTGTGACAAATGAATAAATAATAGAGGGATTAATATGAAGAAATGATAATGTGTAGTTATCGTACGAAGTTTTCGATTAAAACGACATAACTTGTGAAGATAACTCGTTTGCATCATAAGTTTGCCAGTAAAATATTGAAACTCATGACGAAACACCTTTATCGTCATGAGTTTCGACTTTTTAAGATAAAATTCCTGAAGATAAATCGGAAAATAGAGCCAAAGCTCTGTTTTTTCTATATAAAAAGCCCTACAGGGATATTTGGATATCAGGAAAGATTGGTAAGTAAAATAACATAGAAGATTTGGTGCTGAAAATGAGTGGGGGATGTCTTAGAACAAGCTCATAACGAAATCCAATAGACTAGACTTTTTATATGTGTCATAATAAAGATGAGAAAAGTTAACAAGAATTATCTAATAAATACTGGGTTTATACAATATGAAAAGAGGGAATAATATGAGAAAAGCTCGATTGTGTTTTGTTGGGGCGGGATTTCAAGCTTCAACAAATATTCTTCCTTCAGCTGTAGAGGCTGGAGTAGAAATACAAGCTGTAACCACGAGAGATATAGAAGGATCAAAAGCAGCGTTAGTACGCTTTGGTAGCAAGGGAACTGCCTACGATAATATTGATGAAATGCTTGAGAATGAATAGTGTGATGGGGTGGTCGTTGTTGCTCAAGCAGAAGATATGCCAGGAATTGTTCTTAAGTGTATCGCAGCGGGCAAAAATGTATTTGCTGAAAAGCCATTAGGATTAAAATCTGCAGAGGCGAAGGAACTTTCAGATAAAGCTCACGAAGCGGGTGTTATATTAATTGTCGGCTTCATGAAGCGTTATGCACCAAGTTATTTGAAGTTAAAGGAAATGGTTACATCAAAACAATTGGGTGAAGCAAAATCCTTTAACGTAGAATTTGCGGTCGACAGCACCCCCTTTTGTAAGGATGAGGAAGCTTTCTTGAAATTAGCTGCTATCCATATTGTTGATTTGATGCGGTATTTATTTGGTGAGGCAGTAGCAGTATCAGGATTTAAATCATTAGAAGGGGGCAACATCTCACAAGCTATCTCATTAAAATTTGATTCAGGTGTTGTTGGTAATGCATACTTGGTAGGTATGGATGCTTGGACGCGTGAAAGAGAAAACATTACAGTAACTTTTGAAAATGGGTTTGCGACTGTTGAAGATATAAATAAAGTAATTATTCATAGAAGTAGCCATACCGGGGATGTCTCATGGCAGACTCAAACGGAAGAAGACACTGTACTCACACCTTCAGCAACACCCATGTCAGGGGCACACAGAGATTTATATTTACGTGGATTTGTTGGCGAATTAACTCACTTTAAAGAACACTGTATCAATGGTGAAACGCCCATGAGTTCAGGCGAAGATAATATTAAAACGATGGATTTAGTTGAATCTATATTAATGAATCTTAAATAAAATCCACTGAATAAGATATGATAGCGCGTTTTAAAGGAGGGAATCGTATGAAATTCGGTATGCGTAAACCGAGTATCAAGCGTTCAGTCAAAGCACGTACAACGGGAAAAGCCAAGCGTGCAATAAAGAAAAAAGTAATTCCTGGATATGGAAAAAAAGGTATGGGCTGGCTAAAAAATCCTAAAAAAGCAGCCTATAATAAGGTATACAAAAAAACGACCTTTTCATTTTGGGATTTGTTTAAATAATGGAAGAAGGTAGCGTATTGATGAATGATTTAAAGTGTCCATATTGTGGACAGGAAATGATTAGAGTCAGTAAAGACGCTTTAACTACTGGGAAGTATGTATGTGAAACGTGTGGGAAAAGATTTGGTTTAAAGTCAAATGAAGCAATGAATGACTGCGACACGTTTTACTTTACAATGGGCGGCTTCCATCAAGGGTTCAAAAGTATCCTCATTGAAGAACGGGATAGTTATGCGGATATCACATTGACACCATCGCTTGCTGTTAGTGATAAGGCTATTCACCTACGTATTACTTTAAACGAGTGGCAAAATATAAAGGATACACTTTTCCAAGAGTTATTTGTTTTGTCGTGGGATGAGGAATATTATGACCCTTATATCCTGGATGGGACGCAGTGGGAACTAAAACTAACTTTTGACAGCAGAAGAGATTTTGAAATATCAGGCTCAAATGTCTTTCCAAAATTATTTGATGATCTTCTAAATTATCTGAAGATATATTTTGAACAAGTGGAATGAAAAGAAAATAATTTAAAATTTAATGAACATTATAGGAGGACAGACTATGAATGAATTACAGACAATACAAGCATGGACATTTGTATCTGAATGCAAGATTCCCAATGATATCGACAGTATGCTAGTGTCAGGTGAAGAAGCTGTAGCTGCTTATAAAACAATTAGAGATTCAGCGGTATTTACAAATAAGCGTATAATAATAAGAGACGCACAAGGGCTGACGGGGAAAAAGATTGAAGTTTATTCCATACCTTATTCTTCAATAAATATGTGGTCAACAGAAAATGCGGGTAAAATGCTAGATTTCAATGCGGAAGTGGAACTGTGGACACGTGCGGGGCACCTTAAAATAAATCTAAAACGTGGCGTGGATATAAGAAAATTTGATCATTTAATTGCTTCTGCAGTGTTGTAAAACAGTTCAATAAAAACCGGGTCTTTGTCAAATCGTGTTGGTCGAAGATTTCCGAGGTAGAAAGCCGTCGTGCTTTCTACCTTTTTTATGCGACTTTAATATTTAATTGTTTGTCAATTTCTTTTTCTTCTTCAAAAGTTAAGGGTCTGATTTCTTTGTTGTCTTTATCTTTTAACTTAAAGATAATTAGAATTCTTGCTCTCAAATGACTAAAATTACGGTAACCATAGCCACTTCGTTTGATTGTTTTAATCTTGTTGTTAATGCCTTCGAGGTGTCCGTTGGACAAGGTATACTTACAGGAATTTCCTATGGAATCTAAGTACTTATTTAAGGTCTGGAAGGTTGTTCGAATATATCTCTTCACAGGTCTATCTTTACTCCGTTCAAGTTGGGAAACGAACTCTTCATAGTCTCCGGTATCGAGTGCCCATTTTAAGTCGTTTATTAAATCGTACACCCATTGAAACTGATTATCGATAGATAAGAGATAATTGACCATCATTTTTTCTGTAACTAGTCCATCGTAAAGGCGATGGGTCCCATAGGTTTCAAAATCGATATCCCAGACATTCTTAAGAATTAATTTCCACTGTTTCTTTAACTTGGAGTAATCGCGTGGTCGAGTATAGCGGATGGTCTTCATTATCTCTATACGCAAGCGATTGAGCGCACGGTTGATATGTTGCACGATATGAAACCGATCAATAATTAATTCAGCGTTCGGAAAGCAGTCGTGTATGACTTTTATATAAGGGCTGTACATGTCTAACGTCACTGTCTTGACCTTTTGACGCAGTTCATTTGGATATCGTTGGAAATAAGCAATCAGTTCTCTTTGTTGCCTGTTTTCTACAATATCTATAATGTCATGCGTTTGCGCATCTGTAAAGATAAAGCTCATTGATCCAGCCGCTTCTTTCACCGATTTAAATTCATCAAAAGAAAGATGTTCAGGCAGTTCAAACCTTGATGGCTCAAGAGCTTTCCCGGAGTTCACTAGAAGCCGTATAACCGTTGTCGAGGATATGGAAACACGTTTTGCAATACACTTCATGCTCTGTGTCTCAGCTAATTCATAACCAACAGCGTTCTTAATTGGGTTAGAAATAAAGCAGTGCTTATCAACGAGTGTGGTCGACGCTATAAACGTACGATTACATTCGTGGCACAGATAACGCTGCTTTCTTAAGCGTAAAAGAGCTGGTTTAAAGAGGATATTCCCCAATTTGACAGTAGAGATTTTTGTGCCGTTTTTAGTAATCAAGTATTCCTCATTGATCGATCCGCAGTGATGACAAGCCTTTGGCTTGTATGTCAATGTAGCTTGATAAATCAAGTAGTTCGTCCCCTTTATCTTTTCTTCGGGACAAAGATAATTATTTACATCAAAAATAATATTTTCATCTTTAATATTTAATGAATTTCGTATAATATGAGAGTGGGTCATGTAGATTCTCCTTTGATTGGTTTTCGTCGACTTAATTATAAGGGAATCTACTGACCTTTTTCTATTGATATACAAAAAACGTGCCAGCGAGTTCGTTAGAACTCACCAACACGATTAATTATAGAACCTAAAAACCTTAATGTTTATATTAAAAAATAGGCTCAGCGCATTTATTGCGCTGAGCCTATTTTCTCTTTTTAAATAAGGGGGGAATTTGATTGATTTATCACTACAAAATCTCTTTGATATCTGTTTCAATATCCTCAGGCTTAGTCGTTGGCGCATAGCGTTCAACGACTTGACCGTTTTTATCTATTAAGAATTTAGTGAAATTCCATTTGATGTTATTCATTAATAATCCTTTTTTTTCTTCTTTCAAATACTTGTATAAAGGATGAGCATTTTCACCATTCACATCAATTTTAGCAAACATTGGAAACGAGACATTGTAGTTCATTTGGCAAAATTCCATTGTCTTTTCAATATCGTCAAATTCTTGTTCCTTGAATTGTCCACATGGAAAACCTAATACAAGAAAGTCATCATACTGGTATTGCTCATATAACTTCTGAAGGCCTTCAAACTGAGGTGCAAAGCCACATTGGCTGGCCGTGTTTACGATAAGTAATGCCTTGCCTTGATACTGATTCAAGGCAAAGTCTTCGCCTGCGGGTGTTTCAACAACAAAATTATAAGCGTTGGTCATGGATAACTTCCTCATGTAATGTATTTAGAATTTTTATACTTTATTATAACAGGAATCCTAGAAACCTTTTTTAACGATGCTATTTTGCTTACCTAAAGTAAAACACAGGAACGATTTATGTGCAAGTAAACCAACCTGCTATAAAAGGGGACCTATTGGGATAGATTTGACTGCTATACATGATCCTAAACATGTTTGTTTTTACAAAAAAGCCTCCGACAGACAGTCGAAGGCTTATATTGTTTAAACACTCTGTTTAATTTAGAAAAGTGATGTATTAACTTTTAACACTTGCACCAGTACCGGCGTCGACTTCTGCGTCATCTGCTTGTGAGGCGCCACTTGTAGCATCGATATCACCTTCAAGTTTTAGACCAGTTTGTTTGAGGTACCAGTCCACGATTGGCTTGAAGTCAAGAATATATTCGTTGATCCCTCTATAATTGCCTTCTTCATCATGCATGGCTTGATAGTTATGCACAACGAATTTATCCGGACCGTGAGTCGGCACATGTATACGCACGACATCTTGCTTGCCAGCGCGTAACTGTTGAACGACCCAGCCAACATTTTTAAGTGCAGCCTCAGGGTGACAAAGGACGAGCGGATTTCCAACTTGTCCTGGAACACGGTCAGCTAACATGTCTTCAGCTTCTTTAGTGTAGTTGTAATATAAAAATTGGTTGTTTTCATCGGCGAAAGTCAATTCCATTGGCATAGATGCTAGGAAGGTATTGATCTGATCAACGGTCAAGATTCCACGGTTTAATTTAACATAGGTATTACCCTCGACAGCATCGACTTTTTCAGCTGCTTGCTCAACCCAATCCTGAGCTTCCATTTCAACATCTTCAATAGTTGTTTCAATTGCTTGTGATGCGTGGAGATCCTCTTCAGGTAAAGGCTCTTCTTTTGGAGCTTCCAGGCGATTTACCAATTGAACAAAGGCATTATATTTTTCAAGAATAGACTGAAGAAAGTCTATGGTTCCTTGGTCTTTTAAATTGTACTCTTCATCAAACGCTTCTTTAACGCGACCAAGCAGAAATTCATTTCCCGGCATAACGATTGCATTAACACCTGGTGCATCTAGTATTTGACGTAAGTGTAACTGGGCACGTGAAGAACCCTGATCATAGTAGGAAGCCCCGACAATCATGACAGGCTTATTGTCAAGAGGATGGATTTTGAAAGATAACCACTCAATAACACTTTTCAAACTGGCTGGAATTGTATGGTTATGTTCAGGTGTTGCGATAATGACGCCGTCTGCATCTAATATTTTCTGATTCAGATTTTGAATGGGCTGGCTATTTGTTTGGTCATTATCCTGATTGAACATAGGGATATCTTTGATTTCGACGATGTCCAATTCAAATAAATGTGAGTACTGTTTTTTAATAAAGTTAAGTAAATAACGGTTATACGATAGGTCGGCGTTTGAACCGACGATGCCTACATATTTCATTGTTTTAACACTCCTAGTTTAAATATTTTCCCAAGAAAAGTTTTCCGCTTCTTTTTTGTTACTGCCGTGTGCTTGTACTAATTGATTTACCAAGTCTACAAATACGAGAAAGTCTCTAAATAGGCCTGTGAGTTTTTCGATTTGATCGGTATTCTTTAAGCCGTTTTCTTCATCAAAAGCTTGCAATGAATGATTGAGTAAGAATTCGGAACTTGGCATGATACGAGCTTTTAATTCAGGTGAATCGAGTATCTGACGTAATTGTGCTTGTGCACGTGAAGAGCCAAGTGTTCCATAAGAAGCTCCCGTGATCATGACAGGTTTATCTACAAAAGGATAGATGTCATAAGATAACCAATTCAGTGCATTAATTAGTGAGGCTGGGATTGCGTGATCGTACTCTGGTGTACTGATGATAACACCATCAGCTTTTTCTATCTTTTCTGCAGCTTCTTGAATGATTGACGGAAGCGTACTGTCTGAAGGCTTATTGAAAACAGGGAAGTCTTTGATTTCCATTAATTCCACTGTCGCCTCTTCTTGGAAGTGCATTTGTATAAATTGCAGCAATTTACGATTAGTTGATTGGCTGGAGTTTGTCCCCACAAGGCCGATTAAATGTTTCATTCTTATTCGTTCCTTTCTTGTTCATGATTTTTTTAAATGGGATTACCTAGAGATTAATGGAGTAATTCTACCGTCTAAACCTGATGAATAGTTTACCTCATTGGTTTCTGTGACTAGAACACATTCGATACCAGAAAGCTTTTCAACGATAGATAATATAGTAGGGATACTATGCCCAAAAAGGCGTGTCGTCCAAATTTCACCATCTACAGATTGAGTTGAAATAATGGTTAGACTGGCAAGGTTTGTTTCAATGGGATAGCCAGTCCGTGTATCAAAAATATGATGAAAGGTCTCATCATTATGCTTAAGGATTCTTTCATAAATGCCCGAAGTCACAACAGATTGATCTTTTGTATCCACAGCTAAAAGATACTGATTTCGCTTGCGCTTAGGATCTTGTATCCCGATACGATAAAAGCCGGAATCACGTGTTTGCGAGGGTCCGAAAGAGACAAAATTGCCGCCCAAATTAATAAAAGCCGTTTTTACCGGTAGAGTTTTCAAGAAACTTATGATTAAATCAGCAATATACCCTTTAGCTAAAGCGCCTAAATCGATTTGCATACCTTTTTTTTCAAGAAAAACGGACTGATCAATATCGTTAAGTTTAATGCAATTAGGGTCCGTTAACTTTAACGCCGCAGTAATTGCCACATGAGCAGGTCTTTTTGCATCATCGAAACCAATATGCCAGGCTTTAATCAAAGGGCCTAAAGCAATATTTAAATGACTATCTTCTTTCAGACTGTGTTCTTTTCCTTTTTTAATTAACTGATAGAGATCGTGATGCACTTTGACCGGAGAGATGCCTGATGCCTGATTTACTTTCATTAATTCAGATTCAGGATTATTTGCACTAAAACGTTGTTCATAACATTCTAGTTTTTTTATAACCTCATCAATGATACGATCGCTCTCTTCACTAACAAATGTATGGACCATGATATCAATGATCGTTCCCATCATACGGACGGACTCTCGCTTTTCAGGCATAAATAAATCTCCTATGTTCATTTTTTAACAAGTAATAGTAAAAAATTACTGCTTCTCAAGTACCGACTTTTCTAGTCTGGAGAGCTCAGCCAGTGCAATGTCGTTTCTATTTACCTTGGAATACGCCCTTGCATCATAAATAAGTTCTAAAATCTTATCTGTTGCGTCCTCTTTAATAATGGAATTTTTCGCTAGTTGAATAGCGGCTTTCGCCAAATAATAAGTTACGTGATTATCAGAACAAATTGTAACAGCATGTAAAAGAAGTGCATCACTAATTTCAAGCTCTTCGATCAAGGAATAAAAAACACCACTGTTATAAACGATATTCAGTACACGCCATGTATCTTCCATATTCTTAGCCGGATAACTGTAGATTTTTTCTAGAACTTTGTTGAAGTAAAATTCTGCCTTATCCAAATCACCTTCACGTGAGTAGGCCATTCCTATACCTGTGTGGGCGAGGAGTCGGAAGATAGTTGAGTCTGCTGTTTCTTCTTCCAAAAGAACCTGGTCAAATGTGAAAAGGATGTCCATGATAGGTTGTTGCTGGAAAATCATGATAAAGCCGTTTAGATAATGATATCTTAGCATTAGATGAGAATCATCAATCGTGTCGATGGCAATGCTTGCGATAAGTTGATGTGCTTTTTCATATTTACTTGTTATCAAGAAAAATTCTGCTTGATTCATTTTTTCAACGACTTCTGAGTAACGAACCCCTACTTTGGGAAATAAGTCACTTAAAGGAAAGTCAATGCGGTTACAAAGTTTGTTCAATATTTTCAGGTTTGGCACTTGGCCATTGTTTTCAAAACGGCTAAGCGTTGCCTGAGTACATATGCCGTCTGCAAGATCCGATTGCGATAAGCCCTTTGCTTTTCGAGTATCAACGAAATGCTGGATATTCATTGTTTTTGTTCACCTCTTTTTAAAATGATAGTTAAATAGAAACTTTGATATTTATTTCACATATTCAGCAATGACCATAGTATACATAGTTAATAAAAATTCGTCAATATAATTATATAAAATTATATATAATAATTGACTAAAATTTGAATAAATTAAAATAGTTTTTGGATATTATTTACATAGGTAGAGGAATTTAAACTATCTAATAACTATTCTTTATAAGAAAAAACGAAATATATAAAAAAAGTATTAATCATATAAATGACTAATACTTTATGTTTAGTGATGACTGTTTAATTGCGAAAAGTTGCTTGGTGCTGCTTATATTCGACAAGTTTTGCCTTGGATAAGGTCTTTAATGAGCTGATATATAGTGTTACCGTACTAGCTATAGTAAAGAGCATTAATTGCAGCCATATATTATCTAATAAGTATATAGAAAATATAATGGAAAGCCATAAAATGGTGATCGCACTGACTTTTGTTTTCATGGAAATGGCTTTGAATTTAATATAGCTATAAATATAAGCCCCGAAGATAGGGTGGTGAATTAACCAGTGATACATTTTTTTCGAACTTCTCAAATAAAAGAATCCTGTCAGTAGTAAAAGGGGTGTCGTAGGTAAAATGGGCAGAAACATGCCAAGTGTTCCAATCGCAAGCGATAAGGAACCTAATGTGATATATATTATTTTTTTAAAACGTGCGGCTTTCATAAGAACCACCCAATTAGAATTATTTTGCCAAATATGTCTAAGTGTTTATCTTACATTTATAGCACGGTGTTATTTTAAAGTCAAGGCAAGCATTTTCAGAAACTATGAACAAGCGACTGCTTATTGCTGACAACATTTTACGGTGCAACGTTTATAATCCTACTGAAATTTGTCATATGTTGAACGTCTGGCGACCGATAAATATGTTAAGATAATGAAGAAAATAACTATGATGACAATAATATACTGAAATAAGTTTTTACATGCTATCTTATATTAGAAAGGAAGCTCTCATGGACAATGTGATTGATTTTAAAATTCCTGTATATAAAGTATTGGAAAAAAATCCAGAACTTAAGCCGCTCCTTGTTGAAGCAGGGTTTAAACCTTTGATGGATCAAAAAATGCTTCATTCTGTTGGACGTTTAGTTAATTTAAATCAAGGAGTCAAAAAAATAAATATTTCTATTGGTGACTTGGTTAATAAGCTAGAATGGAATGGATATGAAGTGAAGGGTGTCGAGTGAAAATGAGTGAATCAGAACGATTAAATGATGCGCAAAAAAAACGTGTGCATGTCTTGAAAAATATACTTCAAAGCCTTCATGAGGGAGCCACTCCCGAGTCGATTCAAGAGGAATTTGATAAACATTTTCAAGGCGTTAGTGCCATTGAAATTTCCCTTATGGAACACGAACTGATTGATAGCGACGATAACGATATTACCTTTGAAGATGTTATGAAGTTATGTAATGTTCATGCTAATTTATTTAAAAATCGTGTATCTGAACCTGGTGAAATCAGTGAATTCGAAAAACCAGGGCATCCGATTCATATTATGCGGACTGAAAATCAAGCTCTACGTGCAGCAGTGATGCGAATTAATCGTATAATTAAAAATCTGGGAGAAGCACCTTATGAAATGGGTTTGCTTAAAGGTCTTTCTAATCAGTTGGATTTACTCGGGCAGTTTGATGCTCATTATAAACGTAAGGAAGAAGTTTGGTTCCCAGTGATGGAAAAGTATGGTCACGATGCCCCGCCAAAAGTGATGTGGGGAGTGGATGACCAGATTAGAGAACTATTTAGAGTAGTGGTAAGTAATTTAGAAAATATAGAAACGATTGGCAAGGAAAAAATAGCAGAGAATTTTGAGTCTTTTGCCTTTGAGTTTAATGAAATGATTTTCAAAGAGGCGACAATCTTGATTCCACTTGTTCTGGAAATTTTTAATGAAGACGACTGGTTAAAGATTGCAACAGATAGCGAAGAATATGGCTATGCAATAGTGAGACCAGAGAAAAAATGGGTTCCAGAGCGCACAGATTTCATTTCATCCGATACGACTGCATCAACCCCTGAGGTAGAGGGGGAAACAAGAATATCTACGCTGCAGACTTCAGGTGCTGAACTTCCTTTTGGCAAAGGCTTTTTAACGTTAAATGAAGTGGCTAAAATTTTAGATCTTCTCCCGTTAGAGCTTACTTTTATTAACAAAGATAACATCTTTAAATATTTCAATGACAGTATTTTGAATGAGGATAAAGCTTTCCCTCGTCCCGCCAGTGCGATTGGTAGAGAAGTGAAAAATTGCCACCCACCTAAAAGTCTTGATATGGTACTAAAATTAATCGATGATTTGAGTACGGGTGAAAAAGACAAGGAAAGCATGTGGTTTCCTCGTAAAAATGGTCAGTTTATCCATGTGACTTATGTGGCCGTCAGAGATGATGACGGAGCGTATATGGGTATCCTCGAATATGTACAAGATATCCAGCCTTTCCGCGAGCTTTCAGGAATGAAACGCGGGTTAAGCTAAATTTACAACAGTATCAAAAGCAGTCATTATATCGCATAGCTAATACTCTCTGACTCGAAAATGAGTAGGAGAGTTTTTAATTAATTCTTATTAATCAACAAATCAAAGGTTATTTTCTCTATAATAGAGATAAGAAAGCGGTTAAAATTTGTTGGTCAAGGAGTGGGTACTGATGATGAGAAAGTGGTTGGGTTTCATACTGTTTTTCTTTTTAATACTGTCTGGTTGTGCTGGTGATGATAATGGTAATGACATGTCTGATGCATCTAATGCATCTGATACATCTGAACCAGGTCAGGGCGTTGGCTATAAGAATGAGATGTCTGAGGACATGGCTATCGAAGAAGAGGCTGAAGATGGAGCTGTTTCTGATAGCCAGGGTGAACAATTGATCGGCGACAAAGTCATCCGACGTGTTCAACTGGAATATGAAACATTGGATTTTCAGAAAACTACACAATACGTTCTGGACACAGTAAGCGATTATGACGGGTACATTGAATATTCTGATGAATCAAGTTATTCTCCTTCAGGTATAGCTCCGAGAGAGGAGTCTCGTCAGTACAGACAAATCAACTACTTGTTCCGAATTCCTACTGACTCCCTTGATGGTTTTTTGAAGGATCTCAAAGGTATGGATGCTTATAAGCTAAGCGAACACGTAGGGACAGAAGACATCACGCAAACTTACAGAGACACTGAATCACGTCTCAATGTTCTTCTAAATAAAGAAACACGATTAAATGAACTATTGGAACAGGCAGAATCTATCGAGGCTATTCTTCAAATCGAGAACAGTCTTAGTGAAACGATTGCCGAACGTGAGGAGTTGCAGTCTCGTCTGGATACCTTTGACAACTTGATGGACTATACAGAAGTTCATCTATCAGTAGTCGAACGCCCGCGTATAACTAATATGCACGGTGAAGGGTTATCATTCTGGGAAAGAATCAGTGAAGCCTTCGTCAACTCTTTCTACGCATTTTATTACTTCATTCAAGATGCATTTATCTGGTTGATTTACGCTATTCCCTTTATACTGATAATAGTAGCATTAGTAGGAATTGGTATATATATTCGTACAAAAATAATTAAAAAAAGGAAGAAGTGACGTTAAATGAAAATTGAACATATTGGTTTATGGACGATTGATTTGGAGAGAATGAAAGATTTTTATGAAAAATATTTTTCAGCTAAAAGTAACACGCTCTACCATAATCCTAAAAAAGGATTTAAATCATATTTTTTAACATTTGAATCGGGAAGTAGATTGGAGCTGATGCATCGAGAAGATATCAAACGTCCGAATATAGAAAGTTATGGTTATGCACATTTAGCCATGAGTGTGGGAGATAAAGAAGTTGTGGATAACCTTGTGGATAAGTTGGAATCAGACGGCTATATGTTAGTAAACGGACCACGAACGACAGGCGATGGTTATTACGAAGCTGTCATTGAAGACCCTGAAGGTAATTTGATTGAACTGACTGCTGAATAATTTGATAAAAATTATAAGGAGGACGTTATGGGACTATTAGTAGATGGAAAATGGTATGATCGTTGGTATGATACAGATAAAAATGATGGGCGTTTTATTCGAGAAGAATCACAATTTAGAAATTGGATCACGAAAGCTGGCAGTAAAGGTCCGACGGGTGAAACGGGATTTAAAGCAGAATCGGGCAGGTATCATTTGTATGTTTCGAATGCATGTCCGTGGGCAAACCGTGCAATGATCATGCGGAAGTTAAAAGGACTCGAGGGGATGATTTCTGTCTCTGTTGTCAATCCACTAATGGCAGAACACGGATGGACGTTTGAACCGGCAGATGGTGTCATTCCTGATCCAGTGGATGACGCAGATTACTTGTATGAAGTATATAAACGCGTCGAGCCAGATTACAGTGGACGAGTGACTGTTCCCGTTTTATATGATCTAAGGCAAGATAAAATAGTCAATAATGAATCCTCTGAAATCATGCGTATGTTGAATACCGCCTTCGATGATATAGGAGCTAAAAAAGCTAATTATTACCCAGAAAATTTGAGAGAAGCTATTGATACAATAAATGATCGTGTTTATCACGCGATTAATAACGGCGTATACAAAGCCGGCTTTGCCACCAAACAAAGTGTTTATGAAAAAGAAGTGAAAATACTTTTCGAAGCCCTTGATGAGCTTGAGGCGACACTTGAAAACCAACCTTATCTTGTTGGCAGTCAACTTACTGAAGCTGACTGGCGTTTGTTTACAACCTTGATTCGCTTTGACAGTGTTTATCACGGACACTTCAAGTGTAATATAAAAAGAATCACCGATTATGAGAATTTGTGGCGCTACACACGAGAACTTTATAATTGGCCAGGTGTTTCTGAAACAATCAATTTTACTCATATAAAAGAACACTATTATAGAAGTCATAAAACGATAAATCCCACAGGCATCGTTCCTGTTGGGCCCAATCTAGACTTTAGTATAGGAGTAGTATAAAACAAAGAAGGAGTTTAGGACTTTATTTCATCCTAACTCCTTCTTTGCTTATATTTAGGTCCTTATTACTTTCCATCTTTTTCTATACCAAATAAGGGTAATAATTCCAATAAATCAGTAATTGTGTACGTGCTTTGAACCGTACTTGGGTAATCTTTTACGTGATCAAAATTATACCAAACGCTATCAATACCGATATTCTTAGCACCCTTTATATCAGAAGACAAACTGTCACCAATCATAAGATATTCGCCATTATTATGTGAATTTAGCGTATCAAAGATATATTGGAAAAAGAAGGGATCAGGTTTTTCAACACCGATTTCTTCTGAAATAAAAATCTCTTCGAAAAAATGATTTAAGTTAGCGCCTGCTAATCTTTGCCTTTGCGTACTTGCCACACCGTTTGTACCAGCATATAATTTATACCCATTATTTTTTAAAGTAGTTAAAACCTCGTGAGCATTTTTCATCATCAAAAAGCCTTCACTTAATGCATTTCTATACATCGTATCTACTTTTTTTCCGTCAACAGTTATACCAAATCTTTCAAGAAATAAGAAAAAGCGACTAGCAAAAAGTTTTTCCCGAGTAATCTTACCCTGTTCGAGTTTTTGCCATAAATCATGGTTAATCCCTTTATATGATTGAATAGTATCTTCAGTGTAAGGAAGATTATAAGCTGAAATTATTTTTCTCAATGCTTTTTCTTCCGTATCTCTAAAGTCGAGAATGGTATTGTCTAAATCAAAGATTAATTTTTTATATTTCATCAATTCATCTTCCTCATTTATAGTGATTTTAAACTTTTTTAGTATAACCCAAAAATATCTTCTATTCAATTGGAAAAGGATGGCTGCCCATCGTTTCAACTAACCTTAAAAGGCATGCAAAGCAAAAATGCGTGCCCTTCGTCCGATTCAAACAGAGCTAGAGGTCGCGTAAGTCACGAATGCGTGCCTTTCGTTGAAGTTGATTAGCGCTGGAGGTCTCGCAAGTCACGAATGCGTGCCTTTCGTTGAAGTTGATTAGCGCTGGAGGTCCCGTAAGTCACGAATGCGTGCCTTTCGTCGAAGTCGATTAGCGCTGGAGGTCGCGCAACTTAATAAAGACAAACGTATTTAGAAAAAATAATTTTTAAATCAGCATGCGTAAAAAAACGTTGACCGATTTGAACGCTCCTCACTCTGTTTTAATGTCGTTATCAAAAATTTTTGAGGGGAAAGAGTTCCGTGACTAGTTTAAACAAAGTACACGTTTATTTATCTGAGCTGTCGACTTCTTGTGGTGCACGGTAATTTCTTTAAGCAGCTAATTTTTTTATTATAGAAACCATTATTTTAACTTCCTTAAAAAAATAGAATATTATTCAAAAGAGATATAAGGCAGCACCCTGTGTTATCCTGTATATATGAAAGGTTTTCAAAAAAACACATATATTATATTAAAACGAAATATTTAGGAGGAAGTATTAAATGAAAGTTGCCTTACTCGAACCACTTAGAGTGTCAAAAGAAATGATTGAAAAATTAGCTCAGCCAATAAAAGAATTAGGGCACGAATTTATTTATTATGATAAAAAGACAACAAAACCAGATGTACTATTGGAGCGGAGCCGCGATGTGGATGTTGTTATGATTGCGAACAATCCTTATCCCAAAAAGGTTGTCGACCAACTCGACCAGACAAAACTCATTAATGTGGCGTTTACTGGGGTTGATCATGTTGCTCGGGACGCTGCCAAGGAAAAGGGTATAAAAATTGCGAATGCATCGGGATATTCAGATCAATCGGTGGCCGAATTGGTTATAGGTCTGACGCTGGATATATATCGCTCTTTGTCTCAAGGGAATCAAGATATTAGAAAGATTCCTTTTAAAGGAATGATACAAGGTAATGAAATCAGAGGAAAGACGGTAGGTATTGTAGGTACAGGTAAAATTGGACTTAAAACAGCTGAATTATTTAAAGCTTTTGGGGCTAATCTTGTGGGATATAACCGTACAGAGAAAGAAGAAGCTAAAAAAATGGGTTTGAAGTATTTAACCTTGGATGAATTACTCTCTGAGAGCGATATTGTATCAGTTCATTTACCTATGAATAACGAAACGGAAAACTTTTTATCAGAAGAGAAATTAAATAGCATGAAATCTTCCGCGATTCTAATAAATTGTGCACGAGGCCCAATTGTAGATAATAAACATGTAGCGAATCTACTTAATAACGATAGGTTAGCAGGGGCTGGAATTGATGTGTTTGATATGGAACCCCCACTTCCAGAAAATTACCCACTCTTGCATGCAAAAAATGCAGTTCTAACGCCACATGTTGCTTACTTGACCGATGAGGCGATGGTGAAAAGAGCTGAGATTGTCTTTAGTAATACTGTGCAATTTTTAAAAGGAAAACCTCAGAATACTATAAAACTTTAATAATAGACTAATTTTAATTTTTTCAAGATGTTCAGATGGTGTTAATAGAACAGAAACTATATCTATTGTATAATAGAGAAAGAATGTATAGGTATCGTCGAACACTTTTGAAGTGGAGGTATTTAAAATGGAAAGCGTAACATTAGCCAACGGACTGAAAATGCCAGTGATCGGTTTTGGAATAGATCAAATCATCAAAGAAGAAGAAGTGCTAAAAACGTTAGAGAAAGCTATTGAAGTAGGCTTTCGACACATTGATAATGCTGCTGAATATCAGAATGAACATTTAGTTGGAAAGGCAATTAAACAACTAGATATCCCTAGAGAGGCTCTGTTTTTGACTAGCAAGCTAAGAAATAAAGCCCATGGGTATGGAAATGTGAGACAAGAAGTAGAAGAGACTCTAAAAAGTTTAAATACAGATTATCTTGACTTATATTTGATTCATTGGCCTGTTGTTACAAGTCAAGATGAAGACTGGGCAGAGGATAATCTAGAAACGTGGAAAGAAATGGAAGAGCTTTATAGAGAAGGTAAATTGAAAGCCATTGGTGTTAGTAATTTCTTTGAAACACATCTAAAAAATCTAGTGAATCATGCAGAAATTAAACCAATGGTTAACCAGATATTAGTGCATCCTGGAACGACACAGGATGAGGTAAGGGAATATTGTCGGAAGAATGATATTGTTGTTCAAGCATATTCTCCCTTAAGTCCTTTGAATGTTTTGAAAAAAGAGGATCGCGTTAGAGAAATGCTTCAAAAATATAACAAAACACTGGCGCAAATTCTACTCAGATTTTGTATAAAATTAAATGTAGTTCCTTTGACAAAGTCAGCGCACTTATATCGTATAGAAGAGAATTTTGATATCTTTGACTTTGAATTGGAAGAGAATGATTTTGATTATTTACTCCAGTGGATGCATTCTGATTTCCAGGAAATGAATAATCAATATGAACGACCGCCAAAATTAAATTGATTTTATGAGAGGAAGAACACTTTGAATCTAATCGGAAATGTTTTATGGTTTATTTTAGGAGGGTTTGTTAGCTTTTTTACATGGCTAGCTTTGGGAATCCTTTGGTCGATTACTATTATCGGTTATCCAATTGGTAGACAGTGTTTTAAATTTTCTGTAATGGCAGCCGCTCCCTTTGGAAGGAAAGTTGAGTTTGGTCAAGGGGGCGTATCCTTTGTGCTGAATATTTTATGGATAATCCTTGGAGGGTTTGCTATAGCTATTGAGGAAGTAACGATGGGAATAGTGTTTTGTTTGACCATTGTAGGCATCCCCTTTGGCCTCCAACATTTTAAGCATGCTAAACTTGCATTATTACCCTTTGGAGCGAGAATAGTAAGATCAGGAAGATAATTCAATAGAAATAAAAAATCGCCTTTTCATCAGGGTGTTTTTTTATTATGTACTTACAAAGAGACAGAAAGGAAGGAAGAGAATGAAAGCATGGAGTATTGAAAAACCGGGTAGTAGAGAGGTTCTTAAACAAATAGATGTGGATAAACCCGAACCACAAACAGGAGAGTTGTTGATTAAGGTCAAAGCGGCTGGGATTAACCGCACGGATACATTGACTCGACAAAATGCAGCACTTAAAAAGCCCTACCCAATTTTAGGTGTTGAAGTTAGCGGTGTAGTCGATTCTAATCAGTCCACAGATTCAAAATTAAATGCGGGGACCCGTGTCTGTGGCCTGGTCAATCATGGTGGGTACGGTGAATATGTCGTTATGCGAGCTGACCGAGCTATGATACTTCCTGATGAGCTATCTTTTAAAGAAGGTGCTGCGATACCTGAAGTGTTTTTGACAGCCTATCAGACGATATATTGGTTAGGGGAACTTAAAAATGAAGAAAAGATATTGATCCATGCAGCAGGAAGTGGCGTGGGAACAGCAGCAATTCAATTAGCCAAACAATTGAGTCAAGCAACGATTTTTGCTACAGCAGGAAAACCAGAGAAACAAGAAATGGCTAGAAAGTTAGGAGCTAGCGTCACTATAAATTATAAAGAAGAGTCGTTTGACGAGCGAATAAATGACGTAACAAAAGGCACTGGAGTTGATGTTATTTTAGATTTTGTTGGTGCATCTTACTGGCCAATGAATTTAGCCAGTTGTGCTGCAGATGCCAGGTGGGTTTTGATAGGAATGCTTGGGGGAAGTGAAGTTGAAAGGGTTTCGCTTAGTGAATTGATGAGAAAAAGGATTGCATTAAAAGGGACCTTGCTTACGCCAAGAAGCGATGAGTATAAAGCGAGCTTATCAAGAGAATTTATGCAAATAGCCATGCCTTTATTCAAGGAAAAGAAACTTCAGCCAATTATTCACACCGTGTTACCCTTTGAAAAATTACCAGAAGCACATCGAATCATGGAAAATGATGAGAATATTGGAAAAATAATTATAAAAATGAATCAGTGATTGCGTTATTATCAATGAATTACTCAGAAACTAAGCGTCGAAGCTGAATATACAGTTATTTAGTGTAACTTCGGACAATGGTAGCATAAAAACATGTGGAATGAACCGAAGATGTCCAAGTTCGACGCATTCTTATAACTTTAATCCTATGAATGTCCGAACATGACCAGACTTCGG
>NZ_FNYW01000093.1 GCF_900109085.1 Alkalibacterium gilvum | reverse complement strand
TTTTAGAAAGGAATAAATTTATATGAAAATTAAAAATTTAATTGATATTATTTGTTTTGCAGGTGTTTTTGTAATCATGTCAGGATTAATAAGTTCAAGTGAAAATTTATTAGGAAGAGTTGTTCCTGCTATATTACTTGTTTGGTCTGCTAATAACACAGTTTTAATTACTAAAAAGATATATTTAGAGAAAAACAAGAAATCCAATTTGTCTTAATGCTAATTGAGTAAAACTGAAAGAAAGTTAAGGAGAATTTAAAATGGATTTTATTTATGAATTAATATTTTTAGGACTTACAGATACAACTCAAAATTCAAAAGTTCCTAGACCTATTCGTATTGTCGCAGCTATTTTGGTAAGTATTATATTCATAATATCTATCATAACTCTTGGAATATATGTAGTTGTTGCTGTAGATCAAGGAATACTTAAAAGATTAATTAGTGCTTTTTTGTTATTAGTAATTGCTGGATATTACATATATCTTTTAAAAGCTATTACAAAAACAAATAAGAAATATTTAAATAAGAATAATGATTAGCCCATAAACATGGATATAGTAGTTTAGCAATTGAAATTTGCTAAAAAAATTCAAGATTGCAAATTTC
The DNA here is from genome assembly GCF_900109085.1 of Alkalibacterium gilvum. Classification (GTDB taxonomy): domain Bacteria; phylum Bacillota; class Bacilli; order Lactobacillales; family Carnobacteriaceae_A; genus Alkalibacterium; species Alkalibacterium gilvum. Next base: position 449 of record NZ_FNYW01000093.1, on the reverse strand, counting down.
AATTGCTAGGATATTTCTTCAAAATATATTAATCTAAAATTAGAAGGTAAATAAATATGCTAAGTGAGATTTTAAAACAAAAAAGAAAAGAATTAGGTTTAACTCAGCAATATGTTGCAGATCATTTAAATGTGACACGACAAACTGTATCAAATTGGGAGATTGAAAAAAGTTATCCAGATATTCCAACCTTGATAAGGGTTAGTGAATTTTATCAATTATCTTTAGATTATATGTTAAAGGGAGATGTCAATCTAATGGAAAAAATCGAAAAAGATACAAATGAATTAAAAAAATATCAAAAAACAAAAGAGATTTTAAAAATGATTTGTTATGGGTTACTCATCGTAGCTTTTTTCTATTTAGCTGGATATGCAATTGGTAAAGGTTGGGCTCACTATACTCTATAAATTACTTATTCGGTTGAAAAGAATTTGTCTTAAATACAA
>NZ_FNYW01000013.1 GCF_900109085.1 Alkalibacterium gilvum | reverse complement strand
GAGAAGAATTAAATGATAATAAGATTTTCCAGAGCATGTCCCGTAAGGGAAATTGTCTCGATAACAGTCCAATGGAAAACTTCTTTAGTATCTTGAAACAAGAAATGTATCACGGACGTATTTATAAAAGTTATGAGGAATTAGAAAAAGCAATAGGCAACTATATTTATTATTACAACAACTATCGAATGAAAGAAAAACTTAATTGGTTAAGTCCGATTGAATACCGTTTATCACCACCTTATTTAAAACAAAGCGCATAAAAAAACAGAGTAGGATTATCTACTCTGTTAAAAAGTCTAACTTTTTGGGGTCACTATAAATCCCAGCCTCCTTTTTTGAATTACTTTTTATGTGTTCCCAAAGTAAACGGGCTGTCCACTTCACAAATAACACGCGGCTCTTCACTGATTAACTAACATTTACGTGTTATCGCGTTACAAACCTAAATGTTTTTTGTCCCACATTTTTCATTTTATCGTTAAATTAACTTGTGAAATTATCAAAGTATCCCTGAATATGAATGATAGGAGTCCCTTTGTCACCACTACCGGAAGTTAAATCGGATAAGGACCCAATCAAATCAGTTAGGCGTCGTGGCGTCGTTCCTTGTGCTTCCATCTCACCTTTAAGGTCTGTCTGCTTGTTGCTAATATGATTGCTTATAGCATCGTGCAATTCAGAACCGCTTAAATCGGCAAAGTTATTATCTGCTAAATATTTTAATTTCACTTCATTTGGAGTTCCTTCAAGCCCTTTTGTATATGCAGGAGAAACAACGGGGTCAGCAAGTTCCCATATTTGTCCAGCAGGGTCTTTGAAAGCACCGTCACCGTATATCATAACTTCAACTGTTTTTCCTGTTTCTTTTTTCATACGTTCTTTTATAGCCTCAACTAAAGGCTGGCCGTTATCTGGAAAGAGCTTAACAGTATCTTCGGTTGCTTTATTTGAGCCAAGTAAGCCATAATCTGAATTAGATCCACTGCTGTTGATAGGTTCGCTTAGAACGTCATCTAAGCCATAAACTTTTTCAGCGCCAGCGGCTTTAACTAAGCGTTTTGTACGGAAGCGACTATGAATATCACAAGCTAAAACATTTTTTGTGTAGTCAACAATCGTTTTGGCATCGTTAGAAAAAACGACTTCAAAATTTGCGCCTTCTTCTTCAACAAGAGATTTATAATATTCAATATAATCAACACCGGTAAAGGGATGCTTTTTGAAGCCAAAATGCTTACGAAAATCATCTTCTGAAAGAACATCTGACCAAGGGTTGATTCCTGCTTCATCTAATTCATCTAGTGATACGAGATGATTCCCAACTTCATCAGAAGGGTAACTTAAAAGAAGAACAACTTTACCTGCACCACGAGCAATGCCTTTCAAAATGTTAGAGAATCGATTACGACTTAAAATAGGAAATACGACACCAACTGTTTCGCCGTGATATTTATGCCCGATATCAGTAGCTATATCATCTAAGGTTGCATAATTACCTTGTGCTCGCGCAACAATAGACTCAGTCATTGTAATAATATCCTGGTCCTTGATGGGATAACCCTCTTTTTGAGCTGCACTCAATACGGTGTCTACGACAATATCTTCCATATTGTCACCTTTTTTGATGATGGGACTACGTAAACCGCGCACAACTGTACCTAAAGATCTTTCCAAAACAATCTCTCCCGTAGTTAATATTTTTTTAAGGTTAGTCTTTCTAAAACCCTTATACAGTATACACCTTAGTACCTAAAAAGAAAATAAAAATTTAACATTTATAGACCATTTGAAGTACAATAGAAGGGATAGAAGGAACCGAAGTAAAGTTTATCGTGGGAGTGAGTCGAATGTATCGTGTCATTCATCAACTGAAAGAACGAAATTTTGACAGGGAAGTAACAAGGAGCGAAAAGTCAGTCTTGGATTATTTGGAAGAACATTTTCAAATGATACCAAATGAAACAGTGGTTAAAATAGCTCAACAAAGTTATACCTCACAAGCAACCATTAATAGAGCAAGTAAATTGCTGGGGGTTGATGGTTTTAGCGATTTGAAATATGCCATTAAAGAAGATATAGAAAACATGAAATCAACATCCACTAAACATATTCTTAATACAGATTATATTTTAAGTAAAATTAATTTCCAGAGTTCGGATGATTTAGTAAAATATATATATAGTAAAAGGCATCATCTTTTACTGTTTGGACTAGGTGCTTCGCATATATCTGCGCAGTATATGGCAAGGCAACTCCTATATTTAGGAATACCTGCAATCGTCATATCAGAATCACAAATGCTTAAAAAATTTAAAGACTATAGCCTGGTTCTTTTATCTAGTTCAGGAGAGACACAGCGTTGTTTACAGGTTGCGCACGATGCAAAAAAAACAAATATACCTGTACTTTCTATTACAAAAAAAGACTCATCAATTATGAAAGAAAGCTTAATCACCTTCCATCATGATGTAGCAGTAGATAAAATGGAAGGCATCTCAAGAGAACAACAAATTCATATGATACTGATGGTTAATGAAGTAATAAATCAGCTGAAAAAAATAATGTGAAAAATAAATAATCGTCTGTCTTCGTTATTCTTTACTAACGAAGACAGACGATTATTTATTGGATAATTATCCCTGTTCTTGGAGTACACACTTTGATGTAAGCGTTATACTTTATTTAAGCTAAATAATTATTGAGGAGAATTCCATGAATAGAGAAATTAGAATATTAATGCACACACATTGGGACAGAGAGTGGTATTTTACAAAAGATGAAACAAAAGTATTATTAAGAAATCATATGCAAGAAGTGATGGAGTTTCTAGAAGAAAATCCGGAAACAATCTATATATTAGATGGACAAAGTGTAATGATTGATGATTATCTCGAATTAGAACCCGAAGCCGAATCAAGAATGAGAAGCTTAATAGAAAAGGGGAACTTAAGAGTTGGACCTTGGTATACGCAAACAGACTTACTCCTTGTTCACGGCGAGTCTATTTTTAGGAATTTATATTATGGAATCAAGCGTGCTGAAGAATTTGGGGAACCGATGCTTGTTGGTTATGCACCTGATACATTCGGACATGCAAGCCAAATGCCGCAAATCTATAAACAATTTGGTATAGATTCTACATTCTTCTGGAGAGGATTCAGTGAGTTGAAAGCTGAAAAATCTGACTTCTTATGGAAGGGTGTCGATGGTTCAGAAGTTGTAGGTGTTAACTTAGCTACAGGTTACCAAGGAGCAAAGTATCTTGAGTTAGAACCTGATGAGTTAGAAAAACGTATGAATAAAATCATGCCTGTTTTAGATAATTACTCAGCATCTAATGCAAGACTTATCATGAACGGACATGATCAGATGCCTATTCAAAAGAATATCTATCAAGTAATGGAAAATATGAAACGGATTTATCCCAAAGATCAAGTTATGCTCAGTGATTTTGAGTCTTATGTTGCTGCATTGGACAAGGATAAATTAGAGGTCGTTACTGGTGAATTGATTGACAGTAAGCATGCACGTATCCACCGAACAATTGGTTCGACGCGTATGGATATTAAATTATTGAATACAGATATTGAAAACAATCTATATAACGTCTTGGAACCTTTAGCAGTGATTGGTGAACAAGCAGGTATTCCATACCCACATGGCGTTGTTGAAAAAGTATCAAAAATATTATTTGGAACACATGCACATGACAGTATCGGCGGGTGTAACTCAGATAAAGTAAACCAAGATATCAAACAACGTCTCTTGAATGCAAAAGAAATGGTGGATACACAAATCGAACTTCACCTGAGACTAATGTGTTTAGGAAATCAAGAAAGTTCCGAAACCATTGTTTTAGTCAATCCGCTTCCTGAGAAACGTGTCAATCAAATGGTTGATTTAGAAATACTAACGCGAACAAAAGGCTTCCGTATCTTTGATGAAAATAAGCAAGCGTTAGACTACTCAGTAGTATCTCAAGAGAAGGAAGACGCTGGACTAATCGATCGTCAAGTCGCTGCTCGATTACAAGATATAAAGGTTTATAGAACAACGATTGTTCTTCCAATTGGTGAAATTGAAGGTTTAACTGCCCGCTATCTAACCTTTGAAGAAGTGGATGAAGAGCAAAAAGAAGCAGCTGTACCGACTAAAAAGCGTATCTCCAATGACTATGGGGAATTGTTCGTGGAATCCAATGTATTATGCTATAAAGATAAAAAGACTCAGGATGTTTACACAAATATTCTTTCAATTGAAAATAGTGGAGATGCTGGAGACAGCTATGACTATTCACCTCCGTATAATGACTGGATTTTGAATAGTGAAGAGTGTGGAGACATGACAGTTAATGTTGTGGAAGAAAAACACTATAAAGAAATGACGATAGACTGGCAATTAACTGTACCTGAGAACCAGGCACAAAGAGAAGAGAAAAAAGCTGAACGTGATGTAAACTTTAACGTTACTCTAAAATTATACCCGGGTGATCCGAAAGTATATGTAACAATGCATCATGAAAATAGAACAGAACACAATAGATATAGAGCCGTTTTTAATACTGGCATTCAAGCAGAAGAAGTAAAAGTTGATGGCTATATGAGTACTCAAATGAAGCCGGTATACAATGAAGAACCGTTAAGTATCTGGGAAAAAGATGGTTGGGTTGAAAAACCAGTCAGCGTTGAAACAGCACAAAGCTTTGTTTCTCTTAAAAATACGGACGCTGCATTTACTGTGTATACAAAGGGCTTGAAAGAATATGAGGTTCTAGATGAGGCAATCCACTTAACCTTGTTCCGAACATTCTCTCATTTGGGACAAAGAGAACTTATAAACCGTCCAGGTAGACCTTCTGGTATAGAAATTGAAACCCCAGATAACCAGTTGATTAATGAGCCATTCACTTTCGAATTTGCATTTGAAGTCGCTCATTCTCATGAAGAAGAAAGTCATGTAGCTAAAGATTATCTGACACCACTTGTTGGCTATCAACTAAAAGAGTTTAACCGTTTCAATATTAATCCAAGAAATACAGTGGAAAAAACAGATACGCACTTGTCGCTTGATTTGAACGGATTAGTGGTTTCATCAACGAGACTTACGGATAAAAACGAGCGTTTCATTCGTTTATTTAATCCACACGCTGAAGAAATAACAGTATCACTTTCTGAAACAGCTTATACAGCAACAGCGATGGAAGAAAGACTAGAAGCAATTAAGACACTCACACTTGCACCTCAAGAAATTGGAAATATTATTATTACACACTAATGAGAAGAGGTTTTAAAATGACAAACTTTAAAAAGAACTTTCAGAGTTTCGGAAAATCACTACTTTTCCCAATCAGTTTACTCTCATTCATGGCTATATTCCTTGGACTAGCAGCAGCCTTGCAAAATCCGGCCATCATTGAAGTTGTCCCGTTTCTAGGCAATGAAACGCTTCAATTAATCTTTGGCTTTATACGTAAGTTATCTGCTTTACCATTTGGGTATTTACCACTATTGTTCGCGATGTCAATCCCACTGGGAATGGTCAAAAGAGACAAGGAAGTAGCGGTATACGCAGGAGCAGTAGGATATATTGCGATGTTACTAGGTATGACTTATGTACTACAGGCTCAAGGATTTACGGCTGAAACGACGGCAATTGCTCATTTAATGGATGTTGAAGGTTTGAGTCAAGTCGATGCAACCTTGCAGAACTCACTGTTCACTAGCACGCTTGGGATCTTTGTTTACAATACAAATGTTATCGGAGGAATTATTGCCGGTTTAATGGGCGTATTCCTTCATAATAAATTCAGAGAAACAGAACTACACCCAGCACTAACGTTTTACAGTGGCAAACGATTCGTACCGATTGTAGCAGCCATTGTTTTAGCTGTTATGGGTATGGCTCTTGCGTTTGTATGGCCACTAATTAATCAGGCTATTATTGCGGTTGGAGGACTTATTAGTGAAAGTGGTTCATTCGGTGTCTTCCTATACGGCTTCACTGAAAAAATAATTAATCCAACAGGGCTCCATCACATACTCAATCAAACATTTAGATTTACAGCCTTAGGTGGAATTGAAAATATTGATGGAGAATCATTAGTTGGTGCGTTACAAATTTATTTATACCAACTTGATAACAACCTACAATTCTCAACAAATGCCACAGCATTCTTGGCTCAAGGTAAAATTTTACACATGGTCTTTGGTATGCCGGCAGCAGTTCTTGCCATGTACAAAATGGCTAGACCTGAAAAAAGAGATCGTGTACTAAAATTCTTCTTGGCAGGTGTGACTGCTGTCATTCTTACAGGAATCACTGAACCAATTGAATTTACCTTTATCTTTATCTCACCTATTTTGTGGGTAATGAATGCGATTTTTGCTGGACTTTCATTCTTGATTCCGGCATTGCTAAATGTTGCCATTGGTAACGTACAGGGTGGAATTATTGACTGGATCGTCTTCGGTATGCTTCAAGGGTTAGAAACAAAATGGTACATCTATTTAGTAGCTGGACCGATATTCTTTGCCATGTATTATTTCTCATACACCTTCGTTATTTCAAAATTCAATGTCATGACAATTGGTAGAAATGAATCAGATTTTGAAGATGAAGTAGAAGTGGATGAAAATGTTAGCATGGAAGAATTAGACAGAGAAACAGCTGAAAATATTATTAATGGATCGGGCGGTATGGATAATATAACGGATGTTGACAATTGTATCAGCCGGTTAAGGGGGGAAGTCAAAGAGGGAAAGCTAGTCGATGAAAGCTTACTGAAGAAAACACAGCCTAACGGGATTGTAAGGCCTGACGACAATACGGTTCACGTTGTTTACGGTGGACGAGTCTCAAAAATGAGAAACATTGTTGATAATTACATGTACGAACAAAAAAACTCATAATGGCTAAAAAGGAGAGTATCATGAAAAAAAATAATATCGTTCTTGTAGGCGGGGGATCGACTTGGACGCCAGGTATTTTAAAAGCAATGACTACGCACTTGGATGCATTTGCACTTAATCGTATCGTTCTATATGATGTTGATGAAAAAAGGCAAGAAGTTATTGGTGAATTCGCAAAGATACTCTTCAAAGAAGAAGCGCCTGAAGTCGAACTCATTTATACAACTGACAAAGAAGTTGCTTATAAAGATGTTGATTTTGTTTTTTGTCAAATGCGTACAGGCGGCTTCGCCATGCGAGAAAAAGATGAGAAAATCCCTCTGAGTTTAGGTGTGATTGGCCAGGAAACGTGTGGTCCAGGTGGCTTTGCCTATGGGCTACGGTCAATTCGTGATATGGAAGAAATGGTCAAAGATGTTCGTCGGTTAAGTCCGGATGCCTGGATATTAAACTACACAAATCCAGCTGCAATTGTGGCCTTGGCTCTGGATAAACTTTTTCCAGAAGAAAACAGAATACTCAACATTTGTGATCAGCCCGTTAATCTATTACGTTCATTTGCTAGTCTTATTGATGAAGACGTTAATAATCTTGAATCCGTTTATTTTGGGCTTAACCACTTTGGCTGGTTTACTGAAATCTATGATGAAACTGGGAAAGATAGAGCACCTGAAATCAAAGAGATTGTGTTGAATGGTGGTTTCCGTCCGGTGGATGCGGAGCAAAGAGATCAGTCTTGGCTTGAAACCTATGCAATGGTTGAGGATATGCTTGTCGACTTCCCTGAATATTTGCCAAATACGTACTTACAGTATTATCTTTATCCGGAATACAAGTTATCTAAACTTGATCCAGAATGGACACGAACAGATGAAGTGCATATAGGAAGAGAGCAGAAGGTGTTCCAGGAATGTCGACGTATCGTTGAAAATGGGACAGCAAAAGATTCTAAAGTTGTTCATAACGATGCACATGGGGACATGATGGTGGAAGTGGCAGCATCAATCGCAAATAACCTGCGTAAAACATTCGTAGTCATGGTTAGGAATAACGGTATCGTAGCGAATTTGCCGGCTGATAGCATGGTAGAAGTTGCTGCTTCTTTAGGAAAGAATGGTCCTGCACCTTATGCAGTAGGTAATATCGGCACTTTTTACAAAGGACTGATTGAGAATCAATATGCCTTTGAACGATTAACTGTTGAAGCTTATATGGAAGGGTCGTACACTAAAGCATTGCAGGCTTTAACACTCAATCGTACGGTTGTTGATGCGAAAAAAGCACGAAAAGTTTTGGATGCATTAATTGAAGCCAACAAAGAATATTGGCCTGAATTAAAATAGTACACACAAAAGACGCGGCGCGTATCGCTGCGTCTTTTGTTTAGATTATTTATAAAAATCATACGGTTCTATAGATAACAACCTGTGATATACTGAGAAAAAGACTGAAAGGAGCTAAAAAAGAAATGAAAATACTTGCAGCTATTGATTCATTTAAAGGATCAATGACAAGTGAAAAAGCTAATCAAAGCGTTAAAGACGCCTTGCCGCAACATGACGTCATAACTTTCCCAATCGCTGATGGTGGTGAGGGAACTGTGGATGCTTTTGTAGGCGTTATGAACGGTGAAGTTAAAAAAGCAACTATAACAGGTGTCAATGGTGACGCTTATATTGGGCAATGGGGATGGGTGGAACAGGAAAAGACTGCTGTTATCGAGGTGGCTGAAGGAGCGGGGTTAATTCAAGCCAATAAAGAGACCTTGCACCCAAAAAACCATACCAGCTACGGTGTAGGCGAACAAATTACACAAGCTCTTAATCAGGGGGCAAGTACCATTATATTAGGACTAGGCGGTAGTGCAACGACCGATGGAGGACTAGGACTATTACAAGCATTGGGTGTTGTTTTCAAGGATGCTCAAAACAAGGAACTTAAAAAGCTACCTGTGAAACTAGGTCAGGTTCATTCCATCGACGCAAGTGGATTAGATGAGCGTGTGAAAAAGGTGAACTGGTTGCTTGCTTCAGACGTATCCAATCCTTTGCTTGGAGAAAAAGGCGCTGTTCATGTGTTTGGAGAACAGAAAGGATTAAGTAAAGATGAACTCTCTACTTATGATAAAAACATGTCCGAATTTTCTAACCTTGTTATCAAAGAGACTGGAAAAGATCAGAGATTTACAGAAGGAGCAGGTGCCGCAGGTGGAATCGGATATGCAGCCTTATCCTTTTTCCCATGTGAATTTCAAAGTGGACTCTCTCTTTTAGCAGAGAAGGGTAATCTTGAGCAGTTTATCCAGGATGTAGACCTCGTCATTACAGGTGAGGGGAAATTTGACGACCAATCCTTAGGCGGGAAAGTTCCTATTGGGATCAGTCGCTTAGCAAAAAAACACTCTGTCCCAGCACTTTTATTCGCAGGAAAAATTGATAGCGATAGAACCGCTATTGAAGAAGAAAATCTCCATGCGCTGATTCCTATCGTCGATGCACCAATGACTTTGAGTGAAGCCATGGAAAATGGACAGCCGCTGCTATTAAAAGCCGTTAAACGTAGCATGCACTTGATTGATTTGATTGGAAAAATTAAAGGAATGAAGGCTTAACAATCTACTTAAGTTCTTTGAACTGTTATGATTAAAGGAGACAATCCCAAGATTATAACTTAAGAAGGAGCCTAAAATATGAGAGAGTGGATCAAACATTTTATAGAAGCCAATCCGTTGATTACCAGTATTATTATTTTCGTTTTGATGGTTATTTTGATTTTAATTATTAGACGTTTTATAATGAATCGACTCTATAAAAAATTCAAAGCCTCAGAAAATTGGTATGTTACACAAAAAATCGCCAGATGGGGAAGTAATATATTATTTGGCTTTCTGTTCATTTATATTTTCGGTAGCGATTTAACAGGATTTACAACAGCCATAGGTTTAGCTGGTGCTGGGGTAACGTATGCTTTACGCGAAGTAATTGTTAGTTTTGCAGGCTGGTTTGCTATTATGTTTGGAGACTTTTTCAAAACAGGTGACCGTGTACTCTTAGGAGGATCTAAGGGGGATGTTGTAGATATAGGTGTTTTGCGAACAACACTTATGGAATTAGGTGAATGGGTCGAAGGAGACCAATATACTGGACGGATTGTCCGCGTTGCAAATAGTTATATTTTTACCTCCCCAGTATATAATTACAATGCAGATTTTAAATTTCTATGGGATGAGTTACATATTCCTCTTCACTTTGATAGTGATATTCCTTTAGCTAAAGAGATCGTCCTTCAAATAGCACAAGAAATCATTGGTGATTATAACGAGCCAGCAGAAGTCGAATGGCAAAGAATGAAGCGACGGTACCGTATTGAACATGCTTCGCTCAAATCACAAGTTTTTGTTGCTTTTGATGATAATTTTGTTACCCTCAGCTTAAGATATATCGTTGATACACATGAGCGACGTGGAGTGAAAGATCGTATATCTATTGCTATTTTAAAAAGATTCGATGAAGTAGGTGAGAGAATCGAACTGGCCTCAGAATCCTTTGAGATTGTACATGAAGAACGTCACAGAAAAAGAAAGAAGAATTAAAAAGGAAAAAGTAGTATCGTTACATTTCACTTCCTTATCTCTAATCTGTTTGTGATACAATATACAATGAGTGTTGAAGTTCAAGATAAGGAGAGGGAAAAATTGAAAGTAAATGATATTTTGAAAATCTTAAAGGACGATATCAAAGTCGGCATCTTCGCAAGTGTGGATGCAGAAAATAAACCACATGCACGTCATATTCACATAGGTGTCGCTAATGAAAAAGGCATATTTTTCATGACTGACCCGGGGACTGACTTTTATCAACAAATCAAGCAGAACCCACATGTTGCTATTACAGCTAAAACAGAAGAAACATATCTCATACAAGTCATTCGTATTGAAGGCAAAGTACGAGAAGTCGGACGCGAACGCTTGGAAGAGATGCTCGCAGGTAATCCTTATGTCCAACATGTGTACCCAGATAAAGAAGATCAACAGGGCGCACGTGTCTTTCAACTTTATGAGGGAGAAGGCTTTTATCACAGCATGACTCAAGGACATCGTTATACATTTAAAATAAACGCTGATGATGTTGTTTAGTAAATAATAAAATAAAAGATCAGTGTCCTGTATACATTGGTCTTTTTATATAGTAAAAAATAAAAAAATAGCAAGAATCGGTTGACTTATTTAGTTATTCGCGGTAAGATATTAGACGGTATTGTTTGCCGCCACTACGAGCCTCGGAAACTTGTTATTGGAACAAACAACGAAGACTTTCTGCTAGACTTTTTTTTAACGGTACTAAAAAAGATAGGGAAAGCAACTATTAATGAAATTCAAACTTGAAAATAAAATTTGGAGGTAAAGATCGTGCGTACAACATTTATGGCTAACGAAAGCAATATTGAACGTAAATGGTATGTCGTCGACGCTGCAGATGTTCCTTTAGGACGTCTATCAACAGTCGTTGCATCTATTTTACGCGGTAAAAACAAACCTACGTATACACCACACGTTGACACGGGTGACCATGTGATCGTAGTAAACGCATCTAAAGTTAAATTAACAGGTAAAAAAGCAAGTGACAAGATTTATTCTCGTCACTCAGGACACCCAGGTGGATTGAAACAAGTATCTGCTGGAACAATGCGCGCTCAAAAACCTGAACGTTTGATTGAAACATCAATTAAAGGAATGCTTCCTCATAACGTATTAGGACGCAAACAAGTTAAAAAATTACACGTATTTGCTGGAGCTGAGCACAACAACCAAGCTCAACAACCAGAAAAACTAGACATTACAAACTTAATTTAAGGAGGGACATTCATTGGCTCAAGTACAATATTTCGGAACTGGTCGTCGTAAGAACTCGACTGCTCGTGTTATCATGACTCCAGGTTCTGGTAAAATCACATTCAACGGTAAAGATATTACTGAATATTTAAACTTTGACAACTTGCATTTAATTGTAAGACAACCTCTTGCTGTAACAGATACAGTAGACAGCTATGACATTAGAGTTAACGTTCATGGTGGAGGATTTGCTGGACAAGCAGGTGCTGCTCGTCACGGAATCGCTCGTGCATTGCTACAAGTTGATCCAGATTTCCGCAGCGCACTTAAAGCTGCTGGTTTACTAACACGTGACCCTCGTATGAAGGAACGTATGAAACCAGGATTCAAAAAAGCGCGTAAATCTCCACAATTCTCAAAACGTTAAGCTTACATTTTGCGGATATCAAAAAGAGCTCCTTTTCGAAGGAGTTCTTTTTTTTCTGGTCATGAGTCAACATGATTTTTCTGATCATCGAATGTAAAGCATGTCGCGTCAGTAGTTAAAAGGTGGTGTGAAAAAATGAATGCAAAAGAAAAAATGTTAGAAGTCATCAAAAAGAAACGACAAAGTGGTGGCGGAAGAGATATCCAAAGTGATACACCAAAAAACGATCGAAAATTCATGCGAAAAGCTCCAATCATCTTCAACAAGTAAGCATTTATACAGTAATTCAAGACACTTTCCTATATTGGAAGGTGTTTTTTTTGTGCGTAGAGAAACTTCGGACAGTTTAAAATGAATTGATGAATGGAATGACCGAAGTTAACAATGTTCGACATGTTGAAATCAAATAAAAAGCGGGACTGTCCGAAGATGAGCAGAGTTCGGACAAAGGATAAAGATAAATGGCTTAAAAGCGTCGAAGATAGAGAAGTTCGACAGTTTCACAACTTGAATTACAAGGAAGTGTCCGAAGATAGCGATATTCGACATGTTGAGATCAAATAAAAAGTGGGAATGACCGAAGATAGCAGAATACGAACAAACTTAAACAAAAGTCCAATCCTTTTGTACTTTCAAATTGCTATTAAAGAAGGATCGTCGAAATAGCTAATTTTTGAAATGTTTCTCACAATGGGGTTAAAATGGATGTGTATTAATAGAATAAACTCGAATATTGACAGATGATAGGATTCGTTTACAAGTGTAAACGATAAAAATTATTTATATTCTTTATAGTAATTTATAACTTACCTACCCATACTAGTAGAGTTAAAGAGAACAGCGTAGCAACAAAAGGAAAGTGATTGGGACGTATATGAATGGTTGTTGATGGATTTGACATGTATAAATATCCGAAAGACGGCCAAAATTAGGCAGAGACTTGTAGAAAAATGAATAACATACTGAACATTTTAACTTACTACCATGTTAAGGATTAAGTAGATGAGGAAGAATATATAAAATAAAAGGAAACATTAAATCATCGAGGAGTGATTAAATGCACGGTGATTGGGGGAATGGATTCAATAATATGATGAATTTTGGTTACGAAAATAGTTGGTGGTTTATGCTATATGATGGATTAAAATTTTTGATTATCATTGGTGCAGTCATTTTTATCGCAAGAATGCTAATGAATCATTCAAATTATGATGCTGTTGATATTTTAAAAGAAAGATATGCTAGAGGAGAAATATTAGAGGAAGAGTACTATTATAAATTAGATAAATTAAATGAATAATCAGAATTAACTCAAGGAGGAGAAAATAATGAATATCGTATACGAAAAAAAGACAAACAAGAATTTGGATGAGGCCATTAATTCGTTAACTGAGAAATTAAAAGAAAATGATTTCGGCGTATTGTGGCAGGTTAACTTCAAAGATAAGCTCAATGAAAAAGGATTAGACTTTGAAGATAATTACGTTGTACTAGAAGTATGTAATCCTAAAAAAGCAAAACAAGTACTGGAGAAAAATATCCATGTAGGCTATGTCCTGCCATGTAAAATGGTGGTCAGAGAAGAAAATGACCAGACATATGTAGGTATGACTCGTCCAGAAGCCTTGATTAGTTTATTCGGCGAATCTGATTTAAATACTATGGCTAAAGAAGTTGAAGAGACACTAAAAAAATCAATAGAAGCGGTTCTTTAAATCGTATAAAAGACCATCTTAAAAATAAGATGGTCTTTTAATTAATAAAATGAAGAACTATTTAGTTAGTGGAAAGTGTGACAAAGGGAGTGAAATGTTGCCTAAACGTGAAAACAATAATAAAATAAAGAACAGATACAATAGAATATCCAAAGTGTATGATCTTATAGAAAAACCAATGGAAGCGATGATGATGGATAATTGGAGAAAAGAATTATTTAAAGAAATCGAGGGAAAAAAGATATTGGAAGTCGGTGTAGGAACAGGCAAGAACCTTCAATATTATTCATCTGATAAAGAAGTTACTGGAATTGACTTTAGTGAAAAGATGCTTTCAAAGGCTAAGTATAGAAGCGAACATAAAGAAAACATCACATTGATGGAGATGAATGCAGAAAATATGTCTTTTGAAGACAACGCATTCGACACCGTTGTTACTTCCTGTGTCTTCTGTTCAGTACCTGAACCTGTAAAAGGGTTGAAAGAAATACGCAGAGTGTGTAAAAATGGCGGGAAAGTAATTATGTTGGAACACATGCGAAGCGATAAGCCCGCAGTTGGTAAGTTTATGGATATGGTCAATTTCATTCCCGTGCATATATGGGGAGCGAATATTAATCGGAGAACCCTTGAGAACTTGGAAAAAGCAGGGTTCAATAAAGAGAGTATTCGCTATAAAAATATGTGGTATGATATCGTAAAAATAATAGAAATTGATAATGAAAAATAAGGATATCATCGATGTTTATTATTTGAATAATGAAAAAATGATACTAAGTTAACAAAGAAAGTTACTCTTGAAAGGAGTAGGGAAATGAAGAAAAATTATTTTAAATTTTTAGGTATGCTTATTGTGGCGGGCATATTCATGTACGGGGTTATGTACCTTAACACATACGCATGGGATCACATATTTTTCAGTGAAATGCGTCTTTACATGACGATATTGTCTACGAGTGTCATGGCTGTGATTATGTTAATGTTTATGCTTCATATGCTTAAGAATAAAAAAATCAACGCCGGCATTATTATCGTTAGTGTCCTAACGTTTGGCGTGTCATTCTTTTTAATGAGAAATCAGACGACGATTGACCAGGTCGATTATATGGAAGGAATGATCCCTCACCACTCCATCGCTATTCTAACAAGTAAAAGAGCAGAAATAGAAGATCCAAGAGTGAGAAAATTGGCTGATGATATTATAAAAGCACAGGAAAAAGAGATTGCTGAAATGAAGAAACTTATAGAAGAATTAGACTAGATTGAATAGATTATAAAAAAGAGAGAGGGTGGAAAAAATTCCCCCCTCTCTCTTTTGTTATCTATTCAACATTTCATTCTCTATTCCATAAATTGTAAGCCGAAATCAATCAGGGCACGATCAGTATTTTTTGCACTCATCAAAGTGACCCCTAGAGGAATCTCTTCTTGTTCGAGTAAGGGGAGTGTCAGCTGAGGAATCTCTGCTAATGGTGAAATACAGAGCAGGTTGGATGACTGGGTTCTTAAACGGTCGATTTCTTCCAGAGAAGCAGACTTTAGTGGTGCAATGGATGAAGCAGTAGGTGTGATCATTATCGCTCCATCTGAAAGAAGGCTCTCAACGCGTTTACGAAATTCTTCTTTCTTTTTCTTCGCTTTTAAATATCTTTCTCTGGAAATCGTCGCTGCTTTTTCTAAACGATCCTTTGGTCCGGGAGATAAGCGTGGACGATATTTATTGATAAAACCACCGTAACTTTCCCAGATCTCATAGCCTTGAACGATTTGGAAGACTTCTTTGACCCAGTAGTCCAAACCTTCATCAGCTAAGGTGATGTGTTCAACATTGCCTAATTTGTCACTCATTTCGTCGATGATACCATCAAAGGGCTCTTTGACCTCTTTATCGACAGCAGCAAAAGCATCATCCACAATATACAATTTTTTGAATTTAGTTTCTTCAGGATCTTTATCCAGTAAAACACTAGCAACATCTTGAAAGACCTTTTTTTCTGAAGCAACGAAACCAAGAACATCCATGCTTTCACAATAAGGTGCTTCACCATCATTTTTGATGCGCTCATAACTGGGTCTCAATCCGATAATACCGTTGTAAGACGCCGGAACCCGAACAGAACCCAGACAATCACTTCCTATGGCAAAATCTACCAGACCGCCTGCAGTCGCAGCACACGAGCCACTAGAAGACCCACCAGTCAAACGGCGTGTATCATTGGGATTCAGTGGACTACCATAATGCCAGTTTTCGCCACTGATGGAATAACACAGCTCATCACAAATCGTCTTTCCCACAAGGTCAGAGCCTTGATCCAGTAATTTAGTGATCGCGCTGGCTGTGAATTCATCCGGTTCACTAAAACGTAACCAATCAGGATGGCCATTTCCCCAAGTGCTTCCTTTCACTTTGAACACATCTTTCGCAGCAAAGACGTAATCCGAAAGCTGACCGCTCTTTAAGCCTTTCATCGCTATATGATTGTCTCTGACAAATGCCTGTAAAGGATCATATGGCGCTACAGTTGAAACAGATAGTTTTTCTAAATTTTTCATTGCGTATTTAGACATGCACTCGTCTCCTAATGGTTTTTATTTTGTTTTGCATCCTGATAGGACATGCCAGACTCCAAATTATTTATAAATGAATCATCTGTAGTTTTTAATCTTTTGGCTTCATTCAAAACTGACTCTATATGGTCATAAGGAATAACCATTACACCTGATTCATCTCCAAAGACGAGATCATCCGGATCAATGCGCACCCCATCTATTTGGATAGGGACGTTGGTCGCATCCACCGAAACTAAATTTTTGCCACTTCGGCTGCAAGCGCCCTTTGCAAATACAGGGAAACCCAGTTTGTCGATAGGCCCCACGTCACGGTACACACCATTCAGTACAGCACCAGCAACACCTTTTTTCTGAGCAAAAAGGGCCATGGTATCGCCCCAGACGCTACCGTCGACACGACCATCGTTATCGACTACAGCGACTCTGTCTTCTGGAATATCATCTAGGAACGTTCCGAAATTACTTTCGTTTTCCTGCTTTGGTAAATATCTTACAGTAAAGGCTTGTCCGCAGATTGTTGTATTTTTAACCCTTTGCTTCGGAAGGATATAGCCACCCTGATTTATCTCAAGTTTATCAAATGCATCTGATAGCGTACATGAATCCAATTTTTTATAGGCTTTAATAATATCCGTATTTATTGTATTGATTCTAATAACCTCCACGAATGTTTTTCATTTTTTAATTAAAAAATAGAAAAGAAAGAGCTTTCCAGCTTTTCAAAGTGGAAAGCTCATCTGTATCAATTTTAATTATTTGTTATCAAGATTTTTTGAGGCAACTAGCCCACTAGCTAAATTATCCATATCTGGTTTATCAGCTGTAAGGATTAGCTTGTCATTCACAAAAGCCATCAATCCGATACGACTCATTTCACGGCCATAACCTGAACGTTTAACTCCGCCAAAGGGTAATTCGGGTAGTGAGTAACGGAAATTATTAACGTAAACCATACCTGTTTCAATCTTAGTAGCTATTTCAGCACCACGCTGGCTATCCCCAGTAAAGACGATGGCGCCTAAACCATAGGGGTTGTCATTTGCAAGTGCAATAGCTTCTTCCTCTGATGATACCTTATAGACCACCGCAACGGGACCAAACATTTCAGTTTTATGAGCAGGGTTATCTTTGTCTACGTGTGTTAAAATCGTAGGCATAAAGAACTGTCCAGGTAGATCGATCGGTTCATTTCCATAAACAACCTGAGCACCTGCATTGATTGCTTCATCTAATTGGTCCTGTAATTCCTCTTTAGCTTTTTTAGTGTTCATTGGAGCAAGTGTTGTATCATCTTTTAGAGGATCGCCTGGTTTCAACTTACTGAAATTATTCTTCAAACGTTCGACGAAATCATCATAGACGTCTTCCATAACAATGAAGCGTTTAGACGACGTACATTCTTGTCCGGCGTTATAAATACGCGAACGCCAAGCAATTTCTGCAACGTCATCCATGTCTGCATCGTCCATAACGATAAATGGATCCATTCCGCCAAGTTCCAATGTACTCTGCTTCAAGTTCTCACCAGCTGTTTTCGCAACTGTGGCGCCCCCTCGTTCAGAACCAGTTAAGGCGACACCTTGCACACGTGAATCAGCTATCGTTTCTGATACTTGGTCGTAATTCATGAATAAATTTGTAATAGATCCTTTTGGTGCACCGGCTTCTTCAATCACATCGGCCATCAACTGAGCAGAAGAAGGGGTATTGGATGCGTGTTTTAAAATCATTGGGTTTCCTACCATAAAGTTTGGTGCGAATACACGGATCATTTGATAATAAGGGAAGTTCCACGGTTCTACCATCATAATAACGCCGGTAGACTGATGGTGTATTTCTGCCTTACCGTTTGCGCTTGTTTCAACTTTTTCCGGTTTTAACATCTCTTCTGCATGGTCTGCAAAGTAGTCTGCGATAACTGCGCATAGTTCAACTTCGCCTTTTGCTTCCACGAGTAATTTACCCATTTCAATCGTACATGTGCGGGCTAACTCATCTGAGCGCTCACGTATTTTATCAGCAACTCTGTGCAGCATTTTACTTCTTTCTTTGATATCTTGTGTTTTAAATGTTTTGTACAAGTCATGTGCTCTTTCTAAAGTATCTTGTAATTCTTGATCGGTGGTGTCGTCGTATTCTTTTACTAGTTCGTTGTTATAAGGATTAATTGTTTTATAAGCCATTTCTGTAAAACCTCCTATTGGTTTGTGCTTCAATTAATAGATAAAATAGAGAACAATGAGCCATTGATTACGGTTACAAATCTATATGAGAACGTGTCTCAGATTCGCTGCTTACACGACGACTTTTCTGACTGTTATTTTGCTTTGAAAATGATCAGTCACACACCACCTTTTCATATTTCCTATACACTCATTGTAGCATTAACGAATAAACTCTTGAAACTATACGTTTATATTATGCTAAAGTTGGAGAGAGTATTAGATATCTATCATTCAAAGCATTCTACTAACGGGATATATTCATTTGGGATTATCTATTTAAATGAGATAGCGCGTCGTCGTTTGCTGTCAATAACATAATCATATACTCTCTCTTTTTATCGGTTAAGAATACAAACTAACGTAGCTGAAAAATATCAGATACAGAACTCTAGAATAAGTTTGCTGTAAAAAATAAAGGTTCTATATTTTTTTATTCATCCATGTAGTAATTTAGCATAATAAAGAATAGCCTTTACAGCACTACGCCATCCGTTTAATTTTTGTTGTCTTTCTGTATCAGTCATATGTGGGTCGAATTGCTCGTTTTCAGTTACTAAAGCAATTAATTCATCTTGGTCTCTCCAATAATCAACGGCTAATCCAGCAAGATAGGCAGCGCCCAAACCAGTTGTTTCTAAACGTTCAATTCTTCTAACTGTTTTTCCTAGGATATCTGCCTGAAATTGAATTAATAAATTATTTTGAGCAGCTCCGCCATCAACGTGAAGAAGATCGACTATTATGCCAGTGTCTAGTTCCATTAATTCAATAATATCGCTAACTTGATAGGCAAGTGATTCTAGAGTAGCACGAACTAATTCTTTACGGCTGGTGGATTCATCGATTCCTAGGACAGCTCCACGTGCTGATGAATCCCAATAAGGTGCTCCAATGCCTCGAAAAGTTGGAACCACATAAACGCTAGAATTAATCTTTGCTTCGTGCGCCAATAATTCTGAATCATCCATCGAATCGAATAAATTTAATCCATCTTTTAACCATTCCATTGCACTACCTGAAATAAGGGCTGAACCCTCAAGTGCGTAAGTTACCTTAGAATCAATGGAGTACCCGATTGTCGTAAGTAATTTATGTTTGGAAAATTTTGGTTTGGATCCTGTATTCATAACAATAAAAGTTCCTTGGCCATAAGTACTTTTTACTTGGCCTGGTTGAAAGGCTAACTGACCAAATAAAGCAGCCTGTTGATTTCCAGCCACGCCAGAAATGGGGATATTTGCTTCGCTAAATAAATCTGTGTTCGTTAAGCCATATACATAAGAACTGGGATAAACTTTTGGCAACATACTTTTAGGGATACGAAACAGATTTAGTAAATGTTCGTCCCATTTTAAAGTATGGATATCAAATAGCATCGTTCTAGAAGCATTTGTATGATCAGTTGAATGGATTTTACCATTCGTTAGATTCCAAATAAGCCAACTATCAACTGTACCAAAAGCCAGCTCCCCATTTTCTGCTCGTTTCTGTGAGCCTGGATGATGATCAAGGATCCATCTTATCTTACTAGCAGAAAAATAAGGGCTTAGAACTAACCCTGTTTTTTCATGGATGTATTCTTCAGTTTTTTCTTCTTTGAGTTGATTCACAATTGCTAAAGACTGATTGGAACTCCAAACAATGGCATTGTGTATCGGCTGTCCCGTTTTACGATCCCATACAATAGTCGTTTCACGTTGGTTGGTTATGCCAAGTCCTTTAATCTGATTGAAGGATATTCCTGAATGATCCATAACTTCATGGATAACTTTATAAACAGATTGCCAAATTACGATGGGGTCTTGTTCTACCCAGCCAGGTTCTGGTCTGTGCTGTTCAAATTTTTGAGATGCAATATTGATGTAATTTCCTTGACGATCAATAATAATTGCACGTGTTGTCGTTGTTCCTTGATCAATAGATAGAATATATTCTGACATCTGCAACCAGCTCCTTAAATACATTACATAGAAAATTATCTTAAATTTAATCTTCTTTTAAATTAAAACTGAGTAGGAATCGCTTGAGTAAGTAATTTATGGAAATTATTTGTTTGAGGAACACAGTCCTTAAGCACCCAACGGTAGAGCAGCTCAGCCAAACCATACGCATAAAATTCAGTAGTAATCTCCATAGCACTTTGGTTATATTCTGAATGAATATGTTTTTTATAATAGTCTTTCATAATTGTTTGAACCTCTTTTTTGATGTAATAAATAAAGTAATCTTTAAAAGAATCTAACTTCATATTTAAAAAGATTTTTTTATAATAGGTTTTGTTTTCTTCAAGGTAAGTTAATAAATAGAATAGTATATCTTCTCGTTTTTCCCAAATAGAAATCAGTTCATTTAATTCAGAAACTTCATAGGAGAAAATCCAAGTAATTAAATCATATTTGTCATCAAAATGATCGTAAAAAGTTTGGCGACGGTAATCAGTTTGATCCATTATATTCGTGATCGATATCTTATCAATAGTCTTCTCGCAAGCTAATTTTTTGAAAGAATAAGAAATGATTTCCTTCGTTGTATTCTTTTGGGTCATAAATCTTGGCTCCTTTGGCTACGGATTAAAGCTACTATTCTCTTAGGATTAATTATACGCCATACTAAAAAATAAATGAAGCGGACAAAGAGAATCTTTTGTCTGTTGAGTTGGTAGCGTTTACTTAGTAAGCTAGATTCATAGATAAATAAAGCGCTTTAATTCTCTGTTAGCAGATTAATTAAGGGATTTTAAAGATACTTTATTTTAAAAATAGGAGGAATAGAAATGAGAAAAGCATTTATTAGCCCATCAAAATATGTTCAAGGTGAAAACGAGTTATTAAATTTAGGCTTCTATATTAAGTCATTAGGTGAGTCAGCACTAGTTATTGGAAATCCGGATGATATCAATCGTGTTCAAGATAAGTTAGACCAAACATCTAAACATTTCGGAATAACTTTACACTTAGCTGATTTTGGTGGAGAAGCAACACGAGAAGAAGTTAAGCGTCTTAAAAAGCTAGCAAAAGAAAAAGGGGCAGATGTCATCGTTGGTTTAGGCGGAGGAAAGGCAATTGATACATCTAAAACAGTTGCTAACGGTCACAACTTAATTGTATGTCCAACTATTGCAGCTACAGATGCACCCACTAGTCATTCAGCTGTGTTGTATACAGAAGATCACCATTTTGATGATTATGCTTATTTCATTCAAAATCCAAGTGTAGTACTAATGGATACTACTGTGATTGCGCAAGCTCCAACGCGATTCTTAATTTCTGGTATGGGAGATGCTTTAGCTACTTACTATGAAGCACGTGCAACCCGTCGTTCAAATTCAAATGTAAATGCTGGATTACCAAATGGTTTTCATTCAGGAGATACGGAGCCAGCGAAAGGAACAATAGCTTCTATTACGCTAGCTAGAGTTTGTTATGAAACGGTATTAGAGAGCGGGTACAATGCTAAAATGGCGTGTGATAATAATGTTGTTACACCAGCATTAGAAAATATTGTTGAAGCGAATACCCTATTGTCTGGACTTGGTTTCGAATCAGGAGGACTTGCTGCAGCGCATGCGATCTACAATGGTTTAACTGTTTTGAATGGCCCTCACAATTATTTCCATGGAGAGCAAGTGGCCTTTACAACATTTGTTCAACTTATTCTTGAAGATGCTACAACAGAAGAAATTGAAGAATTATTAGATTTTAGTTTATCGGTTGGGTTACCTGTATCACTAGCAGACTTAGATGTAGAAGAAGTAAATTATGAAGAAATTTTTGAAGTAGCACAAAAAGCTTGTATACCTGAGGAATCTATTCATGCTATGCCTTTCAAAGTAACGCCTGAAAGTGTTGCTCAGGCAATCATTGCGGCTGATGCCCTTGGACGAGATTACAAAAAACGTAAGACAATAAAATAATAAATAAATTAAAATAAAATATAAAGGACGGAAATAGATGAAAAAAATCATGAATGACCCGAATGAAATTGTTGATGAAATGATTGAAGGTATGATTGTCGCACACTCTCAATTAATACAAAGAGTACCTGAAACAGGTATTATTCAACGAAGGGCAGAAAAAACTGGTAAGGTGGGAATTGTTTCTGGTGGGGGAAGCGGTCATGAACCGGCTCACGCTGGATTTGTTGGAGAAGGTATGTTATCTGCAGCTGTTTGTGGCGCAGTCTTTACTTCGCCAACTCCGGATCAAATCCTCGAAGCTATCAAAGTGGCGGATGAGGGTGCTGGTGTCTTCTTAATTATAAAAAACTATTCTGGGGATATTATGAATTTCGAGATGGCTCAAGAACTTGCTGAAATGGAAGATATAGAAGTAGAAAGTATTGTTGTAGATGATGATGTAGCTGTTGAGGACAGCATATTTACCCAAGGAAAACGTGGAGTAGCGGGGACGATTTTTGTTCATAAAATACTCGGTTATGCTGCTCAACAGGGGAAATCTATCAAAGAAATAAAAAAATTAGCTGAAGAATTAGTACCTAATATTAAATCAATTGGACTCGCACTTACCGGAGTAACAACACCAGGAGCCAGTCAAGCAAGTTTTACTCTAGGTGAAAATGAGATAGAGTATGGAGTTGGTATTCATGGAGAACCTGGATATCGCAGGGAGAAATTACAGCCTTCTTACGATCTTGCAGAAGAATTACTAACAAAGTTAGCTGAAGAATTCGATGTAACAAGACGATTTGCTGTGATAATTAATGGTCTCGGTGGGACACCTTTAATGGAGCAATATGTTTTTACAAATGATGTTAAAAAACTAATGGATAAAGATGAATGGTCAATAGATTTTTATAAAGTAGGAAACTTTATGACTTCACTTGAAATGCAGGGGCTATCATTAACGCTACTTTGTCTTGAAGATGATTTCTATATGGAAGCATTAAGTGCACCAGTTGAAACAATTAGCTGGTAATAAAAAACTAAATGATAAGTGAGAGGACTTCAAATGAATATGGATTTACAAACAGGTATACGTTGGATGGAATTATTCAATGAAGATATTCAACAAAACAAAGACTATTTAACTCAGCTTGATACACCTATTGGGGACAGTGATCATGGCAACAATATGTCACGGGGTATGGATCAGGTTATTCAAGCAATTGAAGCAGAGTCTCCTGATTCGCTAGAGGCACTCTTGAAACTAGTTACATCAACTTTACTAAGCAAAGTTGGTGGGGCTTCAGGACCTTTATACGGCTCGGCATTTATGGGGATGTTGAAAATTCTTAAAGGAGATAATACGTCATCATGGGATAAAGTACTCCGCGGTGGGTTAGATAGCATTCAAAAACGAGGCAAAGCCGAAGTTGGCGATAAAACGATGGTTGATGTGTGGGCTCCAGTTGTTAAATCACTAGAAAATAAGCAATTAACTCATGTAGTCATCGAAGAGGCGGTAGAAGCAACAAAACCACTAAAAGCTAAAAAAGGTCGTGCTTCTTATGTAGGAGATCGTTCTATTGGGCATATTGATCCTGGAGCATATTCATCTGCATTATTATTTCAAGCGATGCTAAAATCGGAGGAGAAATAATGGATAAACCAGGAATAATTATTATCTCTCATGTATATGAAATTGCTAAAGGCATTGAACGATTGCTACAAGAGGTCGCTAGAGATGTTCCCATTCAAGTAATTGGCGGAGTAGATAAAACAAATATTGGAACTAGTTTTGACACGATTTTTGAAATGGTCAGTGAGTCTCCATCTACTAATATATTAGCTTTTTATGATTTAGGCAGTGCTAAGATGAACTTAGAGATGGTACAAGATTTAAGTGACAAAAATATTACTATTTATAATGTTCCAGTCGTTGAAGGTGCCTACACTGCAGCAGCCCTCTTACAAGCTGGCGTGACTAAAGAAGATGTTGAAGAGCAACTAAAAGAAATACAAATGGATAAGTGATCAATACATGTTATATTATTGTGATTTGATAGATTTATCGCATTTAATAAAAATTTTGGCAAAACTTAAAAACAATAGCAAAACGATTGATGTGGATAAGACTTTCTAAAACATTAAATTTTTAGTTCAGACTATCCATCAAGTGGTGTTGGTGTATAATTTTAGACAACTTTATTAATAGGTTACACAGTCAGTAATAACTGGTTGTGTAACCTATTTTTATTGTGGCGTTATTGACACTTTGCCTTGTTTATTAATAAACTATCCATGACATTAAACCAAAATATGTTCATATAGATTTTATTGAATGCTAACTTATGACTACGAATGGTTTTGTATTTCATATTTAAGCATCCTGATATTAGTATTAGATATCTATCATTCAAAGCATTCTACTAACGGGATATATTCATTTTAGAGTATAATTGTTAATGATATTCTGTATATGAAAAGTTAAGATTGAAAAAATTAAATTATTAGGAGAGATTTATTTTGGATAAAAGAAGAATCATTATATATCCGATACTACTTGTGGTAGCGTTGGCAATAGCAACGGAAGGATTTAATAGGATCAGTACCGATAGTTTACTTATTCCAATGGCTTTTACGTTTTTATATTTCACAATAATATTCCTTATAGCAACAGCAATAAAAGATAATTCTATTGTCGATATTGGCTGGGGAGCGGGTTTTGTCGTTGGGAGTTGGTTATCCCTCATTGTGACAGATGAACCGACATTTCTATCTTATAGCATCGTCGCCTTTGTCACTTTTTGGGGATTGCGACTTTCATTAAGATTATTGAAACGAAACTGGGGTAAGCCCGAAGATTTTCGTTATGCTCAGTGGCGTAAAGAATGGGGGGACCATGTTATAATTATGGCCTTTTTAAGAGTGTTTATGGTTCAAGGCATTTTGAACTTCGTTATCGGTTCTGCGGCTTATGCAGTTATTCGCTATAATACTTTTGACTTTCAAGGATGGTCACAGTTCATTTTTTATGCAGGACTCCTCGTTGCATTTGTAGGACTCTTCTTTGAAGTTGTGGGCGACGAACAACTAAGAAAGCATATAAGTAAAGGCTCAGGTAAACTATTACAGTCTGGACTCTGGTCACTAACGCGCCATCCGAATTACTTTGGAGAAATATTAATATGGTTTGGTATATATATTAGCGGAATGACGATGATCTATAATGGCACAATCAATCCAGTCTATTATGGCGTGCTGGTACTTTCACCTCTCACAATAAGTACAGTGCTAATTAAGATTTC
The DNA here is from genome assembly GCF_900109085.1 of Alkalibacterium gilvum. Lineage (GTDB taxonomy): Bacteria > Bacillota > Bacilli > Lactobacillales > Carnobacteriaceae_A > Alkalibacterium > Alkalibacterium gilvum. The sequence continues at coordinate 16,756 of NZ_FNYW01000013.1, read as the reverse complement.
TACACCACTGCTTGAGAAGAATATGGAAAAATATGACGCATGGGATGACTATACTCAACGCGTACCAATGATTTTCCCTTGGGGTAAAAAGTAAAAAAGATTATATATAAAGACTATTATAATAAGCTTGTAAAACTATAACTAAAGTTAGGGGAGAAATATGGAGACGATAACCCACGATGATTTATATAACGGTCTAATAAACGGTGCTAGGGAAGTAATGAACAATCGACAATTTTTAAATAATATTAATGTCTTCCCTGTAGCTGATGGTGATACAGGCAGCAATCTGTTTTCCACTATGCACAGTATCGTTTATCATTCGGAACGAAAAGAAAATACTAAAACAACACTTGAAGCAATTGCGGATTCTGCCATTATGGGTGCAAGAGGAAATTCTGGATTAATCTTTGCCCAGTATTTTCAAGGCCTCAGTGAGGGAATGACCTCAGAAACGGAGATTACAAGAGAGAACTTTGTAACAGCAATAAAAAAAGCAATGGATTATGCATATCAGGCTGTTGAGAAACCTGTTGAAGGAACAATGCTGACAACCATGTCAGTATTTTATGATGCGTTAATTAAAGAGGTAAATAGTCACGAAACATTTGAGAAAATACTTTCAAGTGCTTTTGCTAAGGTTGAAGATGCAGTTGAAAACACGACAGGACAGTTGAAAGTCTTACAGAAATCATCTGTTGTTGATTCAGGAGCAAAGGGGTTCGCATACTTTATTAAAGGCTTTCTAGCTGGCATACAAGGTCATTTACTGTCTAAAGACAGCTTGGATACAGAAGAAGAAGCAATCCCGGCTATTGACATACACGATCATGAAATCGGTGAATACCGCTACTGTACAGAGGCACTTATTGAGCGAAATGAAGCGGGAGAGAATTTAAAAACCGTTTTATCTGATATAGGTGATTCAATCGTTCAAGTCAAAGGAAAGACTAAAACGCGTGTACATGTCCATACCAATGATCCAGCAGAAATGTTTGATCGCTTATCTAAACAAGGTAAACTTATTGAACAAAAAGTCGATGATATGAATTTACAATATGAAAGAGTGCATAACAGGAAGTACAAGACCGTTATTGTGACAGATTCTATCGCAGATTTACCAAAAGAAATAATCGATGATGCCCAAGTGCACGTCATTCATATGTCTTTACTTGTTGGAGAAGAATCATATATTGATAAACTGACAGTAACCAATGAAAAACTGTTCGATCTAGCGAAGCAGAAGCAAACGCACCCCACTTCATCACAACCGACGATAAAAAATATTGAAAATACGTATCGGTATTTGCTAACTTATTACGATACTGTGATTGTATTGACTGTAGCAAAAGCGTTGAGTGGAACGTACAATGCCTTTAAAAAAGCAGCTGAAACGTTTGAAGAAAACAAACAATCGATTCATGTTTTAGAAACAAAACAAAACTCCGTAGCAGAAGGCTTAATTGTTTGGCAAGCTATAGAAAATTTAAAGGCAGGAAAGTCTGTTGAGGAGATTTTATCTGAAGCAGAACGTTCGATTAGTCAGTCCAAGATACTGGTGAAAATTAATACACTGGATAATATGATTGCTTCTGGAAGGCTGAGTGTGCGAGCAGGAGGCATTGCTAAAAAAGTAGGCTTAAAGCCAATCGTTTCCTTGGATGAAAAAGGCGACGGTGAGGTATTTAAAATTGCTTTCCAAGCAAAAACGGCACAGAAAAAAATATTAAAACATTTAAAAACATTGAATGAAAAAAAGGGAATTAAGTACTATGCCGTTACTTATGTTGATGATAAAAAGCTTGGTGAAGCCTTTGCAGAAGAGCTAAGTGGGGTATTGAATAAAGAACCTGAATTTATCACCAAAAGTTCCGGAGTCATTGCTATGGGCGCTGGAAAAGGTGCAGTAGCTGTGGCATATATAACAGAATAGGAGGAAGCAACATGAAATTTCTTATCACCTATTTAATTACTTTGGTCGTCTTTTTCGTTGTGGATATTGCATGGTTAGGATTCTTCGCTAAAGATTTTTACAAAGAGCAAATTGGATTTTTAATGAGAGAGACTACTAATTGGGTAGCAGCACTCGTCTTTTACTTTATCTTTATTTTAGGACTTGTTTTCTTTGTTATTAATCCTGCTTTAGATTCAGGAAGTATCATGGAAGCTCTGCTGAAAGGTTTATTCTTTGGGTTTATTGCCTACGCAACGTATGATTTAACGAATTTAGCAACACTTGAAAATTGGCCGATAAAAGTAACGCTAGTCGATCTTGTTTGGGGAACAACCCTTGGAGGATTAGTGTCGTTTATCAGTTATTACTTTTTAGCCATGGTTTAAAGAGATTATGCATAACAAAAGGGGGATCTGTCTATTTTAGACAGATCCCCCTTTTATTTGATATATGCTTAAAATCCTGTTTTTTGTCCTTCATAGGGAGGCTCTTCTTTGTTTTTGAATTCTGAAACGCTGGGACCTGATAACTTTCTCAAACTGCTTATGCCCAAAGCATAGGTAGCAATCAACAATACGATGTTCATAGGCCAGCCTAAAATAGAATTAACGACAAAGTACAATGAATAGTTACCCGTTAAAAATATGGGAAGCTGTATCATCAGTCGAGTCAAGAAATACAATGCCCATAGCAAGGTGACTTTTTTATAAGCAGGACGAATATCATCTCTAAAATACCAATCAATTGGCCAGCCTCTAGTTAGATGGCTAACCCAGGCAGCAAGAGGTTTTTTAACAATAAGCGAAGTAATGCATAAGATAACGATGAGCGACGTTGTAATTAAACCGGGCAGATAGTAATAGATTGCTTCTCCTGATAAAAAACTCAAACTAATCGAGAAAAGGACACCGCCCACACCAACTAAAACATAACGCTTTGTATGTTTTTTAATGATTCTATACAAGACTAATAAGGCAAGATAGAGCAGCGTTAACCCACTGGCGTAAGTTAAAGAAAGAAATTGATTTGCTATAAAAAATATAAGCGGAGGAAAAAGTGCATCAATTGTTTTTTTCTTGAATATTAGTGAAAGCTGACCTAACCATTCTTTGATTTTATCCATCGAAATGCTCCTTGTTTCTTCCGTGAAGAACGACCTTCCAGTCATCTTTTGATTCATAAAGTGCCTTCAAGAGATAGACACTCCCAGCGAAAAAACCCAGTGTTATCATTGCTATAATCCAGATTCCAATTTTCCACGCTGTTTGTTCCCGATAAGTGATCCATAAGGAAAAAAAGACGATGCCAATGTATAAGTCTATAACCGAGACGAGACCTAAGGGATTATCTAATAATTGTGTCCCATCTGCAGGGAAATTCCCATTTATAATAGCGTTTGATATACCGAATACCATAGCCGCCAGACCAATCCAGGCAAAGAGTTTAGCAGTTTTCATAAAAATGACTCCTTTAATTTCATTTACTTATATTAACAGCACGAGGTATGTACCGAATATCAAGGGTGTATTTATAGTACCATATCACAGATAGGAAAAAGGAATGATTCATCTTTTAAATTGAATGGGGGATTATGACGTTCTCCCTTATTTTATATTGTTTTATTAACTAAAAATCGCTTTTTTTTGACAGTTTTTTGTATAAGGAGTAGGATTGAATTGTAAAGATAATTCGAATGGGAGGCTATCAACATGCAACAAGTACCAGAAACAAAAATCAAGCTAACAAACGTCAAAGAGATGTTCGATAAGGGTTACAACCTCTTAGGCGAGCTCAGAAAAGAAGCGGATTCGCCAGTAGTAAAAGGTAAATTCTTAACAAAAGAATTTATAACGGTTTACGGTGAAGAAGCAGCAAGAAAGTTTTATGATCCAACCAAATTTAAACGCGAAGGGGCTATGCCTAAGCCCATTATAAAAACACTGTTTGGTGAAAAGGGTGTACAGACATTGGATGGAAAGGCGCACCAGCACCGTAAAAATTATTTCATGGATTTAATGACTCCAGAAAGAATGGATGATTACAGAAAAATTCTTGATAGAAACTTAACAGAAAAATTAGATACCATTCATGGGGAATTTGAATTGTTTGATATCGCCAATGATGTGTTGTTCAAGAGCATCACTGAATGGTCTGGAATTAATTTATCAGAATATAATGAAGAAAAAATTGAACAGTTAGCTAATGATCAAATATCTATGATCAGCGGCGCAGTCACCTCACCAAAGGATCATTTAAAAGGAATAGCCGATCGTAAAGAATCAGAAGAATGGGCACAAGAATTGATTAAAGAAGCACGTAAGAATCCAGTGCCTGGGAAAGAAAAACTCGCTCTCTACACGTTTGCCCAAGCAAAAGATTTAGATGGGGAACTGCTGCCAGTAGAAGTTGCTGCTGTTGAATTATTAAATATTATACGTCCAACGGTTGCTTTAACCGTCTGGATAGCGCTCATGGGGCACGCCTTGTTTGAAGAAAATCAATACTCAAAATTGAAAGCTGACTTTGATCGCTTACAAGATTCCTTTATAGAAGAAATGCGTCGTTACTATCCATTTTTCCCAATGCTTCCTGCGATTGCAATTGATGACGTCGAGATTGATGGGTATCATATACCAAAAGACAGTTGGGTCATTCTGGATCTATATGGAACAAACCACGATGTCAGAACGATTGATCATCCAGGATCATTTGATATTACTAGATATGAAGGTCGCACGAAAGAGATTTCCTATGAAGAAGAGTATGAAATGATTGCACAAGGTGGCGGGAAATTTAGAGAAATGCACCGTTGTGCGGGCGAGTGGATTACTCTTCACAGTCTGCGCGTCTTTTCTGAGCACTTAGTCAACAAGTATAACTTTACCGTTCCCGAGCAGGATTGGCGAATACCTATGAACCAATTCCCAACCTATCCAAATAGTAAAGGGTTATTATTTAAAGAAGACTGATCAAACAAAAGAAAAATAACACCTCCATCAAATGAAATACCCCCTATACATTTAGTTTAAATCTAAATGTGTAGGGGGCTTTGTTTAATGGTTAGTTGCTCAGTCTAGTAACAGACTGAATATATTTACCAATGAGAAGCGTTGGTCTCTTCTTTGAGGGCGTCGATCCATTTTAGGTCGTTAACTTTTAACAACGTTAATGATATGCCGTGCATATTATAGGACGTTAAATGAGAGCCAACTTTTACAAAAGACGTATCAATTTGCTCTAAATTCAACAAACGCCTTATGTCATTGGTAAAGATATATTGCTCCATCAATGTAGTGGAACCAAGACCGTTGATTAAGACGGCAAATGTATCTTCAGGAGTCCAGTCGATAAGTCTTTTAAGCTTGTTTACAAGTTCTATGGCCAACTGTTCAGAAGAATGATAAGGAACTTTCCGGTAGCCCTTTTCACCGTGTATGCCTATGCCATAATAAACTTCCCCCTCTAAAAGATCAAATGTTGCGTGTTCGTTTTCGGGGGTTCGGGCCGGACTAAGAGCAACGCCTAGTGTGTAAAGATTTGCGGAAACGTCATCTCCCAGCTTCTTTAAATCCTTCAGGGACATACCTTTTTCAGCAAAGGCACCTACAATTTTATGAACGAACAATGTGCCCGCTACTCCGCGGTGTCTCTTCTTGAAAGTGTGTGTGTCTTCGATGGAATGATCATCGGCAACACATACAATGTCAGTTTTATGACCCAGTTTAATGGCTTTTTCTTTTGCTTCTGTGAAGGAGGCCATATCGCGAGCGAAATTTTTCACAATGAGCAGGGCACCCTTACCATTGTCAGTTTTTTTGATAGCCTCCAAGATAGCTTTGGGTTCAGGAGGAATGAATAATTCACCATTAACACTTGCCGTCAACATGTTTTTCCCTACATAACCAAAATGAGCCGGCTCATGTCCGCTGCCGCCTCCACTGATAACAGAGACTTGATCTTGATTTTTTTGATATATAATTTTATTAGTTGAATCATAATCAATTCTTTCTTTATGTTCAAAGTGAAAGCCGGTCAACATAAAATCAATACTTTGATTAGGATTGTTCTGAATATGTTTCACTCTGTATCCCTCCTTGTACCACATACATCCAAAAAGTATGTGTAAACATTATGTGCCATTTTTTCAGGGGGTACCTTACACCCGGATTGAATCCAGTCTTTTATAATACCTACCATACCATGGCCTAGAAAACTGGAAATCGTAACTTTAATGTCATCAGTATATCGTTCGGAAGGAACATGTGGGTCATCTAGAATTTTCACAAAAAGTTCTCTTAAATTCACATACAGTGACGTTGAAAATCCGTTTTGTTCATAAACAGCCAAAGCATTTCGATAAAATTTCTGCTCACGATCAAAATAAACGAAAATTTGTTTTAGAATAGAATCCCAACGTTCAAAGTCAAGGAGATCACTAATATTTTCCTGACTTTCAGTGTGATAGATCCATTCTATTAATTCATATTTGTCCTGAAAATGATAATAAAAGGTTTGCCTTCTTAAATCGGCTTGCTTCATTATGTCACTGACAGATATTTTAGCAAAAGATTCCTTTTGCATCAATGTTTTAAATGAATAGGCAATGACTTTCTTTGTAATAATCGACTGTTCCATAGGCGCCTCCTTCTGTAGGTTTAGTATATAGTATGAACAAATAAATAACGAGTGGGCAGAAAATAGGTTTTGACACATTAAACGATTTGTCCGTTCAATACTAACCGCTTACATAGTAAGATGATAGTAGCGATAGATATTAGCAAGACTAATACACCTACAAAGAAAAAAATAAAAAAAAACATCTTGTTAAGTTAAAGCATAACACAAAGGGTAGGGGTATCTTCGCTGTTAAGGATAAGGTAGAACGTATGTAAAAAGAAATTAAAAAATAGATTAGGAGATGTTTTAAGTGAAGAAAATAATCAATACACCAGATACGCTAATGATGGAAATGATTAATGGCATAGTTTTGGCTCACCCGGAACTTGAACTCATAAATAAATACAAGGTAATCAAAAAGAAAAAAATGAATGATGAAAAAGTCACGCTAATCAGTGGAGGCGGCAGTGGCCATGAACCTGCGCATGCTGGTTTTATAGGTAAGGGAATGCTGGATGCAGCTGTATGTGGAGAAGTTTTTGCTTCCCCTTCACAGATACAGGTTTATCAAGCAATCAAAGAAACACAGAGCAACAAAGGAACACTACTGATCATCAAAAACTATTCCGGAGATATCATGAACTTCAAAAATGCGGCTCATCTCGCTAAAGAAGACGGAGCAGTTGTTGATTATGTAAAAGTTGAAGACGACATTGCCGTAGAGGACAGTTTATATACAGTTGGACGCCGAGGTGTTGCTGGGACGGTTTTGGTTCACAAAATAGCTGGGGCAGCCGCAGAAGAAGGACGTTCACTTTCAGATGTTAAAACAGTTGCACAAAAAGCCGCTGATAGCGTGCGTAGTATTGGTATTGCACTAACATCTGGCACAGTGCCTGCTAAAGGAACGCCAACATTCACGCTGGAAGATGACGAAATGGAATATGGAGTAGGTATTCACGGTGAACCCGGAATAAGAAGAGAAAAAATGATGTCTGCAAGCCAATTGGCTGAACGTATGGTCAAGGATCTGTTAAAAGATTTAAAAGTTTCTGACGATAATGAAGAAGAGCTTGTCGTATTGATTAATGGTTTCGGAGCAACGCCTCTTCAAGAACTGTATTTATTCAATAATGAAGTAGCCAGAGAGCTTTCTGAAAGAAATGTGAAAATTTGCCGTACCTTTGTAGGAAACTATATGACAAGTGTTGACATGGCGGGTGTTTCTGTTTCACTCATGAAGTTGGATGACGAATTGAAATCTCTCATAAATAAAGAGAGTGATACACCAGCTTTCAAAGTATCAGGACCAGTGGAACATGTAGAATTTACTAACGCTGTTGAAGAGCAGACAAATCAATCAGCATCTTTTGAAGTAGAGACAAATGAAGAATACGCCAAAATTTCTCATGATGCGCTGACGTTAAATAATATGATTTATTTAGTGGATAAAATGAGTGAAATCATTATCGAAAACGAAGGCCCATTCTGCGAATTGGATGCACATGCTGGGGATGGTGATTTCGGTATGAGTATTTCGAATGGCTTCAAGCAGTTGAAAAGAGAATGGGATTACGTGCTGGAACAGTCAAATGACATCGGAGAGTTTCTTGAAGAGTGCTCGCTAATCATTATGGAGAACTGTGGTGGGGCTTCAGGTCCGATTTGGGGTTCTGCATTTAGGGCAGCCGGTAAAAAGGCTCAAGGTAAAACAACGTTGTCTGTAAAAGAATTTTCTGAAATCATTGGCGCAGCTGTAAATGGTATTCAATCGACAGGTGAGCGATCATTTGGTAAAGGGGCACAAGTCGGTGATAAAACATTAATTGACGCTTTGGTCCCATGTCACGAAGCTTGGGATGAGAGTGCAGCAGCTGATGAGGACTTTAAGACAGCATTCAAAAACGGTGCCAGTGCAGCAGTTGAAGGAGCAAAAAACACTGAGGGTATCGTTGCACATATGGGCCGTGCTGGAACTGTTGGTGAACGTAGTATTGGCCATCCAGATGCTGGAGCCTATGCTTTAGGTGTTATTTTTACAGAAATATCCAATAGCATTAGTCAATAAAAACTGTAGGCGAAATAATAAGACCACCTTAAACAGTATAAAAGTATTAGTAAATTAGAGGGACACATTGACCATAAATTAGATCAGGCATATATGACATTAGTTTGATCTGATTTCTGATAGAATGGTCAATGTGTCTCTTTTATCGATACTACCTAGTGTATGCCCAACTATCTAAGATTCAAGTCAGCACAGCACAGGTAATATCGGAAACATTATTTTTCTTCAAGTCAATTGAAATAAGGTATAAGTACTCTATTTGACCATTTGAAAATACGTGTGAGACAATCATTTTAATTAGCAGAAAGAGGTATAAACAGTGAATAAAGAAAAGCAAGCGAATGACTTTTCAGATATCGTATTTGGACGAAAATCAATACGTTCATATGACGAAGATGTAAAAATAACTCATGAAGAAATGTTGGAAATGATCCAGAAAGCTACAACGGCGCCATCATCTGTAAACATGCAACCTTGGCGTTTTGTTATCGTAGAAAGTCCGGAAGAAAAGGAAAAATTGAGGCCTCTTATACGTTTTAACACAACTCAAAATGACACATCGTCTGCAATGATGTTAATTTTTGGAGATATGGAATGTTATGAATATGGTGAAGAAATTTATAACCAAGCCGTTTCAGAAAATAAAATGTCTGCTGAAGTAAGAGACCAACAATTAGAAGCGATTATTCCTTATTATAAGAACTTATCGCAACAAGAAATGAATGATGTAGTAAAAATAGATTCCAGTTTGTTCGCCATGCAGTTTATGCATGTCGCTCGCACGCATGGATATGATACGTGCCCAATTGGTGGTTTTGAGGCAGATCAATTAGCAGATGCCTTTGGACTAGATAAAGAACGTTATGTTCCAGTTTTAATACTATCCATTGGTAAATCAAAAGACGAAGGATATCAGTCCGTTCGTTTAAATGCAGAAAAATTAACAACGTTTAAATAAAAGGAGAAGAGAGATATGAAAATCATTAATGCTTCATTTTATATTAAGAAAGATGAAAAAGAATCTTTTCTAGCTGCTGTCAAGCCCCTAATTGAATCATCTAGAAAAGAAAAAGGTTGCTTAGCTTACAATTTGTTTGAGTCTTTTGAGGACCCGAATCACTTTGTTATGATAGAGCATTGGGAAAGCCAGGAAGCGATTAATGAGCATAACAAGAACCCACTACTAAAGGAGTTACTAGAAAACATCCCTACTTTCAGTACTAAACAACCGGTTCTGACTGTGTCCAATACAGAAATTTAATATACAGTAGCGAATTATTCGGTATAGAAGACTCATTTAAAGCACACGATGAAGGCCATTATTGAAGAGGGCCTCATCGTGTGCTTTTATTTGTAACCATTTTTATTGATACCTATTCAATGATCAGTATTTGCATTCTTAAACAGCCAAAAAATTTTGACAACGCTTTCTAAATGCATCATAATAATACTAATAATAAATAGAGTTTCAGACGAAAGGGTCCAATTGGATTAATTGTAGTGAGTATAACTTTAAAATAAAGGGGAGAATACTATGTCAAAGATTCATAAAGTGGAAGCAAACACAGAAACGGTTAAATGGGGTTATTTTGATAACAGCTGGGAGCCGATTTTGGAAGTCGAATCAGGTGATAGTGTAGATATTGAAGCTTTGAATCATCAATCAGGTGATGCCCCGGATTTATTGTTCGATGAAAAAATAAAAGAAATATATGATTACAATACAGATAGAAACATGGGAGACCACCTAATCACCGGCCCTATTTATGTGAAAGATGCGGAACCAGGTGATGTTATTGAGATAAAAATTGTTGATATGAAGCCACGAATGAATTATGGTTCACAAGTTTTAGCTAATTGGGGGAATTTATCCAATGAGTTTGATCGCGAAGAGACAATTTTCATCTATGAAGTGGATTTAGAGAAAAATATTACTTACCCACTCTTTACCTATGATTACCCTCGCCCAATCAACGCACCAGGTCTTGTAACCGAACCAGGGAGTGTTGAGAGAAAACCAATTAAAGAAAAATTAACGCTTCCTTTAAATCTACATTTTGGAACAGCTGGCGTTTTACCTTCAGAAGACGGGAAAATACATTCACTGCAACCTAAAAATTTTGGTGGAAACTTTGACAACAAGAATTTTGTTAAAGGAACATCACTCTACACAAGAGCTCAGATAAAAGGTGCAGGAATTTTTGTAGGTGATAGTCACTTTGCCCAGGGAGATGGAGAGCTTAGCGGAACGGGTGTAGAAGGAAGTGTCAATGGACGTATACAAATTAATCTTCATAAAAATAAGAAGATGTTCAAAAATATTATTTTAGACTCAGGTGAACATTGGGAGGTCCATGGATATGGTCATACGTTGGACTTGGCAATAAATGAAGCCGCTATAGAGGCAGTGGATTTTATATCCCATCGATTTAATCTATCGAAAGAACTGGTGTACTCAACACTAAGTGCCAAAGGAGATTTTCATGTTACTCAGGTAGCTAATGGAGTGAAGGGTGTACACTGCCGTATTTTGAAGAAGGCATATGAAAATCTAGAAGTTAATCCAGAGTCAATCTAATGAGAAATTCTTTTAAAAAAAGATGCAGGAGATCAACTCATTGAAAAGTGTTAAATGAAACGCATAAGAAAGCCCGATTCCACCTTTAATTAGAGGAGAAATCGGGCTTATTTAAATGTTCTATAAGTTGTGCGGTTTAATAATATAAGAGAGGACTAGGTGTTGAAATAAAATCGCTTTCATGTTAAACTATTCACAATAAGGAGGAGTGGAAAATGCCAAAAATGTTTATCAAGGCAAGTGCAGAATCAATGGGCGGACTGAAAGTGAAGGCAACAGCTAATAATCATGAAATTATTCTGGACGAACCAAGAGCAGATGGAGGAACCAATCAAGGAATGAACCCGATGGAAGCCTTATTGTCAGCTTTGGGGGGATGTAAAGTAATTGTAGCTCAGTCATACGCAAAAATGCATAAGATTAAACTTAAAAGTATTCGTATTGACTTTGAAGGTGAATTTGATCCTAATGGTTATTTAGGAAAAGATCCAAATGCTAAAATTGGCTATTCCAAAATTATTGAGCATTTCCACATTGAGGCGGATAATACTCCCGAAGAGATTCATACGTTTATCGATTTTGTATCAAATACGTGTCCGGTTAATGATACATTGACCCAGCCAGCTACGTTTGAACATGAAATACATTTGAATGAATAATTAAATAGAGTTCAAAAAAGCAGAAAAACCTTGATTATAATACAGGGTTATCTGCTTTTTTATTGTCTTTATATTAGAAAATGAAAGAAGGGTAAGACTTTAGAAAAATAATGTAATTTTCACAATTAATTTAGACGATGTGTATAAAAATGATGTTTTATGTATATAAAAAATGAAAAACGATAGTGAAAGTGCTTTAAGTCTGTTATACTAGCGAAAGCGCTCTATTAAACGTTGGAAGAATTCGATTACATTTCGTTTTTGGAAAATATATTCATCTTTTTTGTTTAGAAGTATTGGATAAATAGAGTAAAAAACTAAAGGGGACTTTTTAATATGAGTAATTATAATGCAGTATCAGCAAAAAATACAGACAAGGCACCAAAAAATATCGGCCCATATTCTCAAACGGTCGCTTTTTCACATTATAACAATCTTTCTGCGCAACTACCTATTAATCCAGAAACGGGTAAACTAGTAGAAGGTGGCATAAAAGAACAAGCTAACCAATGCTTCAAAAACATTGAAGCTGTCGTAAACAGTATCGATCATGTCATGAATGACATCGTTCGAATTACTGTTTACGTAAAAAATATCAAAGATGTGGATGCAGTAGATAGTGTTTACCGCACATTCTTCAAAACCTATCTTCCTACACGTACAACAGTAGAGGTTTCTGAGCTGCAGATGGACGCATTGGTACAAGTAGATGCTCTTGTTTCTCATGATGAAGGAACGATTCCTGATGCACCTCAGTCTGGAGATTTGATCAAGCTTACTAACAATACACAAAACGCACCAATGGATCCATTATCTACCCAAGCCGTTGCTTTTTCTCACTACAACAATCTTTCTGCTCAATTACCTATCGATCCAAAATCAGGTAGACTAGTAACTGGTGGGGTTAAAGAGCAGGCAGCACAATGTTTCAAAAATATCAAAGCAATCCTGGAAAGTCTTGATGTTCCTTTTGATGATATTGTGAAAATCAACATCCATCTCAAGAACTTTGCTGATGTTGAAGCAGTAAATGAAGTCTATTCAACAGTCTTCCCGGATTCTGCTATCGCCAGAGCTGTCGCTTACGTTCCAGCACGTACGATCATTGCGGTATCTGATTTACCTATGGGGGCACTGATTCAAGTTGAAGCAGCCGTTTCTCATGGTGACGGTACACCACCACAGGAAATCGAAGACCGTCACGGACTTATCCTGGAAGCTAATAATACAGATAAGGCTCCTAAAGATGCACTAGCAACACAAACAGTCGCTTTCTCACACTACAATCACCTGTCAGCGCAATTGCCGCTTGACCCTGAAACAGGAGAAGTGGTTGCTGGTGGAGTGAAAGAACAGACAGAACAATGTCTGAAGAATATCAAAGCGATTATCGAAAGTGTTGATCATGTAATGGAAGACGTTGTTAAAGTAAATGTCTTTGTTAAAAACATTTCTGACGTTGATTCAGTAGACGAAGGGTACAAGACTTACTTCAAGAATGGTACACCTGCACGCACTGTTGTCGGCGTTTCAGACTTACCAAACGGTGCGCTTGTTCAAATCGATGCCGTTGTCGGTAATGAAGAAGGCACACCACCACTCGTTTAATGACTATGTAGTGTGTAAAAGCTTTAAAAAATTAACTAATGGCTTATCAAATATCCAGATCTCAGCTAATATGCTGCGACTGGATATTTTTTTATATAGTAAGCAGATTATACATACGCTTTTCCTGTAATATGATATAATAACTCGCGGTTGTGATTTTATGTAAGTAAAAAAGAACTTTATTAAGGAGCCAAACGAATGTCGTATGCATTAGAGATAAAAGATTTAGAAAAAACATATAAAGGTGGAGTCAAAGCTCTACGAGGGATTGATTTAGAAGTTGAAGAAGGCGATTTTTATGCTCTCTTAGGTCCAAATGGTGCAGGTAAATCTACGACGATTGGAATTGTTACATCGCTTGTGAATAAAACCTCTGGGAGTGTTAAGGTATTTGGTTATGATATAGATAGCGATCTTACCCGAGCGAAGCAACAAATTGGTCTAGTCCCTCAAGAGTTCAACTTTAATTCCTTTGAAACCGTCCAACAGATTGTCGTCAATCAAGCAGGATATTACGGCGTTCCACGTAAAGAAGCGTTGATACGCAGTGAGAAATATCTGAAACAATCAGATCTTTGGGAAAAACGGCATGTGCGTGCACGCATGCTTTCTGGAGGGATGAAGCGACGTTTGATGATTGCCCGCGCATTGATGCATGAGCCGCGTTTACTCATATTGGATGAACCGACTGCAGGTGTAGATATTGAATTGCGACGCGAAATGTGGGAGTTTTTGAGAGAGTTGAATGCAAGTGGAACGACCATCATCCTCACCACACATTATTTGGAAGAAGCGGAAATGCTTTGCCGAAATATAGGAATCATTAGAGCGGGAGAACTCATTGAAGACACGAGCATGAAGAGTTTGTTATCTAAATTAATGTTTGAGACGTTCATTTTTGATTTAGATACTTATGAGAACAAACCGGAGATTACTGGTTACTCGAGTGAACTTGTCGATGAAACAACACTTCATGTCGAAGTGGAACGTAATCAAGGCGTCAACGATGTTTTCAAACAGCTATCTGAACAAGGGATTAAAGTGCTTTCTATGCGTAATAAATCGAATCGATTAGAAGAACTGTTCCTGAAAATTACTGAAGAGAATAAACAGGAGGAAGATAACAATGTTTAAACTTTATTATACGGCACTAAAAAGTCTGGCCGTCAAAGAAACGAATCGCTATTTACGCATATGGGTTCAGACACTGGTACCACCAGTTATCACAACCTCATTATACTTTGTTATCTTTGGTAACCTTATTGGTGGAAGAATTGGGGAAATGGAAGGCTTCTCCTATATGGAATTTATCGTACCGGGACTCATTATGATGTCAGTGATTACGAGCTCTTATTCCAACGTATCTTCATCCTTTTTCTCTCAGAAATTCCAGAAAAATATTGAAGAATTATTAATTGCGCCGGTACCGACACATGTTATCATGTGGGGCTTTGTTATTGGAGGATTAGGCAGGAGTATTTTAGTTGGGGCCTTGGTCACACTTATTTCGCTCTTCTTCGTCCCATTACAAGCTTTTTCTTGGGTCATGATTATTATGACACTTTTAATGACGTCAATTCTGTTTTCACTAGCAGGCTTATTGAATGGTATCTTTGCCCAGTCTTTTGATGATGTCTCTATCGTACCGACCTTTGTACTACAGCCGTTAACTTATTTAGGTGGTGTGTTTTATTCAATATCAATGTTACCTCCTTTCTGGCGCGCCGTTTCTCGGGTCAATCCAATTGTCTACATGATCTCAGGTTTCCGATATGGATTTCTTGGTGTTATAGATGTTCCAGTACTTTGGACACTCATTATTTTAACTTTCTTTATTGCTGTCCTTTATACAATCAATTGGTATTTGATTGAAACAGGCCGTGGACTTAGAAGTTAGGAAATCATTAAAGAATAACAGCATGTTAATAGACTAAATGATGAACCTCCTACTATAAACCTTAGTGTTTATAGTAGGAGGTTTTTTGTTTCACTAATCATTTCTTATATCTGACTAGCTGTCGTCATCCTTTCCATTGCTATGTTATTAGTGTAAGGTTTATTGTTATATCGGTTTTGCCTAGTTTCTTGTTGCTAGTATATATGCTATATTCATATGAGAAAACGCATTCTTTGAGATAGTCGAGATGAAAAAGATAAAAAATAGCATAAAAGGAATAAACGTTTAGAATATAACATTTGTTGATTTGATTAATTCAATTAAATTGAAAAGAGGAAATGAAATGTCTATAAATAACGATTTTTTAGATGTCACTTTAGGGCGTCGATCTGTTCGCGTTTATGATGATACTGTTAAAATTTCACACGAAGAAATGCTTGTAATGATTCAAAAAGCTACACGGGCACCTTCTTCGGTCAATCTTCAGCCTTGGCGTTTTGTGGTGGTTGATAGTGATGAGGGGAAAGAAAAATTAAGACCCTTAGTCCGAAGCAATACAACTCAAAATGATACATCGGCAGCAATGGTGTTGATTTTTGGGGATTTGCAGTGCTACACATATGCAGAAGAAATTTATAGCAAAGCCGTTTCAGAAGGGAAAATGTCAGAAACAGCGAAAAATAACTGGCTGGCTGATATTGTACCCCAATACAAAAGCTTTCCTAAAGAGAAAATGAAGAAAGCAGTACGGCTTGATGCTGACCTTGCAGCTATGCAGTTTATGCTGGTTGCGCGTAGTCATGGATACGATACGAATCCCATTGGTGGCTTTGAACATGGTCAACTAGCTGAGGCGTTTGGCTTAGATAAAGAGCGCTATGTTTCTGTGTTGATTTTATCTGTAGGAAAAGCATTGGAAACAGGTGAAGAGAGCGTTCGTCTGGATGCAGAAGAAATTACTTTTTTTAAATAATGTAAAAAAGTATTAAAAATATGATTGAAAGATAAAACATTTTAGAGGATGAGGGAGCCTTATGTTAAACAGGAATATTCTGATTATAAAAGTGAAAAAATAAGTTAAAATAAATCAATAAAAAAGTATATGTAAACCCTTACTATGGTATAATTTAGAAAAACACACCATAGCAAGGGGCGTCAGTGCGTGGGCTTGTTTAATAAATTAACTGGACCTGTATTTCTGAAAGAAAGCTATAATGCTGAGGTACAACTAAAGAAACTGAAGGCTTTGGAAGAGAAGTTGGATGAAAAGGGTAAAGATATAGTGAGACGAGATATAAAATACTTGGAATATGGCATCGCTGGTGAGAAGAATATTGCGTTCGAACTTAAGAATAGTCATTTGCCAATGTATGTC
>NZ_FNYW01000076.1 GCF_900109085.1 Alkalibacterium gilvum | reverse complement strand
AATTATTATTATTATTTTATTTATTGATAGTAACCTTATTATTTGGCTATTATGTATTTTTCCAAGAAAGCTATGGCATACTTGTTTTTTTCTTATATTCTTTAGGAACATTAATTCGAAGAGTTTATTTATTTTTAAAACAAAAGAAACTTGATGAGCAAGTATTTTCAACTAAAAAAGATTAAAATAAATATAAAAAGGAGTTGGTTTCTTTTGAAGTTAAAACAGACAAGAATTAGAACAACTACTAAGCTTTTAAGTGGAATTGAAAACAATAGTAATTTTGTACTTGGCACAAAATTAACTGAAGATATTCAAAAAAAGTTAATGGATACATTCGAAGTTGAAGAAATAAAAGCAGATATATTAATATTTCCACCACCATTTTTAGGGATAATGTCTGAAAGAAACTCTATAGGGGAATATATTGCGCAAACCGACAAGCCCAAAGAAACAGCCTATAGAGCACAAGAGTGGGAACTTGATGACTGGGGAGGCTATCCACATTCTGGGACTAGTTACGTCCCATATAAAAGATATCCCCGCAAATTTATCGAACCCAAAGAAATGAAGTTAGTAACCACACTCACATCAGCAGATGAAATGTTTTTACTTATCAATAAATTTTTTAAAAATAACGAACAAGATCAATCTGATATAAAATTCGCCGCTAATTTAATGCTAGAAATATTCGGCGAAGTTGAAGCCTTTAATCTTGATAATGAAAATAATATTATAGAAATTAAACCTATTGAAACAGTTAATTGGGAAATACTACCACCAGGAGAAAGAATTTGGGAAGCTTTTCGAAACAATGAAAAGGTAAATGTATCTAGAAGTGAGCAGACACTAATCAAAGAAAGATTTGATTTTATAGAGCAGTTTAAACCAGATTCTGTAAGAAAAGGAATTGGTGGATATACTGGTTATCTTATCTTTGAATTCAAAGATAAAAACATGTTTATTTTTGATTCTATAATTTATGGAGATGCTACTTATATTTTTGAAGATAGTTGGGAACATGTATCTAAAATGACTAAAAAAGAAATCATTAATCAGAACTTAGCCAAAGATAGAATTATTCATAATAAGGGATGGAAGCGAAGTTTAAGAAAACATTTGGAAAACAATTAAATTTAGGAGGACAACGCTATTAATAAAGATAACAGATATGAATGTCCATACTGTGAAACAGTATTTGTAAAAGATCACAACACATACAGTTTTACACGTCACAATTTTAAGATTGGAAATCTCAGTGCTACTCATATTTCTAAACTAGGTGAGGAAAGTAAAGAATCAATAATAGGAATGGAATATTATCATTGTCCGCATTGTGAAAGTTACTCTATTAAACTGACTGGCATAGGAGAAAAGGTTTCAAAGATTGACTATCGAATTTTACCATTCGGAAATGCTAAACAATTTCCAAATTATGTACCAAAAGCAATTAGAGAAGATTACGAAGAAGCATGTTTAATAAAAGATCTAAGTCCTAAATCTTCTGCAACGTTATCAAGAAGATGTTTACAAGGTATGATTCGTGACTTTTGGGAGATCAAAGAAAATAATTTATATGCTGCAATTAATAAACTTGAAGGTAAAATTCCAGCTAATCAATGGAAAGTTATCCATGCAGTGCGACAGATAGGAAATGTTGGTGCACATATGGAAAAGGATATTAATAAAATTATAAATATAGATCCAAATGAAGCTGACAAATTAATTCAGTTAATAGAATTTTTAATGGAAGAATGGTACATAAACAGACACGAAACAGAAAAATTATTTTTAGATATAACTGAAATAAATAATTCTAAACAAAATAAAAGAAAAAATAAAAGCTAAGGGAGAGAAAATTAATGAAACTATCAAAAAATGATATAAATTCATCAAAAGATAAATTAGTAATTGAAGTACCAGTGATTATAGAGCCAGAGCCAAGAACTATGCCAGCAGTGCCGAGTGCACTAATTGCAAAACTTTATATAAGCCATAATGATACAGCTGATGAATATTATATATTTGAGCTAGAATATGGTCAGCCTTTACATGAGTACTCTAAAGAGACACTAATTAAACTGAACAAGAAGATTCCATTAGAAGACTATCCTATATTTTCTGGAGTTAAGTTATCTGAAAACAAAAAACATATAGACCTTCATACTGTACCTAAATTAAAAGATAGATCTTTTTTAGGTGATCATAAAAAATAAATCAGGATAAATCAAAAGAAACTATGAGCTGACTTTAAAACTTTAGCAAGTCCAACTTTGTCTACGCAA
>NZ_FNYW01000008.1 GCF_900109085.1 Alkalibacterium gilvum | reverse complement strand
ACTCACCCGTTCGCCACTCTTCAACACTCTGCAAGCAGAGTGCATCATCGTTCGACTTGCATGTATTAGGCATGCCGCCAGCGTTCGTCCTGAGCCAGGATCAAACTCTCAATTTGATTGTTTGATGTAGCTCAATTTAAAAATTGTGAGTTAAACATGTTAACTCATTTGTGTTGTCTTGATTCAATAAATTGAATCGAAGACCCCTGCACATTTGGTTGTTTTACTTTGTTCAGTTTTCAAAGATCTATTTCATTCAGTTGTCGGCGACGTGATGTGCCAACTCGTATAATAATACAGTGTTTCTTTTTTGTTGTCAAGAACTTTTCCAAATTCTTTTTAGAAAACTTTTCCAAATTCTTTTTAGAAAACTTTTCCAAATTCTTTTTAGAAAACTTTTTCAAATTCTTTTTCGAAAACTTTTTCCAGTTGGAAGCGTTCCCTTCTTCTATACGACAACTACTTTAGTATAATTGCTCGCAAGATAAATGTCAACAAAAATTTTAACTTTTTTTATCGCTGCAATTTTGTATTCCTTTTGCAACAACGAGATTAATAATATCAGTTTATTTATATAGAGTCAATGGTAATTTAGAATTTATTTTAATATAAATTGATTTCCTGAAGCTAATCCCTTCAGTATAGGCCTATTTAATTTCTATAAAAAAGAACGCTTTGGGGACAGAAGTATTCTCCTGTCCAAAGCGTCTTATATTAACTCACTACTCTTTACTTTCTTTTTCACTTTTTTCTGTAGAATTTCCATCGTCTTTTTGCTTGTCTTTCACTTTGTCTCTTTTTAGTTTTGCTATATCGATGGTTCTTTTTAATTGATTACTCGTTTTTTTCTCACCACTGACCGCTATTTCAATAGGTTTCACTTCATATTCTCCAGCAACATCACCATAATATTTATTGTAGCGCTTTTTGAACTTTTGGAAAACATAGACAACTAACACTTTTAATATCGCATAAATTGGGACTCCAAATATTAATCCGAATACTCCCAACAAGTCCCCCATAACTAACAAAACAATAATTATAGTTAGCGGATGAACATTGAGCTGTTTCCCATAGACATTAGGCTCGATTAAATTGCCATCTACAAATTGAACAACCATCCATACAATCACTAACTGAGCTACCATCCACCATGAGTCTATTAGTGCGATAATTAATGCTGGTAAAAAGGCTAAAGCTGGTCCAATATACGGAATAACCGATGTGAAGGCAGCTATAATCGCCAATACCCCATTATATTTAAGCCCAATAATACTAAAGCCAATAAACATCATAATTCCAATAGATGACGCAACAATCAACTGTCCTTTAACATAAGCACCTACCTGAGCATTTAACTCTGAGGAAACACGAATGAGATCTTGTCTCCATTTAGGAGGAGCTACAGATAGGAATGCTCGGAAGAAACGTTGTTCATCTTTAAGTAAAAAGAAAAGAATGATTGGAAAAGTAACTAATGTAACAACAACGTTCGTTAGACCTGAGACAAAACTTGAAAGACCACTGAATCCATCTGATAAATATTGATTTATATTATCCGGTATTTGAGAAACAAATTTTTCTCCTTCTGCAATAAATGATTCTACTTCTGCATCAAAAGGTAAATTTTCTGCCCATGCTGGTATAGATGCTGACAATGACTCTATAAAACTTGGGAACTCTTTTACAAACATTGTTATTTGATTTTCTAAAACGGGATACAAGAGCACTATCCCTGAACTTAATATACCAATAATCAATAAAAATAAAAGCGGAACACTAATGATTCGCTTTACTTTATGCCGTTCTAGAAAGTCTATCAACGGATTAAATAAATAATATAATAATAGGGCTATTACAGAGGGTATCAGTATGTTTGAGAAAAGGACAAGTACAGGGGTAAATATATAGCTAACTTGATTAAATAAAAAGAAAGCAACTCCCAGTAATATAATAACAACTAAACTATAGATTAAATTAGTTGCTCCTAAAAAATTTATCCATCGTGTTTTTTTCATTTCTTTTCCTTCTTTCTATTCATCTATGTGTTTATTATATATCTTAAAGGACTTTTTCTTTAAATACGAGAAAAAACAATTATATCATGGATAAAATTTTCCATCACTATCTAAAAAAAGAGAGAGTCATTTTTAGACTCTCTCTTTTTAAACGTATTCTAATTAATTGCTTAATGTGTTTTTCATAGTTGGGAACAGTAATACGTCTCTTATTGTATGTGCATCTGTTAGAAGCATAATCAAGCGATCGATACCGATGCCCAATCCCCCTGTTGGAGGCATGCCATATTCCAAAGCTTCAATAAATTCTTCATCAATTTCTTGGGCTTCTTCATTACCTTGTGCTTTTTCTTTCATTTGTGCTTCAAAACGTTCACGTTGATCGATTGGATCATTTAACTCACTAAAGGCATTAGCATATTCATGCTTAGCAATAAATAATTCAAAGCGATCGGTGAATCGTTCGTCTTCTTTGTTTTTCTTAGCTAATGGAGAAATTTCAAGCGGATGTCCATAAACAAATGTTGGTTGAACAAGGTTTGATTCTACAAAGGTTTCAAAGAATTCATTCACCACATGCCCAAAGGTCGCGTAATCGTCAATTTCAACATTGTGTTCATGTGCTAATTGACGCGCTTCCTCATCCGTATAGTGATTGAAAAAGTCTATCCCTGTTTCTTCTTTGATCAATTCAACCATATGCCTACGCGCCCACTTGCCGCCTAACTGAATGGTTTCTTCACCATAAGAAATCTCAGTTTCACCCAATACTTTTTCAGCTACTGTTTGGATCAATACTTCTGTTAGATCCATAACATCTTCCATATCGTGGAAAGCTGTATACAATTCCAACATTGTAAATTCTGGATTATGTGTGGTATCAATTCCTTCATTTCGGAATACGCGTCCAATTTCATAAACTTTTTCCATACCACCAACAATTAAACGTTTTAGATGAAGTTCAATTGCAATACGTAAATATAATTCCATATCCAAAGCGTTGTGGTGGGTAGTGAATGGACGTGCAGCTGCTCCACCTGCAATATTGTGGAATAAAGGCGTTTCAACTTCAAGATAGCCTAATCCATTTAAATAATTTCTAATTTCTTGGATGATTTGACTACGTTTTGTGAAACGTTCAAAACTATCCTCATTTGCGATTAAGTCCAAGTAACGCTGACGGTATTTTTGTTCAACGTTTGTCAAACCATGATATTTATCTGGTAAAGGACGGAGAGCTTTTGATAGATAGGTTAATTTTGTTGCCCTGACAGTGATTTCCCCTGTATTAGTTTTCATCACTGTTCCTTCTATACCAAAAAAGTCGCCTAAATCAGCCTGTTTGAAACTTTCATACTGTTCATCCCCAACAGCATCTTTTCTTACATAAATCTGTATAAGTCCCTTTTTATCTTTAAGATGCGCAAATCCAGCTTTCCCTTTACCTCGTTTAGTCATTAAGCGTCCTGCAACAGAAACATCAATCGTTTCATCATGCAATTCGTCTTTTGTCTTCTCATCATACGTTTCCTGTAATTCTTTTGAATAGTGCGTACGTACATAACGATCACCATACGGATCTATGCCACGTTCTTTTAGCTCTTCCATTTTTTCACGACGAACAACCAATTGATCTGTTAAATTTTCAAGAGTTTCATTATCCTGAGACACTGTCGTCACTCCATTTCAACATAAGTTTATACAACCTTTTATTTTCATTGCTGTGATAGTCTATTTAGCCATTATGACTAATCGTACCATAACTCTTATTTTCCATAAAGAAGAAAGTGTAAAATATTACGGTTTATTCGTTTCTTGCTTCAAATTTTCTAATTCTTCTTCGCTAAAATGGTAATTTGTTCGGCAGAAATGACACACAGCATCAGCCCCGTGATCTTCATCAATCATTTCTTGGATTTCTGTCTCTCCTAGAGATACAATAGCATCCTTGAAGCGTTCCTTTGAACAATTACATGTAAAGGAAACCTCCATCTCTTCTAAAGTGCGTGCAGAGTCGTTCATAACTAGTCTACCCAAGATTGCTTCTGGTGTTTCACCTTCATCCATTAATTTAGAAACCAGTGGCATATCTGAAATAGCTTCTTCTACTTTACCAATCGTTTCTTCAGAAGCATTTGGAAGCACTTGGATCATAAACCCGCCTGCTGCTTTTACAGTTTCATCTGGATTAACAAGTACCGATAAACCAATAGCTGACGGGACCTGTTCACTATTAGCCATATAGTACGTAAAATCTTCTCCCAATTCACCACTTACTAGAGGGACTTGACCAACAAAGGGTGCCTTTAAATTTAAGTCTTTACTGACAGTCAACATGCCTTCTGTCCCTACAGCACCCTTGACATCAATTTTACCATGGTCGTTTAAAGGTAGACTAACTTTGGGTTGTTTAATATATCCTTTGGTCTCACCTTTTCCATTACTATCTACAAGAATGTAACCAACAGGGCCGCCCCCTTCAATACGAACAGTCAATTTTTCATCGCCTTTAACTGTCGCGCCAAGTAGTGTTGTCCCAACCATCGCACGTCCAAGAGCAGCTGTTGCAGCGCTCCACGTTTCGTGCTTTGCTTGTACTGTTTTGACCATTTGTGTCGCATCTACCACATAGATACGGATTTCGTCATCATATCCTAGTGCTTTTATTAATTTATCTCCCATTCGTCACATTCCCTTACTATAAGATATATTTTTTCTATTTTACAAGGTAAAGAAGAGGATGGGAATAATCATCCGCCATCCTCTTCTTAGCTTATTACTCTTAGTGTTCATCCTTTGACTTCTCTGTTTTATCTTTGTCAGAGTCGTCATCTAAAATTTCCGAATTTTCTAGTTCGTCTAAACCTTCTAATGGTTCATCATCATCGTTTTCTGCAAAGTGTCTTTCGCGTTCGCGCTCTTTTTTCTCTCGCGTCGCTTTTATTTCTTCGAATGTTTTTCCGATCTCTTCTTCAGTTTCCTCTTCAGTGTCTTCTTTCTCTGATGGGAATTCTGATGGAGCTGACACTTCTTTAGTAGGCATTTCACCTTTTTCAAATAATGATTTGATTTGTTTCTCGTCTAAGGTTTCTACTTCAAGTAATTTCTTAGCGATGAGAGCATGAGCATCTTTGTGTTCTTCAAGAATGCGTCTTGCTTCAGCTAGGGCTTCGTTCAATATACGCAATACTTCTTGGTCAATTTGATAAGCGAATTGTTCAGAATATGCTTTGGACTGAGAATAATCTCTACCTAAGAATACTTGCCCACCATCACCTTCATACTGAACTGGTCCGAGTAAGTCACTCATACCATATTGAGTGACCATACTTCTAGCAATTTGAGTTGCTTGCTGGAAGTCGTTAGAGGCACCACTTGACTGAGAATCAAAGATTATTTCTTCAGCAACACGGCCACCCAATAGCCCCACAATTTGTTCGAATAATTCTTTTTTGGTCATCAAGAAACGGTCTTCACGTGGGAGCATGATTGCATAACCCCCTGCTCTTCCACGAGGAACGATGGTCACTTTGTGAACGATACGTGCATCACTTAAAACAAGACCAACAATTGTATGTCCTGCTTCATGATAGGCTACCATTGAACGTTCAACTTTAGAAATAACACGATCTTTTTTCGCAGGTCCGGCAATGACTCTGTCATGCGCTTCATCAATATCTATCGCTTCGATTTTCTTGCTGTCACGTCTAGCAGCTACTAGCGCCGACTCATTCAGCAAGTTCTCTAAATCTGCACCAGAGAATCCTGGCGTTTGTCTTGCGATAACTTTCATGTCGACATCTGGTCCTATAGGTTTATTCTTAGAGTGTACTTTAAGAATGGCTTCACGACCTTTAACATCTGGTCTTCCAACCATAATACGTCTGTCAAAACGGCCCGGGCGTAAAAGTGCAGGGTCAAGAACATCTTGTCTGTTCGTAGCTGCTATAACAATAACACCTTCGTTACCCGTAAACCCGTCCATCTCAACAAGAAGCTGGTTAAGGGTTTGTTCACGTTCATCGTGTCCGCCACCCATTCCGGCACCACGTTGACGTCCCACAGCATCAATTTCATCTATAAAAATTATCGCCGGGGCTGTCTTTTTCGCATTCTCAAACAAATCTCTCACACGGCTAGCACCAACACCAACAAACATCTCTACAAATTCAGAACCTGAAATCGAGAAGAATGGAACACCCGCTTCACCGGCAACGGCTTTAGCTAGAAGTGTTTTACCCGTCCCAGGAGGTCCTTCTAATAGAACACCGGCAGGTATGCGTGCACCAAGATTAGAGAAGCGTCTAGGATCCTTAAGGAATTCTACAATTTCTACTAATTCTTCTTTTTCTTCATCTGCACCGGCGACATCAGAGAAGCGTACTTTACTTGTTTTGGCGCTACTTTCTTTCGCTTTGGACTTTCCAAAGTTCATCACACCACGGCCGCCACCGCCGCCACCGCCTTGGCCTGCTTGACCCATCATGAAATAAATGATTCCAACAAACAATAAGAGGG
Source organism: Alkalibacterium gilvum (assembly GCF_900109085.1). GTDB lineage: Bacteria > Bacillota > Bacilli > Lactobacillales > Carnobacteriaceae_A > Alkalibacterium > Alkalibacterium gilvum. The sequence continues at coordinate 41,884 of NZ_FNYW01000008.1, read as the reverse complement.
GCAAGAATGAAAAGAGTAAACTTGTCCAAATACCTGTTGACGGTTCTTCGACAGAAGAGATTTCTACATCATTCTCTTTAGCGAGCTTGTACATTTCGTCAACAACAGTATCGTTTCTTAATATATAGGTACTAAAAGATGAAGCGTCTTCCTGTTCGCCACTTCCGAAGAAGTTAACATTCTGATCGTCTTCTATCTCTATTTCTTGTCCTTTGCGTAATTGACCGGTAATTTCATAGACACCAGCTGTAGGCTGTACTTGAAATTCTTCTATTCGATCATCTTCCAGAAATTCTATGAATTCAGTTGAATTTATACCTTCTGAAGCTTGATCTTGTCCGCCACTCGTCGCCCAACTTGCAATTCCTATAACTGCAAGAAAAACGATGACGTAGAAGAGGCCACTTTTGAAAAATCCTTTCTTCATGTCATCCTCCATCTATCACTTGTATTTTATTATCAATTAAGCATATGCCTAGTTAATAGTCTTTTATATGTTAACACACTTCGACATTTTAGACTATGAATTTTGTTTGATGTTTATGTTATATCTTAGTTAAAGAATAGCTTTATTGCTCCACTCTTTACTATTGATATATTTCTGGTTTCAAAATACCTATGAAAGGCAAGTTACGATAGTTTTCAATATAATCAAGACCATAGCCCACAACGAATTCATGTGGCACTTCAAAGCCAACCCAATCAGCCTGTATATCTAACTTGCGTCCTGTTGGTTTATCAAGAATGGTTACAATTTTCACCGATGCTGCCTTTCTATATTTAAACATGTCTTTCAAATAAGCTAATGTTCCGCCGGTATCAATGATATCTTCGACAAATAAGACGTGACGGCCTTCGACGTTTGTATCTAAGTCTTTAAGTATTTTCACCTCACCTGACGATACCGTTTCGTTGCCATAGCTGGAGACATCCATGAAGTCGATTTCAAGGTAAATATCCATCTCTTTGATTAGATCAGCCATGAATGGTAGCGCTCCTTTTAACACACCTACCAATAGCGGGTTTTTCCCCTTGTACTCCTTAGAAAGTTCTGCTGCAAGCTCCTTTACTTTCTCTTTAATTTGTTCTTCAGAAATTAAGATTCTTTCCATATCTTTTTCCATTATATTATCTCCTTTTTAAATAAATATAGTGATTTCTAACTGGATGTATTCTGATAAATCAGTACGTAGGTTATTGTATCAGTTAATGGGTTAAGTGACAACGGTGATTCTTTGTAACCGACAAGCCAAACAATTGTATCTTCTTCATCTGTAACCAACCAAGCGTCTTGTCTTTTTTTTGTAGGGACTTTTTGGTCAATAAAAATATCTTTGATCTTTTTAGATCCGTTAAGTCCTTTGACTTTCATTCTATCTCCTGCTTTTCGATGCCGGATGAAGAGAGGCTCTTTTACACTCTCTTTTTCTAAGTAGAGACAATGCGCGTTCTGATTGCTTGACTGTTGATAAACTTCACGTTCAAACCAACCTATTTTCTCTGTTTCACTTAACTTTTTCCATTGATTAATTTCCAACTTTTCTGATTCGATCACAACACGATTCTTTTGACTGACGTTTTCTCTATTTTCAATTATACATCTGTCATATTCTTTTCTTGCTATTAATGGTTCAGGCAGATCAAGCTGTGTGTTTGGCCCTCCTGTTTTAAACCAGTCAAGTAATAGTTTAATATGATGTTGACTGACAGCAAAATGATTTGCACCTTGCATTTTTTTGAACGCCTTACTCAACACTATTTTTTGAAATCCTTTTTCAATTGTTGAAAACGATGTAAGGTTCACAGTCATACCTGACTCAGTAATTTTAAACGATCGCTTGATTTCCTCTTCAACTAACGGTTTCAAGGCACTCAACAAGTCCTTTATATCCTCAGAAAACTCATGAATATGAGCTTTTACAGCTGGATTTTCCTGCTCTAACTTCGGGATAATTTCATTCCTGTAACGATTGCGCGTATGAATACCTAATTGATTGCTTTCGTCTTCTTTCCAAGGAATTTTTCTTTGTTCAGCGTGCGCTTTAATGCATTCTTTTTTGTAAGGGAGGAGTGGCCGTATAATCCTTTGTTTTTGATTCATTCTTTCAACAGAGATCCCGATCAATTCATCAAGTGAGTTTCCACGAATAAAGCGCATCAGAATGGTTTCCACCTGATCATCAAAATGGTGGGCAGTTAGAATGATTTCACTATTAATCTCTTTTGCAACATCACTGAAAAACTGATACCTTATTTTTCTTGCCTCTTGTTCAATACCAGAGGTAGGATGGTCTTTTTTATCCCAAATATACACATGGACTGGAACAGAACGCTTTTTCATATACTCTTTTATAAAGTGTTCTTCTGCATCAGATTCTTGTCTTAATTTATGATTGATATAAGCCACATGGATGATTGGCCGGTAATTCTCAGGTAGATGGTAGAGTAAATCAAACAGGACCATGGAATCAACACCACCCGATACGCCGACAATTACAGTGTCGTCTTTTTTCCAATATCTTTGTGTTACTATTTGTTCGCAGAATTGTTTACCTAAACCCACTAAAATCTCACCTCTTTTAGTAAAAAATTTATAAATAAACAAAAAGGATTCAGGGACACCCCTAAACCCTCTTACTTCAAGTAATCCTAATGTTTAATTAACCTTTACGTCCACCGCGGCCACCGCGTTTGTTTTCTGTATGCCTCTTTAAAGAGGTCAAACGGTCTTCGCTGTCTTTTAAAAACGAGTTCATCAATGAATCAAAATCATCTTTTTTAGCTGCTGGACGTTTATGTGAAGAACTTTGACGTCCTCTGCTAGATGGTTTTGGTTTGGAAGCCTCAGCTGCCGGTTTTTCTTGCGCTTTACGAATAGATAATCCAATTTTTCCATCGTCGGCAATCGATAATACTTTCACTGTAACGATTTGTCCAACTTCTAACTCTTCGTTGATGTTCTCAACATAACTATCTGACACTTCACTAATATGCACCAAACCTGTTTTATTATTACCCAAGTCAATAAATGCACCAAAATTAGCGATACCCGTAACTTTTCCTTCTACTTTGCTTCCAACTTCAATTGACATGTTTTCTATGTTGCCTCCTAAATGATTTGGCTTAATTATACCATGTTAAATTTAATTAATAAAGAACTATTGCTTAGTTTGTGAATTTTTTTCGATTTTTATAAGAGTACTCCCTCTTTTATTGTTCTGATTGTGGCGTTTCTTCTTCTACACTTTCACTCTCTTCTTCTGTTACTTGTGTGTGATCAGGTTTTTTATCATCAGGGAAGCTGAAAACTATTTCATTATCCTTAGTAAGGTAATATTCGCTCCGCGCTAATTTTGTTACATATTCTTCATCTTCCAATAATCCGATATAATATTCTAATTCGTCTTGCCTTAAATCAAGTGATTCCAATTCTTTTTCTGCTAAGACTTTATCTTCTTCTAATTTCGCCAGTTGGTTGTAATTACGTACTATCCCACTCCCGACAAGTAGAATTAAAAGTAAGCCTATTGCTACAATTAGACGCATTCTTCTTTTTAATTTTCTTTTATGTTTAAAATCTCGGATGCTCTCAAGTGTTTTATGTTTTGTATATGGATTATTCATGCGTGTTATTTCGGTTTTCTTTTTAACCATGTCATAACCCCCTCAAGCTAATTTCTTATTATCTTATCGCGTGGTTAAAGTATAGCAATAAATCTTTCGAATGAAAAGAACCATCCCTAATAAATAAAAAAATGTGTCATTGCTATCTATTTTTCTGATAACAATGACACATTTTTACTTTTATTCGCTTTTTCATCTTATAGTAAAACTATTTATACGTTTCTTCTATTATAGAATATAAGTCTTTTGCTTCATCTTTTTTTGTGGTGTCTCTAATATCATCCACAGATACTATCATTGTTTTGTTTCCAAAGCGTATTGTCAACTCGTCCCCTATGCTGACTTTACTGGATGACTTAGCTGTTTTTCCGTTGATTAAAATACGGTCTTTATCTGCAATCTCTTTAGCGACAGATCGTCTTTTAATGATTCGGGTTACCTTTAAATACTTATCGAGTCTCATCTTTTCCCCTCTTTTCTTCAGTTTTTATATTTTGCCAAATGGCGTTTACTTCTTCTGGTGTTGATGCTTTCACACCATCAAACACATGAGGATGGCGTCTTCTTATTTTACGGTTCACCGTTTCAAGGACCTCTTCAAAAGTAAACAATCCTTCTTTTTCAGCGATACTACTTTGATATAAAAGTTGAGTCAAAACATCTCCCAACTCCTCCATCCAATTTTCGCTGTCTTCTTTTTGTATGGCTTGAACCAATTCTTCAGTTTCTTCATTAAGGTATTTAATCAAAGAGTGAGCAGTTTGTTCATTTATCCAGACATCACCTTTTTCTGGATCTGTTACTCTATCGATATAATATTGAAGTGTCGAAAGCGACGTAACCTGTTCATCACGTTCAAGCGGTGGAATATATAATGACCTTAAGTTATAAACACCCGCAAATCGGTCTATTTCGTACAAGGGCATCCAGGTAATCTTTTCTTGAGCACTTCCCGCTGCATCCACTACAGCTACTTCGTGGTCATCAGGATATTTTTCCATCAGCGTAAGCTTCACTTCCCCCGCCATCAAAGCATTAAATACCTGCATCACAATGAGATGCTGACCGGTATTTATTGTGTCGTGGTTTAAATCGAAAGAGTCCAATAGTTGAAATCCTTCAACTGGGTCTACTTTGACCGATTGAAAAAGATCATCAATAAAACTTTTCCCACCTAAAATGTTTACGTTTGGATAGTTTTCCAAGAGTTCTTTTACAGTCCTTTCAGCAACCATCGGATGTCCAGGTACTGCGTATAAAACTTCTTTTTCCTCAGCCAGCTTTATCAACTGCTCTACAATTGAGGTGTATACCACTTCAAAATCTTCCCCTGCGTCTTCATAGAGATCATCAAATGACTTAAAACAAACACCCTCAGTTTCCAATTCTTTCACAGCCGGATGATCTTTTGTTCTTAAAAAAACAGTTTTAGCTTCTTTTATAAGTTTTTCTGTTTTGATTGGCATTTGGTCTTTATCACCAGGACCAAGTCCAACTATATTGATGTTATACATTTTTTCCTCCTATCTCTTCCTTATTTTCTTTCATAAAGTGTGCACTCAGCTGCTCCTAAACCCTGGGCGTGACATTTCTTTCTCGAAAGTGTTCACTCAATTGCTTCTTAACCCTGAGTATGACATTTCTCTCTCGAAAGTGCTCACTCAAAACATTTGGGACGCCCAGTTCGACATCTGAAGTTAAAAAGTGTGCACTCAGCTACTCTTCAACCCCGAGTATGACATTTCTTACTTATTATCACTCACCTGTAAAATACCTCATCATACAGGTGTTTATTTATCAGATTCCTGGCTTTCACTTTGTTCATCTTTTTCCACACGATATTCGGCACAGTTTTTAGAAAAGAGTATGAGCGAATCAAGCCATTCCTTGTCCTTCATCTGTCTGGTTATTTTGAAGGCGATCGTAAGTTTTTGATCTGATTGCATTTCTGTTCTCATTGGAACATCCTTCAATGCTTTGAAGACTTCAGGCAGAGGATGTTTTTTCGTTCCGTCTGCTGAAAAGCTTACAATTATTTCCTTATTATTACGCTTAATTGTTTCTATCAAAGCTGTTTCACTATACATCTTGAGAAGTCCTACAGATAACAAATCAGAGACTGACTGAGGGTACTCACCAAAGCGATCAATTAGTTCATCTTGTAACTCTACATAGTCCTCTTCAGATGTAAATTGACGAACGCGTTTGTACAATTCAATTTTTTGTCGTTCGTCTTCGACATAGGTGCCTGGAAGGTAAGCATTCAGAGACAGATCAATTTCAACATGTGTTTTGACTTGTTGTTTATCCCCACGTTTTCTCGCGACAGCTTCAGATAACATTTGAGAGTACAAATCGAAACCGACACTGTCAATGAAACCGTGTTGTTGCTGCCCTAATAAATTACCGGCACCGCGAATAGATAAATCACGCATAGCAATCTTAAATCCTGAACCAAGATCCGTAAAGTCTTTAATGGCTTGCAGTCGTTTTTCACTGACTTCAGTCAACACTTTATCTGGCTGATGCATAAAGTAAGCATACGCAATTCGACTACTTCGTCCGACACGCCCTCTTAGTTGGTATAATTGACTCAGCCCCATCCAATCGGCATTTTCTACAATAAGTGTATTAACGTTAGGTATATCCACACCGGTTTCAATAATGGTCGTGGTGACAATGACATCAAATTCCCCTTGAACAAATTGGTAGAGGACATTTTCAAGTTGGTTTTCACTCATTTGTCCATGCGCAACCGCAATACGTGCTTCCGGGACGAGTTGCTGCAGTTCATCTGCCCGCTGTTCAATCGTGCTGACGCGGTTATGAAGATAAAAAACTTGTCCGCCTCTTGCTAGTTCTCTTTTAATCGATTCCTGAACAACCGGCCCATTCATTTCCATTACATATGTTTGTACTGGATAGCGGTTTGCTGGTGGGGTTTCAATAACCGATAAGTCACGCACCCCAAGCATTGACATGTGTAACGTCCGTGGTATGGGGGTTGCGGTTAGCGTCAGAACATCCACTTCATTTTTTAATTGTTTTAAGCGTTCCTTATGTTTTACGCCAAAGCGTTGCTCTTCATCAACAATCAGTAATCCTAAATCCTGGAATATGATATCTTTAGATAACACACGATGTGTCCCCACAACAACATCCACTTTTCCTTTTCTAATATCTTCGACAGTTTGTTTCAACTGGCTACCTGTTCTAAAGCGGCTTAGCAAGCCTATTTCTACTGGAAAATCAGCAAAACGCTCACGCATCGTTTCGTAATGCTGTTGAGCCAGTACCGTTGTTGGAACTAGAAATGCGACTTGTTTTCCATCTTGAATAGCTTTAAATGCTGCACGCATAGCGACTTCTGTTTTACCATAACCTACGTCACCAACAAGGAGCCGATCCATTGGTTTAGGCTTCTCCATATCTTTTTTCACTTCATCAATTGTACGTAATTGGTCATCCGTTTCTGTGTATGGAAAGGCATCATCAAATTCTCTTTGATAGGCATCATCAGCAGAGAAGCCATAGCCGACTTCGTTCTCTCTGACCGCATACAATTCAATTAAATCATCCGCAATATCTTCCACTTGAGCTGCCACACGATTTTTGGTTTTAGCCCAGGCTGTTCCACCCAATTTATTTAGTTTTGGCGTCTTTCCTTCAGAAGAAACATATTTTTGTAGAAGATTAAGCTGCGTTACCGGGATAAACAACTTCGATGTATCACTATAGACAATAGACATGTAATCTTGATGGATACCATTTATCTCCATTGTTTCCATACCGGTAAACTGACCAATTCCGTGATTCACATGGACAACATAGTCGCCTTTTTCGAGTTCTGAATAACTTTTTAATCTTTCAGCATTCGATATATTCTGACGTCTTGGTTTTTTCTTTGGAATACGATTGAACAGTTCCTTTTCCGTTAACACTGCTACTTTCTGCTCGGGCAACTCAAATCCTGTATGAATGCTTGATTGAATAATTTGAACTCTTCCACTTAAAATCGTGCCATCTTTAGAAAGAATGCTTTGTATTTCAAAATCTCGTAATGTTTGATAAACTTTTTCAGCGCGTTCCTGATTTTCGGCCATCACAACAACGGTATAATCTTGCTTCATCCAACGTTCCATCTCTGTTTTAACAAGGGGCATCTGCCCGAAGAATTTTTGCATTGTACGGTACTGGAAATTATGTATCGCGTTAAGCTTTAATCCTTTCATACCTTTTTGAAAGAGAGAGAAGTATAATTGTGATTGCGCTATTTCTTTTAAAGTCTCTCTAAATGAAATAGAGAAGCTCTGATCAGGCATAATTGTGCCACTTGAGAGCTGGCTTGTTACCCATTCTGCTTCTTCTTCATCAAGAAGGGCTTCATTTTCAATGATTCGTGGGTATTCATCCATAATGAATATTGCCTCTTGAGACGCATAATCCATAATAGTTACATCGCCTTGATATAAAAGGCTTGTATATTTTACAAGGTCCTCGCTGTATGCTTCCTCACGTATCGCATCCATCACGTCCGTGACATTCTGTGTTAACTGTTCCTTACGCTCGTGGTCTTTTATTTTTTTTGTAGCTTTTACAAAAGCCTTATCAAATCGCGCAAGTATGTCCTCTTTTTGCGCAACAGGGAACAGTGTGTCCGTAGCTGGAATGATTGTAACTTCTTCAATATTATGACTTGACCTCTGTGAATCTGCATCAAAATAACGCAACGAATCTATCTCAACATCAAACAATTCCATACGAACGGGCTTTTTTTCAGTCAGAGGATAAACGTCAACGATACCTCCACGAATACTGTATTCACCTGGTGAGGTCACTTTCTGTTCCCTTCGGTAGCCCATCTCTGTTAACTTCAAGGTCATTGCATCGCGTTCAATTTCATCACCCAAAGTAAAAGACAAGGCTGCTTCTTTAAATAATTTTGGATCTGGTAAAATTTTCCGGGCACCTGCAAGTGGAACGACAACAATTCCCGGTTCACTTTTCAATAAAAAATTCAACGCTCTCACGCGATCTGCTCGTGCTTCCGGAGAGGCTACTGCCATTTCAGCGTGGATCATATCATCAACAGAAAATAAAAATAGCTGTTCATCTGGAACAAGGCCATTTAAATCAGAAAGCAATTGATTGGCATGGTAAATGTTTTGCGTGAATACAACAAGTGGTTTTTGCTTTTCTTCCAACATTGATTGAAGCAAAAGTGTCCGAGCAGAACCGGCAAGCCCTGTGATTAATTGACGATTATTTTTAGGTAGAGTATTAAAAACCTCCTGTATTGAAGGCATATCACTTAAAAACCTGTGTAATTGTGGCATAATTATCAACTCCTTATCCTAATTAATTAAATCGTGTCATTGTATCAATGTAGGTTTGTCCTTCAACCCAATACATCGCCGCATCTGCAGCTCTTTTCACTGCAAACAACATATTTTCATTTTCAGATTTATGAAAGGGACTCAACACGTGTGAAATGACTGTTTGATTTTCAAAGGGACGTCCAATACCGATACGTAAACGATTAAAATTCTTTGTTCCCATGTGGTCAATAATACTCTTTATACCGTTATGTCCACCGGCCCCACCTTTTTGTCTTAATCTTATTTTTCCTGTGGGAAGATCCATGTCATCATAGACAACAGCAATGTCTTCATCAGATAAATTATAATAATCCAGCCATTGTCTCACTGAGCGTCCTGAATCATTCATATAAGTCTGCGGTTTAATTAATAGAACTTTTTCTCCCTTAACTATTCCTTCTGCATATACTGATTCAAATTTTGAGCGATTAAATACCCAGCCATTTTGAAATGCAATCTCATCTAGCGCTATAAAACCTATATTATGTTTTGTTTCCTTATACTTTCCACCGGGGTTCCCTAAACCTATGATTAATTTCATGATTGTCTCCTTAATTGTTATGTTGGATTATGTAGAAAATTTATTTGAATTGTCTTTTTAATCCTTTATCTTAAATGCTCTTGAACACACAAAAAAGCTGAACGGTTACGTCCAGTCTTTTTTATTATTCTGTTATTATAACATAATTTTAATTGTTGCCCTATAAAGTGGACTCTAAGTTTTTTTGATGAATTTATTTTTACATGACGGGCAAGTAACACGTACTTTTTTTCTGCCCCGAGGGATTCTTATTTTTTGCTTACAGTTTGGACACTTTGTTATCTTGAAAGCTTTTCTTTGAAACCATCGATTCCTATACTTTCTAAATCTAGATAAAATAACTTGCTTGAAATCAATATATTTTTTTAATTCTTTTAATCGGTTATTTTTTTCCTTTGACACAACACGAAGGCCACCAAAGGAAATTAAAGCCAAGGCTAGGATATTCAAAATAAATCCATCGGTAAAGTTACTGAAAATACTCGTTATCAGTCCCGCTAAGATTAAAACCTTTGATAATTCATCATAACCATAGCGTCCTCTCATGTAAAACATCAATTTACTGACCCATTGCATCCTAATCATTCCTTCATTTCTTTATATTTATGTTTGTAATCCTTCAATCTATAGTAGCACTATACCAAACGAGTATTAAGAAATAGTGAAGAAAAAGTCAAAGAATTCCCCTTTTGGAATCCTTTGACTTTTCTATTTCAATTTATTCTGCTTGAGAGCTTTCTATAATAACATCTTCGTGTCTAACCAATTCTTCTGAATCAGCTTCGTCTCCAATTTCCCATAAATCTTCATCAGAAACGCCAATTTCAAAGTTTTGTTCAGCATCTGTTTCACTTACTGTAAATGTAAATTCATTTTCAGTAAGTTCAGGTTTTTCAAAAACAATCCCATCTTCAATAACGAAAGCATACACCTTTTCAACATCGTCTTGTGGTGTTGCCTTACCATTCACAGTGGCTTCACCGTCTGTTGGAGTGAAGGTATACCCATCTGGTGACCAATTACCGCCTATGATTTCTAAACCAACGGATGATGTATAATCTAGATCACTATCGATGCCGTCAATAACGTCACTCGCACTATCCCCAGTTTCTTCAGCGTTTTCTTTCACGTCTGATACGTCGTCACTCTCACACGCTGCCAGCGCAAATGATGAAACAGCGAGTAAACCCACCATTTTTTTATAAGTCATTTTCAATAATTCCTCCTGTATGTTTATACCATTATTACAATGTGTTAAACATTTTTCATTTTCGATGCTATCATACCACAATTACAATGAGTCTACAATTATATTGAGTTATATCTGACAGCTAAAAAACCGTCACGTGTTCGTCCGTTTATAAGCGCTCAAATCATTGGCTTACTTGACTATTAGCGCATTCACGTGTATCATTATCTTGTTATACTCATTTAATATGTTAGCTTTTTTTCTCTCGTAAGTTGATTTTAATTAATGTTATTATAATAATTCCTTTTTACTATTGTGGGTTTATATTATGATATCAAATCCAATTCATTTGATTTTTCAAAATTTCTGAAAGGTGGAAAATATTATGTGTGGCATTGTAGGTTATATCGGAGCAAAAGACTCCAAGGAAATACTCTTAAACGGTTTAGAAAAACTAGAATACCGTGGTTATGATTCAGCAGGTATTTATGTTTTAAAAAAAGCAGAAGAGGGTTATTTATTCAAAGAAAAAGGAAGAATGGCTGCTCTACGTGAGAAAGTTGATGATTCAGTAAAGGCAACTGCCGGTATTGGACATACACGTTGGGCAACACACGGCGCTCCAAGTGTACGTAATGCGCATCCGCACCAGTCTGTTAGCGAACGTTTCACGATTGTTCATAATGGTGTGATTGAAAACTATCAAGAGATTAAAGATGCTTACTTATCTGACGTCGAACAAAAAAGTGATACAGATACAGAAATTATCGTGCAACTTATTTCTTGGTTTGTAGAATCTGAGGACTTGGAAACCATTGATGCCTTTAAAAAAGCCATTGTTGCTTTAGAAGGGTCTTATGCTATCGCTCTTATGGATAATCAAAATCCAGATGTCATCTATGCAGCTAAAAATAAGAGCCCGCTTTTACTTGGTAAAGGAGATGGCTTCAACGTTATATGTAGTGATGCTATGGCAATGATTAAAGAAACAAATCAATTCGTTGAGTTGATGGACAAGGAAATCGCTACGGTAACACGTGAATCACTAATCATTGAAGACTTCACTGGTGAAAAAATTAAGCGCGCGCCCTATACAGCTGAAATTGATTCAGATGATTTTGAAAAAGGAACCTATCCTTATTACATGTTGAAAGAAATTGATGAACAACCCGCTGTCATGCGTAAACTTTTATTGAAGTATCAGGATGAAAATAATAATCTGACGGTTGATCAAGCTATCGTAGACGCCATGCTTGAATCTGACCGTGTCTATATCATTGCGGCGGGAACAAGCTATAATGGTGGCCTTGTTGGGAAAGAACTTATTGAAAAAATGACTCATATTCCAACTGAAGTACATGTTTCAAGTGAATTCGGGTATAACACTCCCATTCTTTCTGAGAAGCCATTCTTTATCTTTTTATCTCAAAGTGGTGAAACAGCCGACAGTCGTCAAGTGCTCGTTAAAACAAACGCGCTTGGCCACCCATCGTTGACTGTAACAAATGTGGCTGGCTCAACCCTGTCTCGCGAATCCAATTTCACATTACTCCTGAATGCAGGCCCTGAAATCGCTGTTGCTTCAACGAAAGCTTACACAGCACAAATTGCGGTTCTAGCCATTTTAAGTGAAGTTATTGGTATAGAAAAAGGGCTCATTAATAAAGGGACCATGCTTCATGATATCGGTATTGCGGCTAATGCGATTCAAGCTATTATCGACGATAAAGAAAAAATAGAATCTCTTGCCTCAGATTACTTAAGTACTTCTCGTAATGCGTTTTATATCGGGCGTGGCATGGATTATCATGTTGCTTTAGAAGCAGCTCTTAAGTTGAAAGAAATTTCTTATATTCAAACTGAAGGCTTTGCTGCTGGCGAGTTGAAACACGGAACCATTGCCTTAATTGAAGAGGATACTCCCGTGATCGCACTTGTGACCGAGAAAAGAGTTGCTGGACACACACGTGGTAACTTGCAAGAAACAAAAGCACGCGGCGCACATGCAATGGTTATTTCAATGGAAGGTCTCGACCGTCCGGAAGACCAAATCGTCATTCCCCATGTTAATCCCTTATTATCAGCCTTGGTTAGTGTTATTCCAACACAGTTACTCGCCTATTACTGCAGTTTACACCGTGGTAATGATGTGGATAAACCAAGGAACCTGGCTAAATCAGTTACAGTAGAATAATTTATCAGTAAAACTTACTGACATAAAAAGACTCCCTTCGTTGCAATCAGAAAATGCATACACATTTTTTTGATTATGCTACAGAGGGAGTCTTTTTTTATTTAGTCATTTTTCCAGTTCGTGTATAACCGATCCATCATATTAGATACACGTGAGCCTATTTCTCTATAGGCCTCTGTTTTTAAATTCGCTAGTGACACACGAACAGTCCACTTGCTTGAACCAAATGCTTCAGCTTTTAAAAGCATGAGTCGTTCTTCTTCAACCAATTTAGCTACGATATCCGTCATTGTCCATGTCTCTTGTACAAAAGTCTTGAAATTTGAACCATAGCGCTTTTCAATCCACCAATCAAAGTCAATTTCACAGTAATAGGCAGTATTCAAACTTTTATAAGGTCTGGACATTTCCAATGACTCATATAAAAGCTCGCCTCTTTTTTGACAAATAGCCATGACTTCTTTCTTGTACTCATCTTCCTTATCCAGTAGCGCATAAAGACTAAACAAGGTCATCATTACTTGCTGGGGTGCGGACAAGCCTGCTGCATGATTTAATGCAACGGATCGGCTATCTGCTACTAGGCGATCAATGAAGTTTAATCGTTCCGGTTCTGACGTTAAAGAACCATAACGTTCATGTAAGGCTAATTTTTTTGAACTGGGTAATTCATGAAGTCGTTTATCAAAGACATTATTTTTAGCCAACGCAATTGTTCCAACACGCCATCCCGTTGCTCCAAAGTATTTGGAATACGAGTAAATACAAGCCGTATTATATGGCATAGCTGTAAATAAAGAAGTGAAGTCTTCTAAAAACGTGCCATAAACATCATCGGAAAGAATCATCAAATTGGGGTTATCTGTTTTAACAATATCTTTCAACTGTTCAATTGATTCATCGTAAATTGCATTTGCCGTTGGATTACTTGGATTAACCACAAAGACCGCCTTAATTTCATCATTTCTCAAACGGTCTAGCTCCGCTTTAGGAAACTGATAACTTCTCTGTCCATCAATTTCCATTAGCTCTGATCGAATATATTCTACATCAAAATCATATTCTGGCAGTTCCGGTATCTCCATATATGGTGCAAAGGTTGGAACCATTAGAGCAATTTTATCATGCTTTTCGAGCAAGTGATTATTTACAAGTGAATTAAAGGTATAAACAATTCCCGCTGTGCCACCTTCAACTGCAAAAATATCAAACGGCTCTGTTTTTGCATTAAATAGTTCATGATGGAGGTATTGTTTTATCGGCTGCTCACATGCGTTCAGTACGCGTTCAGGATAGGGGTAATTATCTCCTATACTATAATCAAGCATTTGCGTAAGCCATTCTTCTCTATCCATACCTAATAGGTGTGAACCCTTTTCCCAGATTTCTTCTAAAAGTGTTGCTCCAGGAGACTCTTTGCTTTTTATAAAGGCCTCAAACCGAGTGACTTGGCCGTTTCCTTTTTTGATCATTGTCCCAATCGATTCTTTTTCTTTAAGCATCGTTTCTTTCGTTGAAAATTCGCCTAATAGAAAATAAGCTTCCCTTGGAATAGGTGCTGTCCAGTTGGGGTTACCCCTTCCAGCATTGAGCCATTGTTTACTTGTGTTTTGCTTGGTCATTCTGCTTTCAAGATAAAGATTTAATTCAAAAGGGCTTAAACTTTCCAGATTTTGTGTCAAGGTTACACTCCTATAGTGTTTTTTCGTTTATTTGTATATGTCGTAATCGTTAGTGAGTATAACAGATAGTTTCTATTTAACAAAGGTTATCGTCTTCTACTTATCAGAATTTTATACTTTTCTCATTTATTTATAAAAAAAGGTGCAGTGCCTCCGTCCGAATCTTTCAAATCCATCTGATTCAGAGCAGAAAACACTACACCGTCTATTTTTATTGGTATTTTTCAAACCATGCGTTTATTTCATTCATTCTGTACATTCTTAAATGAGGTAGGCCAGAACGTGATAAGCCATGGCTGGATTTTGGATAGAGAATCATTTTGGTGTCCACTTTCTGTTTCTTCATTGCCGTATACATTTGTTCTCCTTGTTCCTTAGGACAACGCAGGTCTTCTTCGCCATGCATTACAAGCAGAGGTGTTTTAATATTATCAGCATAAGCAAGGGGGGACATTTCCCACAAGGCCTTTGCATCTTTCAACTCTTTTTGAAGTTGATATTCGACAAAGAATGCGCCGACATCACTTGTTCCGTAAAAACTAAGCCAGTTTGAAATGCATCGCTGTGTTATGGCGGCTTTAAATCGATCAGTGTGCCCGATGACCCAGTTAGTCATAAACCCGCCGTAACTTCCCCCAGCTACAAAGACTCGCTCTTTATCAATCTCCGGATGCTTTTCTAGAACATAATCTGTGCCTAGCATCAAATCCTGATAGTCTTTATTTCCGTAATCACCTAAGATTGAGGCCACAAAATCTTGTCCGTAACTATTTCCGCCACGTGGGTTTATCATGATGACACCATACCCAGAACTTGCAAGCTGTTGCATTTCATGAAAGAATGTTTCCCCGTAACACACCTGAGGTCCACCATGTATATAAAGTATAGCAGGGTGCTCCTTTTTATCTTGTGTCGGTTTCACGTACCACCCTTCAATATCCCAGTTATCTGCTCCCTTAAACCAGAATCGCTCAACACAAGCATATGCATGCGTGCTTGAGAATGCTTCATTTGGATCATATAAAACATCTATCTCTCCACTTTCAATATCTAAAGATGCAAGGACACTTGGCGTATTCAAATCTGAATAGGTCACGACAAATTTGTTTTTCTCAATCAAATCGCCATCAGTTAAATGGGCATATGCGTCAAATATCTTTATGTTGTTTCCTTCGATATCCCCATGATATAACTGGAGTTTCCCTTCCACAGAAACGGGATATACAAAGGTCTCATCAGTCAACCAACACACAGGAAATCCCTTTGTTTTTTGTTGGAAGTCGCCAATAAGAGCATCCCCGACATGCTTATCCTCTTTTGACAATTCTATAAATGTTTGTTTTTCACGGTCCCAACCAAAAACTTTGTCCAAGGTTACAAACGCATGGGAAAAATCATTACCTGTAAATAAGAAAAATGTTTCGTTTTCATTTGCTGCCTCAAAAGAGAAACTTCCTTTGGGTATATCTTTTGTAATCAACTGTGATTCCTTTAAATTTATATCATATTCATAGACACTCGCTCCGTACACCCATTCATCTTCTGGATCAAGTTTATCAATATACAGTAAGAAACGTTCATCTTTGGAAACATATTGAAGTTTAAATGGGCGATCCTTTTCAATGACAACTGCCTCTTTTTTACTTTCAACATCTAACTTTTTTACTTGGTAATTTTTATCATTAGGTAAATGGCCTTGTCCATCCATTTTATACTGTAATTTTGTAATGGTTTTAGCTTCAACTTTTTTTGTTTCTGATGCCTCTTTTTCTTCTTCCTGATTTTGTTTCTCTATTTTTACAGAGGTCTGATAATAAATTGATGCACTATTATCTGTCCATTCATAAGTACTTATCCCTGTTTTTTCTTCCGTTAAAGGAGTAGCTCCTCCACCTTTTAAGGGCATAATACAGATTTGAGCCTTCTTTTCTTTTGGAGCTGATAAGAAACTCAACCATTTTTTATTTGGGCTAACTTTAAGTTGGGATGGACTCATGTCTTCGCTGACCCATTTTGTACGCTCACGGGTCTCTTTATCCAATCCCCATACTGATGTAAGATAAGTATTTTCATCTTTATCTGTCCGTGTTTCAAGATAAAAAAAGCGATCCTCCACGGATATTGGCTGAGACACATTTTTCAATTCAAATAAACTTTCACTTGTTATTGGCTTCAATTGTACATCTCCATTCAAAGGTTAGTATATCGTTAAAAATATATTATCATTTTCCCATTTATAATAGGTTTAGTCAATTATTGCATGATTGTGAATTGTTGAATTTTCTTCAATATATTTGTCTATATTAGAGGTTAATTATGCTATACTATTATTAGTTAAAAAGGAAAGGGATGTATGAGATGAAAGAGAAAGACAAACGTCAAAAGATTATTTTAATTGGGGACGGTGCAGTTGGCTCAAGCTTTGCCTATGCCATATTAAATCAAAACATTGGTCATGAACTTGGTATCATCGATGTAAATCGAGAAAAGGTAGAAGGTGATGTCATGGACCTAAACAGTGCCTTGGCTTTCACATCTCCAAAGAAAATTTATGTTGCAGACTACGAAGATTGTCATGATGCAGATCTTGTTGTTTTCACAGCCGGTGCCTCTCAAAAGCCAGGAGAAACACGTTTAGATTTAACTGAGAAGAATCTTCGTATCACTAAATCAGTTGTAGAAAATGTAATGAAAAGTGGCTTTGACGGTGTCTTTTTAGTTGCTGCGAATCCAGTAGACATACTCACCTATGCTGTTTACAAATTATCTGGCCTTCCTTCTCATAAAGTCATTGGAACAGGAACGTCCCTTGACAGCGCACGTTTCCGCCATGCCATAGCAAATTTACTGGATGTCGATGTGCGTAATGTTCATGGATACATCATTGGAGAGCATGGTGATACCGAGTTCCCAGTCTGGTCACATGCTAACGTAGCCGGCTTGCATATAAATGAATGGCTAAGTAATAATCCTCAAACGGATCAAGAGGCCCTTGTGGAAATATTCTTCTCTGTAAGGGATGCGGCTTATGAAATCATTCAGAAAAAAGGAGCCACTTTCTATGGTATTGGTGCTTCCCTTGCGCGTATTACACGTGCAATTTTAAACAATGAACAAGCTGTTCTACCTCTTTCAGTTTATCTTGAAGGAGAATATGGCCAAAATAACATATATATTGGCTCTCCTGCCATTGTTAATAGTAATGGTCTTAAAAAAGTTGTAGAAATCCCCTTGAATGATTCCGAAAAAGAAAAAATGGATTACTCTGTTAATACTATACGAAAACATTTAAAAGAAGTACTTGAAAAAAATCCTGATCTAGGTTTCACAATTGATTAATTTTACTCATATATTTTAAAAAAAGAGCAGCAGACTTTGTAATAATAACAAAGCCTGCTGCTTTTATACATATATTTACATCGGTATAATGATATCGTCCTCTTGGTCAATTTTCTCTCCATCAGGCGATTCTGCATGGATTTCAATAATCAATTCATGCGGTAAGACGACAGCCGTTTCACCAGGCTGGCTAATCCAACCGCGTCTGACTCCCAATTGATCGGGACTGTTGTCTTCTTTATTTCGGATACGAGTCCCATCCACTTCAATGATATTGTACTGTTTTTTTGAAGGCTTTAAAGTGAATTCTTCATGTGGCGTCTCTTCACTTAATTCTACACTATAAACTTCTTCGCCTGAAATACTCACTGTAGCAATGATTTGCGCATCTTCATCAATCTGACTCAACTGCATACCGTACACCACATGTGGAAGAAAAGAGCCTAGCATAAGAGTGACAATAATGATGACATCCAGTGGTTTAGTGTTTCTTAAATGATACTTTAGCTTGTCAAACATGACGCTATACTCCTTCCTTGAAGTGACAATATGCATTCAAGATGAACTGAATACTTCTTCTTGAAATAGCCTATCAAAAATACTGGGACTTAGTACAGAAAGAACTACTAGCCTTTATTCATCATCTTTGACATAACCTTTGAATTGTTTTTCGAATAACGGAGACACTGAACGGTTTTCGTGAATACGTTTGATTGCATGTCCCATTAACTCTCCAACACTAACCTGTACGATTTTATCAATATGTTTTTCTCCCGGGAGCATGATTGAGTCTGTAACAATCATCTTCTTGATAGGTGATTCTTCTATTCTCTTGATGGCAGGACCTGAGAAAACGGGATGTGTGCCACAAGCGTAAACCTCTTTGGCTCCTTTTTCCATTAAGGCATCAGCAGCTAAGGTTATCGTTCCTGCTGTATCTATCAAGTCATCAATCAATACGGCTGTTTTCCCTTCTACATTACCAACAATATTCATCACTTGGGCGACATTTGCTTTAGGTCGACGCTTATCAATAATCGCAATCGGTGATTTTAAAAATTCTGCGAGTTTACGTGCGCGTGTCACACCACCATGATCAGGTGAGACAACAACAGTATTTTCACCGCATAACCCCTTATCTAAGAACCAGTTGGCTAGCAAAGAGGCCCCCAATAAATGATCCACAGGTATATCAAAGAACCCTTGAATCTGGGATGCATGTAAATCAAGAGAAAGCATACGGTCAGCGCCTGCTTTTTCAATCATGTTTGCTACCAATTTAGCAGTAATCGGTTCTCTTGAACGGGCTTTTCTATCTTGTCTGGCATAGCCATAATAAGGCATAACAATATTAACTGTTTTTGCACTCGCGCGTTTTAATGCATCAATCATAATCAGAACTTCCATTAGATTATCATTCGTCGGTGCTGACGTAGATTGGACTACATACACATGGTCTCCTCGAATACTTTCCTCAATGTTGATACGAATTTCTCCATCACTGAATTTTGTTACAGAAACCTCACCCAGCTCTACACCTATATCTTGAGCGATTTTTTCAGCAAGGGGCTGATTAGAACTCAGTGCAAAGATTTTTAATTTTGGATCAGAATATTGTTCAGACATGTCGGCCTCCATCATTTTTATTCTTTTATTTATATACTATCAGTTTATGCCTAAGAGCAAAATAAATCAACTACAGAATCTATAGTTCCTTTTCTTTTTTAAGGATTTCACTCCTTGTTTCTGCTTTTTTTGTGATAATCTAACTTATTAGTCTGGCGAGAACGTGCAATGGCTAATGACTCCGCAGGCACATTATCGGTTATTGTAGAACCAGCAGCAACATACGTATTTTCTTCGATATCTACTGGCGCAATTAAATTTGCATTACAGCCGATAAATGAGTTATCCCCCACATTAATATGATGTTTATTTTTACCATCATAATTAACAAAAACCGTTCCACATCCTAAATTGATATTCTTGCCTAATGTGGCATCTCCTACGTAAGTTAAGTGCCCTACTTTAGTTTCTTCACCAATCGTTGCTTTTTTAATTTCAACATAGTTGCCAATGTGTGCCGCTTCTTTAATAATAGACTCAGGTCTCAAGTGACTGTTAGGCCCAATATCGCTATGATTTTCCATCACAGACCCTTCTATTAACGAACTTTTCACTTGGACATCTGAATGAATAGTGCTATCAACAATAATAGAGTGTGCCCCAATCATACAATCTTCTCCGATAATTGTCTTACCTTTCAAGTAAACACCTGGCTCAATAACCGTATCTTGGCCGATTTTTACATCTCGCTCAATATAAGTCTGATCAGGATCAATCATCGTGACACCATTTCTCATATGTTGTTCATTAATACGATTTTTCATTAATCTATTTGCTTTTGAGAGAGCCACACGATCATTGACTCCTAAGGCTTCTTCCTTGTGAGTTAATTGGTAAGCAGAAACAAGCTCTTGCTTATCTTTAAGTATTTCTATAACATCCGGTAAATAATATTCACCTTGTACGTTGTCATTACCAACTTGATTCAAGGCTTTGAAAAGCATTTGATTATCAAAACAATACGTTCCTGTATTAATTTCTTTAACAGCTTGCTCTTTTTCAGATGCATCTTTTTGCTCTACTATTTTGAGTACAGTTCCATCCTCATCTCGGATCACACGTCCATATCCAAACGGATCATCCGCATGGGCTGTTAGAACGGTCGCTTTGGCCCCGTTGCTTTCATGATGTTTCATAAGACCTTCTAACGTTTCTTCTGTAAGCAGAGGAGTGTCACCACAAATAACCAAGGTCGTTCCCTCTTCATTTTTAAGAAGTGGTTCTGCCTGTAATACAGCATGCGCCGTCCCTAACTGTTCTTTTTGCAAGACGTATTCACTTTTATCACCTAGACATTCCTGTACTGTCTCAGCTCCTACGCCCGTGACCGTGACAATATTATCTATATTGGCTGCTTTAGCTTGATCAACAACGTGCTCCACCATCGGCTTCCCCATAACGGGATGCATTACTTTATATAATTTAGACTTCATTCGTGTGCCCTGTCCTGCTGCAAGTACCACTGCAAATCTTTTTGTCATTGTTTGTCTCCTATCTATACTCTAGACTGTATACTATCCTTATTTTTAACACAACTATATGACTAAAATTCCTCTCTTATCATACTGTATGACTATAATCTTTTCAAGATATATAAGGTCTAATATTTGAGCTGAAAGTTTTCCTTTCTTATACTATACATAGGCACTTTTACTTTCCAAATCCAAAAACTCTAATTTAAGCATTCATGATACTCTTAAGGAGGCAAAGAATGATTAAGCAAAAGCAACGTGTTGTCGGGAGTTATAAAGATGAGAAGGAAGCAGAGCGTGTCATTCGACATTTACTCGCTCAAGGTTTCCAAAACAAGCAATTAACTATTTATACTAACAAAGAAAAACACCCTTTTAATTCTGAAGACAGGAACATTGAAGTCACACAGCCTGATATTGAAAAAACAAAAAGTAATGATAAATCTCTAGAGGACAAAAATTTCTGGACGTCTATTCGGGATGCCTTTCATATCCGAAAAGATCATGAGTTTGATCATTCCAATTACCGCCCAGAGAGTGATTTACTTGCTCCCTACCGTGAAGATCTTAGGGATGGCTTTTATATCGTGACTATTGATGATTCAAAAGACAATCTCTAACTAGCAAAACTAGCGGCATCATTCATCTTGAGAATGATGCCGCTAGTTTTTAAATATTGTGATTCATAACATGTAATAGTATATTACATGTTTTTAGAATAAAAATCCCCTTCAGAGATAGCGATTGTACGATCATCACTGTTCACACTATCTACCTTCAGTAAAGCCGTGTAATCTGAAGTGGATCGTTTCCCTTTATAAATATTCTCTGCAATAACAGTGGCGCCAACGACCTCAGAATCGAATTCTTCAACCAAACTCATCATTCCATTAATCGTTCCACCACCTTTGATGAAATCATCAACGATAAGGACTTTTGAATCTGTATTCAAACTACGTCTGGATAGTTCCATTTTTCCAACACGGGCAAATGAAGAATCTGACACGTAGTTTATGCTTACAGTAGATCCTTCTGTTACCTTGGAATCTCGGCTAACGATAACTAAAGGAACATCAAGATAAAAGGCTACAGATTGGGCAACCGGCACACCTTTCGTTGCTACTGTCATCACACTGTCTATTTCTGTTTCCATATACTGAGAAGCAATCGCTCGTCCGATTCTCCTTAGCCACTTGGGATCTCCCATTAAATCTGAAAGATAAACATACCCACCTGGTAAAAGGCGTTTTGAATGGTTTAACTCTTCAATCAAATCAGCTATGAAATTTTTTATATCCTTTCTATTCATCTTCGGGATATATTTCACGCCACCTGCTGCTCCGGGCACCGTTTCGAGTATGCCTATCCCTCTTTCAGAGAATGTACGCTTAACAATTGCTAAGTCTTCACTGATACTGGATTTCGCAGATTCATATTTCTTCGAAAATAATGTTAAGGGAATCAATGTATGCGGATTTTCCAATAAATAATGGGTCATATCGACCAGTCGTTCACTTCGTTTCGTTTTCAATTAAAAACACCTCTTATGTTTTAAAACTGTGCTCACTATATATTTCATTTTAACGTTTTCTATCAATTATTGATAGGTTATTCTTGTGAGTTACTGCTTTTAGCTATTAAATTTACCAATAATCGATTACTAGGGTTAAAAAATCTGCGCAAGAACTGCGCAGATTCTTTTATTTAGTCTCAATTTCGACAAGTAGATCATTGGTTTGAATTGTATCTCCTTCTTTAACAAAGAGACGTTCGACTTTTCCAGCTATAGCAGATCGTATGGTGGTTTCCATTTTCATTGCTTCTGTTATAACGATCGGATCGCCTTTTTCAACTTTATCGCCACGATTGACCAGAACTTGTAGAACTGAACCAGGCATCGTTGCTCCAACATGACCTTTATTCGTAGGCTCAGCTTTTTTACGGATCGCTTTAGTACTCGTTATATTTTTATCCTTCACTTCAATCTGTCTTCCTTGCCCATTTAGCTCGAAGTACAGCACACGGTTACCCTCTAAATCCGGGTCGCCGATTTGATTCAGTTTAATAATAAGCGTTTTTCCTCGTTCAAGCTTCACTTCTACTTGCTCCCCCATACGCATACCATAGAAGAACGTCGGTGTATCTAACTTGGTTACCTCGCCGTACATGTTATAAAAGAATGTATAATCTAAAAAGACTTGAGGATACATAATGTAGCCAAGAACCTCTTCCTGGGTAGGTTCACGATCTAAATGCTCGCTTAATTCTTTTTTCACTTCAGAAAAATCAAGCGGTTCTTTGTATTGACCCGGTCTTTCTTTCATAGGTTTTTCATTTTTCAAGACTAATTTTTGCAGTTCTTCTGGAAAGCCTCCTTCAGGCTGACCAATTTCACCTTTGAAGAAGCGCACAACTGATGTTGGGAAGCTTAAGTCTTCACCTTTTTCATAAACATCTTCTTCTGTTAATTCATTTCTGATCATGAATAACGCCATATCTCCAACTACTTTAGAAGATGGCGTTACTTTTACAATATCGCCAAACATACGGTTAACAACAGCGTACATTTCTTTGATATCATCCCATTGTTCTTCTAAACCTAGCCCCTTAGCTTGCTGTTTTAAATTTGTATATTGTCCTCCAGGCATTTGATGAGTATACACTTCAGTAGAAGCGGCCGGCATACCTTCTTCGAAATCGGTATAGTATTTTCGGGTATCTTCCCAGAAGCGATTTAATTGCTCCACATTCTTGATGTTATACTTTGGCGCATGAGATGTTCCTTCCAAAGCATAGTAAAGACTTCCCATACTTGGTTGACTTGTTTTCCCGCTCAAAGCACTTTGCGCAACGTCTACAATATCCACGCCGGCTCTAATTGCTGCACCATATGTGTATACACCATTTCCACTTGTGTCATGCATATGCAAATGAATGGGTATAGACACCGTATCCTTTAATTCTCCAATCAAACGATAGGCTGCTTGTGGTTTAAGTAATCCAGCCATATCTTTGATAGCTAAAATATGTGCCCCGGACGCTTCTAGTTCCTTCGCCATACGTTTGTAGTAAGCCATTGTGTACTTGGTCTGATTTGAATCAAGCAAATCACCTGTGTAGCAAATAGCTGCTTCTGCAATTTTATTATTATCTCTTACATACTGAATGCTTTTTTCCATTTGAGGCAACCAATTAAGGCTGTCAAATATACGAAAGACATCAATGCCATTCTCGGAAGCAAGGCGTATAAATTCTTCCAATACATTGTCCGGATAATTGTCGTAACCCACAGCGTTCGACCCACGGAATAGCATTTGAAAAAGAGTATTTGGCATTTTTTTCCGTAACTTTTTCAATCGTACCCACGGATCCTCTGTCAAGAATCGGTAAGCTACATCAAAAGTTGCTCCGCCCCACATTTCCATAGAAAAGAGTTCTGGTATGGCTTTTTCAGTTTTTTCAGCAATAGCGAGCATATCGTGCGTTCGCAAGCGAGTGGCCAGCAAACTTTGGTGGGCATCACGGAATGTAGTATCTGTCAGTAGAACAGACTCCTGAGATTTCACCCAACCGGAAACTTTTTCAGGCCCTTCCTTGTCTAATATATGTTTGGGACGAATAATTTCTTTTGAGGGGATGATAAGTTTCTCAGGCATTCTCGGTTCTTCAAATGCACGTTTTTCTGGTTTTCCAATTCCCGGAAATCCATTAACCGTAACGTTTCCAATATATTTTAATGTCTTATTCCCTCTATCTCTCACTTTGGGATAATGAAATAATTCTGGTGTTTCGTCTATAAAGCGCGTTGTCATTGCACCGTTTTTAAATGTTGGATGTTTCAAAACATTAATCAAAAACGGAATATTTGTTACGACTCCCCTGATTCGAAATTCCTCTAGGGCACGCGTCATCTTCTGTACAGCTTTTTCATAACTTAAGCCTTCGGTTGATAATTTAACTAACAAAGAATCAAAGAATGGTGTAACGACGGATCCCTGAAAGCCATTCCCAGCATCTAGGCGAACACCATAACCTCCTGGGGAGCGGTATGTATTGATTCTGCCCGTATCAGGTAGGAAATTATTCGCCGGATCTTCAGTTGTTATTCGGCATTGTATTGCTGCACCTTTTAACACAATATCCTTCTGCTCAGGCAAACCAATTTCTGAATGCAAGTGTTTATTTTGTGCAATCAAAATCTGTGTTTGTACAATATCAATTCCCGTAACCATTTCAGTGATTGTATGCTCAACTTGTATACGTGGGTTAACCTCAATAAAATAAAATGAATCGTTTTCCAGTAAAAACTCAACTGTCCCAGCATTTACATAGCCAACATGCTTCATTAATTTCACTGCTGTTTGGCACAGTTCTTCTCTTACATTTTCTTCTAATTCAACACAAGGGGCGACCTCAACAACTTTCTGATGACGTCTTTGAACCGAGCAATCTCTTTCATACAAATGCACGATATTACCATGCTGATCGCCCAAAATTTGTACCTCTATATGTTTAGGTTCAGCAATATATTTTTCGACGTACATATCATCTAGTCCAAATGCCGCTTTTGCCTCACTTTTTGCTCTTGGAAATTCTTCTGTAGCCTCTTTGGGATTATTAGCGACACGCATGCCACGGCCGCCTCCGCCCATAGCAGCTTTCATTATAATTGGATAACCATGCTCTTCACCAAAGGTTAGTACATCTTGTATATCCTTAACAGGTCCATCTGTCCCAGGTATTGTTGGTATACCTGCCTCAATGGCTGCTTTCTTTGCTTTTATTTTATCTCCAAATATATCTAAATGATGCGTATTTGGTCCAATAAATGTTAAGCCATTCGCTTCACACTCTTTTGCGAATGCCAGGTTTTCTGAAAGAAAACCGTATCCGGGATGAATAGCATCCACTCCTGCTTTTTTAGCAACGTCAATAATGCTTTCGCTGTCCAAATAGGCCTCTATTGGTTTCTTTCCTTTTCCTACAAGATAGGCTTCGTCAGCTTTAAAACGGTGCACACTTGCTTCATCTTCTTGAGCATAAA
Organism: Alkalibacterium gilvum; assembly: GCF_900109085.1. Classification (GTDB taxonomy): domain Bacteria; phylum Bacillota; class Bacilli; order Lactobacillales; family Carnobacteriaceae_A; genus Alkalibacterium; species Alkalibacterium gilvum. The sequence continues at coordinate 15,795 of NZ_FNYW01000008.1, read as the reverse complement.
TACCTACTGTATCAATTTCAAGCTCGGCCAGTGCTCTGAAAATACGAATAGCTATTTCGCCTCTATTCGCGACCAATACTTTTCTCATCAGAAATTCACCTCATTCTTATTTTTATGAAAATGTTATCATCTTATAAACTTACTCCTTATTTTACCAGAGTAGCAGTGAAATTAAAAAGTTTTTCAATTTATACTGAAAAAAAAAATGCTTAAAAGCACTCTTTTACAGACGTATGCTATACGCTTACTCTATTTCTACCCTCATTTTTAGATTTATATAGAAGTGTATCTGCTCTTTCAACCATAGTTGAGATCTGGTTAATTGTTTCTGGATAAGCAGCGACACCAATAGAAATCGTCACTGGAATACGCACTAATTGGTTAGTTACAAATTTATGTTTAGCAACTTTTTCTCTAATGTTCTCTGCCAACTCAACGGCTTCGCCCTTACCTGTTTTTGGTAAAACAATTGTAAATTCTTCCCCGCCTTTTCTAAAGGCTATCCCCTTGTCTTGAATAGTTTCTTCAAGCAAACGTCCCAATTCAACAAGGACGTAGTCACCCGCAGCATGACCATAGGTGTCATTAGTCAATTTAAATCGATCAATATCAAGCATGATAATTGCACAAGCCTCTTGGGTTTTTTCTGCCTTTTGAGAAACCTTTGTCCAATAGTCTGCAAATTGTCTGACATTACTTAAACCAGTCAAAAAATCTGTAGATGACTCAACCTGATATTTATTAAATAGGTATTCCGAATTCCTTATGTAGTTGACGAGATATACGGCAGACATACCAGTAAGGGTTGCTGTTAACCAAAATAGAAGAATCACTGGAAGTAAATTAACTTTGTCAACGGCAATAATTAGGAAATAAGTGGTCGCTATATTGGAATATAGAATGAAATAAAATCCCTTTCTTAGCATACGTTCTTCCTTTTTTAATAAACGATCTAGTATATGATAGCCTACTAAAAGTGTAAGCATCAAGTAGGACGCGTATACAGCTGATAGTCCCATAACAATCTGAAAACGACCCAATACAATAATTAAAGCAGCTATTAATGCAGACCGCTTGCTTACAAACAAAACAAGAAGCATAACTGGAACAAACCTGAAATCAATAATTGTGTCTGATGTAACATTTATAGAAAAATACATCAAAAGGTAGCCCAAGGTTCCACCACAAATTCCATCTATAAGCGCAGAGAGCCCTGGAACAGATGACTTTTCATAACTTTTCCATCTCAATTTCATATAAATAAAAATTAGTGAGATAACAACAGAAAAATTGACAAACAAATCAGATACCATCAAATCCTCCTCTTATTCAATATTGAGCTATTAAATCAAATTTTTATTGTTCTTATTTTATATATAAAAATAGTGTATCACGTTGCTCTCTTTTAAACAAAGTCTGTTCCAATCATTCATATTTTATTCCGTATATCTTCACATTTACTATCCAATAAAATCCTATTAGAAAGACGACTTGTTTTTGTAGGATTATTTAACGCGTATAAACAAAGAGAAGCTGATTGTTCTCTCAGCTTCTCTTTGTTTTTTTCCCTTTATTTAAATACTGAAATCAAAGAAAAGATGGCAATGTAAATTAATGTAATCGATGCGCCAGGTGGTGTTCCTATATAGTAGGAGGCCAAAAGTCCCAGTATCATACCGGTTAAAGCAACACCGATACCTATAACTATAACACCATTAAATCGTTTGCTCAGTCTTATAGAAATAGCCGCTGGCATAATTAGTATCGCAGAAACCAGCAACGCTCCAACAATTGGCATGATAAGCGCAATCGTTATTCCCGTTAATATATTGAACAGCAATGACATAAATTGTATCGGCAAACCAGCAGTGTAAGCTGTCTCTTCATCAAAAGTCAGTGTATACATAGGTTTACGGAAAATACCATATAAAATAAGAATAATACTTGTCAATATAAGTAACATCCAAACTTGTTGATTACTTATCGTAACAATTGAACCGAAAAGAAACTGTTGAATACTCACAGTTCCTCCACTATCATTTAGGCCCATTAAAACAAGGGCTACAGCCATTCCGCCAGACATTAAAATAGCAATGGAAATTTCAGAATATGTCCGGTACACCTTCCTTAAATATTCAAGTGAAATAGCCGCTATCACAATAACTAGTATATTAATCCATGTAGGATCATACCCCAAAAGTAAACCTAAGGCTACTCCAGCTAATGAAACGTGTGATAAGGTATCCGCCATTAAAGACTGACGCCTTAATATTAAAAACAAACCCAGTACAGGAGCGATTAGTGAAATGAGGATGGATGCTTGGAACGCTCTTTGCATGAATCCGTAGAAAAACACCTCCATGGTGAGCCCTCCTTTCTTATAAGTTCAATATGTTTATTGGCATAGTGTCTGATTTCTTCGTGATCATGGGTCACCATCAGTATACCTTTATTGTGAAACTCACTTGCATGTTGGAGAAGTTTATAAAATTCTTCTCTAGAGTCGACATCCATCCCTGTGGTTGGCTCATCCAAAATAAATAGGTCTGGGTCCATGGCAAATACACGGGCAATGGATATCCGTTGTTTTTGCCCACCCGATAATTCACCAATTTTTTTATGACGGGCATCCCACATCCCAACAGATTCTAGAGCTTTTTTTACATGCTCTTTATCGTCTGCATTCAATTTTTTGAACCATTTCCCCCTTGGAAAGCGTCCAGAATTGACTAACTCAAGGACTGTGCTTGGAAACCCAGCATTAAAAGAGGCAACTTGCTGAGGGATATAGCCAACAACTAACTTTTCCCCTTCCTTATTCTTCTTAGAAAGCGTCACAGAGCCCTTTGTCGGCTTCAACAATCCTAAAATATTACGTAAAAGCGTTGTTTTGGCTGCGCCATTTTCACCTGTGAGCATGGCAAAATCGCCGGAGTTAACTTGAAAACAAATGTTTTCCAGTACCGGCTCGTCTTCATAATGGAAGGCTAAATCCTCCACTTTTATATATTGCATATTCTTTCCCACTTTCATTTATGCTTAATTATCATAAGTTGAAATTTAATAGATACTCATTTTCAAGGCTTCTAAATTTTTTCTCATTGCTTCAATATAACCTTGCCCTTTATCTTCAATATTTTGGGGTAAATACTCTAAACTATATAATTCAGCAACCTCAACACCTATTTCATTAGCTATTGTTTCAGCTATCGCAGAGTTCGCTCCCTCTTGAAAATAAATGATAGGAATGGCATACTCTTCAACCTTATGATTGATTTCAGCTATACGCGACGGGCTAACCTCGACCTCAGTAGATAAGCCGCCTACCGCCATCTGATTTAAATCATACCGATCGGCTAGATAACCGAAGGCCTCATGTTGCGTTACAAAACGGCGTTGCTTAGCATCTTTGAAAGCCTCTGCCAGTTCTCTATCAAGCTCTTGAAGTTCACCCTGATATGCTTCTGCACGCTTAGAGTAATCCCTTGAATGTTCTGGATCAACTTCAATTAAGGTCTCTTTCATCGTTTCTACTTGCTGTTGAACCAAGACAGGGTCTAACCAGATATGCGGATCCACTGCATGGTCATGATCGTCGTCATCGTTATGTTCGCTGTCGTGATCGTGATCCCCAGACGTTTCTTCATTAGGTTCAAGTAATTCAATTGCTTCAGCTTGTTCCACTACCAAAAGGTCACTGTTATCAAGAGAATCAAGCATGCTTGGCACCCATGTTTCCATTTCATCACTGCTGTAAACAAACATATCTGCATCATTTATCATGGCCATATCTTTAGCACTCGGCTCATAATGATGGACATCTGTCCCACCAGAAATCATCATTTCAATGTTCGCCCGATCCCCAGCAACTTTCTCGGTAAATTCATAGACTGGATAGAAAGTTGTTACAACGGATAGCTTCTCTTTATTATTTGAAGACGTTCCTTTTGACTCTTCCCCTTCTTTTGCACACCCAACAAGTACAAAAACAGTTAGAATAGAAAAAATCATGCTCTTTGTTATTTTCATTTATATTTTCCTCCGATAAGTCAAATCGTAATGATTACGATTTAAAGAATATCACTTTCTTTTAACCCCTGTCAAGAAAATATTGGGTTATAGGAGTTGAGATTCTATTTTATCCTTTACTTACAGTATTTTAAACAAAAAAAAGTAGTACAATTTATATAAATCATACTACCACCGTTTATTTAATTCAATTAGTTGAATGCTAGATTATTTTCTTCTGAAAGTTCGACTATTACAGCACTCGTTAATACGTCTGTGTAGTTATATGAGACGCGTTCCACTGCATTTTCTTTCTGATCAAGTTCTACGACGAAAATCGAAGGATATGTTTCTGTTAAAATACCATTGCGCTCTGTCGTCTTTTTTCGTCCCGCTTGTGCAGTCAATTTGATTTTTTGTCCAATTTGACTATCCAAGGTTTTCTTAATGCTCGCTAAAGTAATTGGCATATTCCGACTCACCTCACAAAGTAGTATACCCATCATAACACTAAAAAACGAAAATTAAAAGCTATAAGCCCAATAAAGATAGGATTTCATGTGAATATTAAATTATAGTGAGTTTTAAATCCTTTAAAAATCAATTAATCGGTTTACAAAATGAGATTTCTTTAACACAACATGCCAATAGTCAATCTTTATTGTTCGTGTTTTTCTTTTATATGCATTTTAACACTTCATCACCGAATAGCATTTTGGGGGGTGATATTTAGTTGGCTAAAGGCATTAGATAAACGGGCAAATTCTTCGATTGTGAGGGTCTCTCCTCTTCTTTTCGGGTCTATTCCTGCTTGGAGAATACCTTCTGACATTTTCTCTTTCATCATTGGATCTTTACCAAACGCCACCTGGAGGTTATTCCATAATGTTTTTCGACGTTGTACAAAAGCAGCCCTTGTAAGAGTAAAGAATAGTTTCTCATCCACTACATTGACGTTTTCACTTTTTCTACTTAGTTTAATAATAGCTGAATCTACATTCGGTTGTGGCATAAAGACAGTTTTAGGCACAGTAAAGGCTACCTCAGCATTCATATAGTACTGTACTGCAATAGACAAGGACCCATACGCCTTCGTACTTGCCTGGGCAGACAGACGACTGGCCACTTCCTTTTGCATCATCAATACCATACGGTCAACCGGTAGATTAGACTCTAGAAATCTCAAAATAATAGGTGTCGTAATATAGTAAGGCAGATTGGCTACAACCACAATTTCTTCTGCTTCTTTTAAGTGAGAGGTGTAAAAAGCTTCCATATCAACATTTAAAATATCTTTATGAATGATTTCAATATTATTATAAGGAGAGAGTGTGTCCTCTAAAACAGGAAGTAAACGATCATCTATTTCAAAAGCAATGACCCGACCTGCTTGTTTGGCTAATTGTTCTGTTAATGCTCCTATGCCTGGCCCAATTTCGATGACTGTCGTACGCTCAGAGACATCTCCCTCTTCGACAATATTTTTCAATATATTGGTATCAATGATAAAATTCTGGCCTAAACTTTTTTTGGCAGAGAGATTATAGGTTTGAAGTATTTCTTTCGTACGGTTAGGTGTTGCAATATCTTTATGATTCATTATCATACGGTTCCTTTCGTATTCTGTCTAAAGCTGCTTTGACATCTGGTTCTGTAAAGCCAAACATGGTTAACCGTTTTTTTAATTGTTTCCCATTAGTATAACCAATACGCAGCTCTTCTCCAAGGGCCTCTCTAAGCTCCCTTGCTTTATCCGTTCCGATGAGCCCTTCTCTTATTAGAAAAGCCCGGCTCACCGTCTCCTTTGCATCCATTCGTTCTTCCACAACTTTGTCCAAGGCCTCTTTTATATCGTCAAAAGAGGCATGCTCAATACCCAGACTTGCTTTAACGGATTTTCTGTGACGCCCTTGATCTCTGGTGATGAAAGCATGCTTAACTCCCGGAATGTTTTTTGAAATGATTTTCCGAATTTTTTCCCCGGGACCGTCTGGATCAGTAAACACAATAACCCCACGCGTTTCTTGAGCCAAGGCAATTCGTTCAAGTATTTCATCATTAATCGCCGAGCCGCGCGTTTCGATAGTGTCTGCCTTTACAGCACGTTGTATACGTTTGGTATCATCCTTACCTTCGACAACAATAATTTCTTTTATTTTCTTCATTTTCTATTCACCTTAATTTTTCAGTTTAAACAGGCGATTGGCGTTCTGGGTCGTCTGTTTTGCTACTTCCTCAAGCGTTAATCCTCTTTGTTTAGCAACCTCTTCAGCGACATACTTAACATAAGCTGGTTCATTTCGCTTACCACGATTAGGCATAGGGGCTAGATAAGGCGCATCCGTTTCTACGAGTAATTTTTCAAAAGGAACAATCCTAGCTACCTCTTTAACTTCAGGCGCATTTTTAAAAGTAACAACCCCGCTCAGGGATATATGCATCCCAATATCTAGAAACTTTTCCATCCAGTAGGTATCTAAATTAAAACTATGCATGATTCCTCCAGTATCGCCAGCGTGTTCTTCTTTAAGGATTTTATAGGCATCCTCTGTTGCTTCACGATTATGAATACTGATAGGAAGATTTAATTCTTTTGCCACTCTTATTTGACGGCGAAAGGCATCATGCTGCACAGCTCTTGGGTCAGCATCCCAGTAGTAATCAAGCCCCATTTCACCCATCGCAACAATCTTATCGCCCTTAAGTTTTTCTATGAGTTGATTTTCAACAGCATCGGTATATGAGCCTGCTTCAGTTGGGTGCCATCCAATGATTGAATAAACACCTTCGAATTTATCACTCAATTCTAAAGATTTTTGAATGGTGTCTGTATCAAAGCCAACCACTGCCATGCGGGATACCTGATTTTCTCTTGCACGTTCAATCGCTTCGGCTTCTTCTTCTTTAAATTGGTGTACATTAATGTGTGTATGTGTATCAAAAAGCATACGTTCTCTCCTTTACTTATCTCTTTCGTACAATTTAACTTTCACTTTAAAAAGAGAAATTCCAACAAAGGTAAAAGACCGCTCTTTTTTCTTTACTGGAATTTCTGATTATATTAAATTTGTTTCATTGAAATCTGTTAAGCCACAATTGAGCCATTCGGCATATGAGTGGGCGCTTCGACCACTGTTAGATTTCCTTCTGTATCCTCAGCGGAAAGAATCATCCCTTGACTAATTTCTCCACGCATTTTTCTTGGCTTCAAGTTAGCTACAATAACAACCTTTTTACCAACAAGTTCTTCTGGGTCAGGGTAAAAAGCAGCAATTCCAGATAATATCTGACGGTGTCCGCCTTCGTCATTCGCATCGAGCCTAAATTTCAGTAACTTATCCGCATTTTCAACTTTTGTCGCTGCAACAATTTCTGCTACTTTCAGTTCCATACGATCAAATACATCATATTTTATTTCTTTATCTTTAACAGATGTTAGCGTTGTTTCTTCCGGATTAAATGTATCCAATTCCTCTGATTCTCCTTCATCTTCAGACGTTTGCTTCATCCAGCTTTCTATAATCTCTGCTTCTTCATCCACGTCTAAGCGAGGGAATATAGGTGTCCCTTTTTTAACAACTGTCTTGCCTTCATCAAGCTTCATGACTGTCACTTTTTCAAAGGCAACATCTGAATCAGAAAAGCCTAACTGTTCAGTGATTGCTTTAGATGTATGCATCAGAATAGGCTGAAGTAATATAGCAGTAATGCGTAGACTTTCAGACAAATGAGCCATAACACTTTCAAGTGCTTCTTTCTTGCTCTCATCTTTAGCTAAAACCCAAGGTGCCGTTTCATCGATATATTTATTGGTACGCGAAATAAGCTTCCAAACTGATTTAAGTGCAGAACTGAATTGCATCTGAGACATATCCATTTCATAGTCATCAACGGTTTCAAGTACTTGTAGGCGTAGTGCCTCATCAAACGACGTGATATCTCCTTTATACGCTGGCGTTTTCCCATCAAAATACTTATTAATCATTGCTACCGTACGATTCACCAAATTACCTAAATCGTTGGCTAAGTCATAATTTATACGGGAAACAAAATCTTTGGGCGTAAATACACCATCACTACCAAAGGTGACTTCTCGCATCAAGTAATAACGTACAGCATCTACACCATAGCGTTCAACCAATTTCTCGGGATAAACAACGTTCCCTTTAGATTTAGACATTTTTCCATCCTTCATCAATAACCAACCGTGACCAAAAACTTGTTCAGGTAATGGTAAATCAAGTGCCATAAGTAATATAGGCCAGTATATTGTATGGAAACGGACAATTTCTTTCCCAACCATTTGCACATCTGCCGGCCAATACTTTTTAAATGTCTCAGGTTGATTATCAAAGCCGCCTAAATCTGGGTCATAGCCAAGACCTGTAATGTAATTGGTAAGTGCATCAATCCACACATAAACCACATGTTTTGGATTTGATGGGACTGAAATTCCCCAGTCAAATGTTGTGCGAGACACCGCTAAATCTTCAAGTCCGGGTTTAATAAAGTTATTAATCATTTCTTTTTTACGTGATTCAGGTTGAATAAATGAAGGATGCGTTTCGTAATATTCCAATAAACGATCAGCATATTTACTCATTTTAAAGAAATAGGACTCTTCTTTTACCCATTCAACCTCATGGCCACTTGGTGCAACCCCGCCGATAATGTTGCCCTCTTTATCTTTAAACACCTCGGCTAATTGAGTCTCAGTGAAAAACTCTTCATCAGATACAGAATACCAGCCAGCATAATCACCTAAATAGATGTCGCCTTGGGCAACAAGTTTTTCAAAAATTTTACCGACAACTTCTTTATGCTTGGGATCTGTTGTACGGATAAAGGCATCATTAGATATTTCAAGTGTCTTCCAGAGTTCTTTTATTCCTTTCGCCATCATATCAACATATTCTTTTGGTGACTGATTCAGTTCATTAGCTTTTGTTTCGATTTTCTGACCATGCTCATCTGTTCCAGTAAGATAAAACGTGTCAAACCCCTTTAAACGTTTGTATCGGGCTAGCACATCACTCGCGATTGTTGTATAGGCATTACCTATATGTAACTGGCCGCTTGGATAATAAATAGGGGTTGTAATGTAAAACGATTTTCTTTCAGACAACTTAATGTCCTCCTTTAATTTACTTTGATTTAGTCCTTCCTAATGCTAAAAATCTTTTCTTAACTAGTATAGCATAGGAGGGCCTATTGAAAAAGAATGGAATGAGAGAGTTTATATCAGTTTGAAATGCTTTAATGCATTTTTGATACCGTCTTTATCTACGTCATCCGTTACATAATCAGCTGCTTCTTTAACACTATCCCAACCATTGCCCATCGCAACACTAGTATCGACATACGCGAGCATTTCTAGATCATTGGGGCTATCACCAAAAGCGTAGGTATTTTCTTTTTTTAAACCTAGATGATTTAAATAATGCTCAATTCCAGTGGCTTTGGAAATACCTTCGCTGATTATATCTACCGTGTAATGATTTGACCTTGCAAAATGCAAGTCTTCAAAAATTTCCTTATAGTGTCGTTCTTCTTCAATCGATGTTTCAACGATTATTTGATAAATAGGTTTGCCTTCATAATCTTTTGGTTTGGGCGGCTTTTTTATCAAGCGACTTAAAAGCGAAAACTGAATCGAACCGGGGATTATTTTCACAACCCCTTTGAGTAGAGTGAGTACTGAGCTACGCTTAGCAAGTGATACTATGGAGTTACTGAATATATCCTTGGCACCGCATAATATTATCCCATCGTTATTTTCTACTGCCTGATCAATCAGTTTACTTACTATCTCTTTTTCAATCGGATTGTGGTAGACCACTTCACCTTTATGGACAACAAGTTGACCATTCATGGCAATGTAACTATCAATTCCTAATTCCTTACGCACTTCCTCAATAAGTAAAGGCGCACGTCCTGTGGCAATAACGGGTAATATGTCATTCTTTTTTAAGTCTTGTATTGCTTGTTTTGCTGACTCGGGAATGCTGTTGTATTTTGTTACAAGAGTGCCGTCTATGTCAAGAAAAACTACCTTCTCCATTATAAAAGCTCACTTCCTTAATATCTGTGTTCCCTCTATTATATCATGAGTTGAGACGAGTGCCTAAAATAAGATCAAAAAAAGAAAGCAGTATGGCTAGTCATTTTGACCCGATTCCTGCTTTCTTTTTTCTATTTCTTTTTTATTTTAATCGACTTCATCTGGATTTGCCCAGACAATTTCACTAATAGCCCCAAGAAGATCTTCGTCTAAATCTAGGGCGAGTAATGCGCTAATAACACGGGCACTCGTCTTCCCTCTAATCACTGTGTTATATATTTTTTCTTTTTGACTTGCTGGTAATTGAGCGCGATCAAGAAAGCGGAACAACTCACCGTGCATGTCATTGTATTTTAAAGCCATGTCTTTTAGATAAACATTATACGCAGCATCTATCGGTTGCTTTGGTATAATAACTTTCGTAACTTTTCCTTTACGAAAGACTTCAACATCAATTTTTTTATCATTCACATACACTTCTGGCATTTTATGACACGCAAAGCCGACTAAGGTTAGTGTAAACTGTCTTTCTGCCGGTAAAACGCCATGGTTTCCATCCGGTTTATCTATCCGGAAAATCGAACAGTCATCATTCTCTTGATTCCACATCAGTGACATTTTAGTGGTTACTTCTTCTAAATCTTTTCCAAGGCCATCATCTTCGTATAATGAAAAACTCCCATTATCTCCAGCGTAAACGTTAACTTCCATAGTTTCTGGATTATCCGTGTAATTGCTGAAGCTCTGATCGAGCGGAACGATTCCACCCGCTTTTACAAATACGGGATACGCTGATAATGAACGATACATATCTATCGTACGCCCGCCTTCATAAGCACGGTTAATAAAGAAGTCATACCATCGTCCTTCAGGAAGCCAGACTTTGACCTGCCCTAACCGCAAGTTTTTTTTGAGAGGTGTGGTAACGGGGGCAACAATCATTTGAGTCCCAAAATAATACTGATTAGGTACTTCATATGCCTCTTCTTTCCAAGGATGATGATAATACATTGGTCGAATAAGTGGAAAATCATCAAAATGACTAATCACATTCATCGTATAAGTATAAGGCACTAAACGATGTCTTAACTGCAGATATTCCTTAACTATTCTCTCAGCATTATTCCCATAGCGCCATGGCTCTTTTCCGCTGAATTCACCATCTTGACTATGAAGCCGATTGATTGGTGAGAAGACACCAAACTGTATCCAACGTACAAAGAGTTCGTTATCTTTTTTCCCACCGAAGTGTCCGCCAATGTCATGACTCCACCAACCATAACCAACATTGGAAGAGGTTGCTGTAAAGTATGGCTGAAAATCTAATGAGTCCCACGTTGCCGACGTATCTCCAGAAAAACCAATAGGATATCGGTGAGACCCTAAACCGGCATATCTTGAGAAAACAAGAGGCCGACTTTCTCCACGTCCGTTATCTAGAAAGTGATAGTGGTTAAGCATCCATAACGGATCCAGGCCTTCTACTTTAGTCACACTTCCTTGCTGCCAATCAATCCACCAAAAATCAACACCAATCTCTTCATGCGGATGATGCAAATATTTAAAATAAGCATCTAAAAATGTATCGTTTGTAATATCAAAATTGATGGGTTTTTTCTCTTCTATATCAATGCCCATCTCTTCAGCCATTGGTTCATACATTTCTTCATAGGGCTGCACCCCATTCGCAGGATGTAGATTTAATGTAGTTCGCAAACCTCGCTCTTTAAGCCAGCTAAGAAACGCGTTTGGATTTGGGAATAAATCTGTATCCCAAGTATAGCCTGTCCAACCTGAACCATATTCAGACGGCACATCAGTAAGATGCCAATCCATATCGATAACTGCAACTGAAAAAGGAAATTCTCTGGTTTCAAACTCTTTGATTAAACGTTTATATCCCTCTTGAGTATAAGGGTAATAACGACTCCACCAATTCCCCAAGGCGTATCTTGGTAGCATGGGTGCTTTGCCTGTAAGGTGATGATAGTCTTTCAACGTACCTAAGTAGTCCCTCCCGTACCCAAAGAAATACATATCTGTAACGCCCTTAGTTCTTTTTTCTACCCAACCATCATCGGTTAAGCACATGGATTCACTGTCATCAAAAACAGAATACCCACTTTTATTCATAAGTCCCTCTTTGAGTTCGATTGCTCCATCTGTAAAATCTAATGTACGCGCCGTCCCTTTAAGGGTTTCTGGTTTTTCTCCAAAGTGCCAGCTGCTATGATAAAGACTATAATTCCCAATCGCTTCTATTTGAAGGTTGTTTTTTGTAAATCCACCCTTTTCTTTATGAAAAATAAGATGCGCTTTGGCTGTAATTATTTCTATATAGTCATCATTTTCTTTTTTCTTGAATTCTGGTGTGTTGAAATTACGATTCAAAACGACTTGTGTCGCATGGTCTTCGAAGTCACCATTTGCATTATATTCTAAACGGAAAAGTGCAGTTGTTAAAATAGTGAATCGGTAATTCTCCCATATAATCTGTGATTCAACTGGGGCTTTTGGTTCTCTATTTAAATTAAACACGTCTTTTCGATTCTTAACCAAGTCTCCTCATCCTTTCCCATTAACTCTTATTTATAGTTTAGCATACAAGCCACATATCTCCACTTATAAGAATGCAATTTGCTCTTAAATAAACAATATAAAAAATAAGCAGAGGATGTGTAGTTGACTAATTCTTTTCATTCCCTTATACTAACTTGTATATAAAATATCAGCGATGACTGAGCACAGTAGTATGTCTGAATAGTTTTAGAGAGCGAATGGCTGGTGAAAATTCGCCTAGGCAGACAATACGAATTACACTCGTGAGCTTTTCTCTTTTGAGACGCATCCTAGCGTTATAGGATTGAGTAAGGTCAGTACATATAATATTATTGACTTTAATCTGGGTGGTACCACGGCTCTGTTCGTCCCGGCAAAAGTATATAAACTTTTGTGGGGATTTTTTGTTGCTCAAAAATATGTAAAAGGAGACATTTAAAACATGAATATATTAGACGAACTAAGATGGCGCGGGGCCATTAATCAGCAGACAGATGAAGACGGCCTGCGTGAACTCACAAATGAAAAAGAGGTTGCTTTATATTGTGGTATTGACCCTTCAGGCGACAGCATGCACGTCGGTCATTTGATTCCATTTATGATTTTGAAACGATTCCAGCTGGCTGGACATAAGCCAGTTATTCTTATTGGTGGAGGGACAGGTTCTATTGGTGACCCTAGTGGGCGTAAATCTGAGCGTCTTCTCCAAACAATGGATCAGATTGAAAAGAATGCTGAAAAATTAAGCGGGCAAATGCGCCAGTTATTCGAGGCGGGATCCGAACAGTCAGGTATCAAATTGGTAAATAATTATGACTGGCTAAGCGAACTCTCTTTCCTTGATTTTCTTCGTGATTTCGGAAAAGAATTCAATATCAACACCATGCTTGCAAAAGATGTTGTATCAAGCCGTTTAGATACAGGTATTTCCTTTACTGAGTTCAGTTATCAAATCATTCAGTCGGTAGACTTTCTGCACTTATATCAGAATGAAGACGTCCAACTTCAAATTGGCGGTTCTGACCAATGGGGGAATATCACTGCAGGTTTAGACTTGATACGTAAAAAAGAAGGAACAGAAGCCAAAGCATTTGGTCTCACAATTCCACTACTTTTAAAAGCGGATGGAACAAAATTTGGTAAATCTGCTGACGGTGCCATCTGGCTGGATCCTGAAAAAACAACGCCTTATGAGTTTTACCAATTCTGGTTTAATCAAGATGACCGAGATGTTGTGAAATACTTGAAGTACTTTACCTTCCTTTCAAAAGAAGAAATAGACCTTTTGGCTGAAAAAGTAGAAACAGAGCCACATAAACGTGCAGCACAAAAAGCTCTAGCAGAAGAAATGACTCGTTTTGTTCATGGACAAAACGCCTTAGATGAAGCAATTAAAATTTCACAAGCCCTCTTTTCTGGTGACATCCAAGAATTAACGGCAGACCAAATTGAAACGACATTTAAAGATGTTCCAACATCAAACGCACCTCTAGGCGAACATCACTTAGTTGAGTTCCTAGTTGATATAACTAAGATTGAACCTTCAAGACGCCAAGCGCGTGAAGACATCAAAAATGGTGCTATTCGTATCAAAGGTGTCCAAGTTAAAGATGTTGATTATTTAATTTCAAAAGAGGATAGCTTTGAAGAACGCTTCATTATTATACGTAAAGGTAAGAAAAAGTATTTCCTCGTTAATTTAGTTTGATTTTTAAAACAGAAAAGGAGTCAGATCATATTTTGATCTGACTCCTTTTTATTTAATTAAAAAAATTTCTTATCGTCTGCCACAATTCACTGAAGAAATTACCGATTTTATCTATTAATCCACTGTCTTCAGCATCTTGCCATAAATCACCAAAGCGATCTTTTATATTAGAGGATAAATTCTCCAATTGCTTTTTAACTTCTTCAGAATTAATGGCTCCGGTTTGTTGATAACGTTCAAAAAATCCTAATAAACGATCGATTTGTTCCTGGCTGATTACGTTCGTTAGCTCATTATTTTCCAGTGCATCATTAATGATACGCTCAATATCTTCGCGTGTAGCCAAATCATCCTGCTTCTCGCGCAGTTCTGCTAGCTGTTGTTTAATTTCGACAATGGCTTGATCCAATCGTGCTGTATCAAATCCTTCATTGCCCTCATTAGCTTGGGCAATATCGTTAGTGGTTTCCAGTTCATCTTGAGCCACTTTCATACGATCTTGGTCCAACTCTTCCCCATTTATATCAAAGGCTTTATATATTCCTGTCAATGCACTCTCGCCTGTTACGGGACGAATACTTGCAACCATAATAGTTACATCTTCCACTCCAGCAGTGATCGCTGCATTGACATACTGCTCTTCTGTAATTTCAGTTATATCTTCTGGTGTTTCAATTAAAACAGTCACACCACCGCCTTCGTTTTCTCTTTGAACAAGAACGGAAGAAATCATACTAGACGTATTCCCTGAACCTGTACCTAAATAATTTTGTAAATCATTTCCTGTAACGTCTACACTTGCCACATTTTCTCTATTATCAATTCCAAGTAGATCTGATGTGTCATTAATTTGAGCATCATTCAATCCACCTCCATATACAAAGGTCGGCAATCCCCATGCTTCATTAACTACGCTGGTATCTATTCCTTCCGATGCATTTACCGTTGCTATTGGCATCAAGCTTAAGACACTTAAGGCAGCAATAAATTTCAGTCTATTTTTAAAAGTTTTGATCATCTTCTTCTCTCCTTTTGAAAATGCATTCGTTTTAATGCATGTCTAGTATACCATCATCCATTTCATTTTACACATATTCGCCCACTAGATGCTATCGTTCTGTGTGTATTCTTGTGGTTCTATAATTAATCGTGTTGGTGAGTTCTAACGAACTCGCTGGCACGTTTTTTTGTATATCAATAGAAAAAGGCCAGTAGATTCCCTTATAATTAAGTCGACGAAAACCAATCAAAGGAGAATCTACATGACCCACTCTCATATTATACGAAATTCACTAAATATTAAAGATGAAAACATTATTTTTGATGTAAATAATTATCTTTGTCCCGAAGAAAAGATAAAAGAGACGAACTACTTAGTTTATCAAGCTACATTGACATACAAGCCGAAGGCTTGTCATCACTGCGGATCGATGAATGAGGAACACTCGATTACTAAAAA